>JAZUHB010000089.1:0-6152 GCA_045641505.1 Bianqueaceae bacterium | reverse complement strand
TCACGGCGTCGACGGTGTCGACCGCGCGGATGACGACGGCCCAGCCCATGTAGCGCTTGCCGTCCTTGATGCCGGTGGACTGGAAATCGGGGATGGCGCAGAAGTACTGCCAGGGGGTGGGGTCGAGGGCGCCGATCTCCTCGCGGACGATGGCGTAGGCCTCGCGCAGCGCCTCGAGGCGGTCGCGGGTGATCGCGCCGACGCAGCGGACGCCCAGGCCGGGGCCGGGGAAGGGCTGGCGGTAGACCATGTTGTCGGGCAGGCCGAGGGCCTTGCCGACCACGCGGACCTCGTCCTTGTAGAGCAGGCGGACGGGCTCGACGAGCTCGAACTGCAGGTCCTTGGGCAGGCCGCCCACGTTGTGGTGCGCCTTGACGCCGTCGGACTCGAGGATGTCGGGGTAGATGGTGCCCTGGCCGAGGAACTTGATGCCGTCGAGCTTGGCGGCCTCTTCGGCGAAGACGTCGATGAATTCCTTGCCGATGATCTTGCGCTTGGTCTCGGGGTCGGAGACGCCGGCCAGCTTATCGAGGAAGCGGTCCACGGCGTCCACGTAGATCAGGTTCGCGCCGAGCTCCTCGCGGAACACGCGGATGACCTGTTCGGGCTCGCCCTTGCGCAGCAGGCCGTGATTGACGTGCACGCAGGTGAGCTGCTTGCCTACCGCCTTGATGAGCAGCGCGGCTACGACGGAGCTGTCGACGCCGCCGGAGAGGGCCAGCAGCACCTTGCCGTCGCCGATCTGCGCGCGCAGGGCCGCGACCTGTTCTTCGATGAAGGCCTCGGCGAGGGCCGGGGTGGTGATTCGTTCCATATTGTCAGGGCGTTTGTTGTTCATTCGGGATTATCCTCCGTTTGATTTGAGGTCGTAGGTATGTTCTTTATTTTACGTTTTTACCCTTTGTTTGTAAAGTTTTTTCTGGGGCTTTCGGGAGGTTTTTCGCGCCCGCGGAGTGATGAACCTCCCAATGCTCCAAATATAAAAGCAGCCCGGGTTTCCGGGCTGCTTTTTCGTGCACGAACTTACTTATCAATCACATAGATTACAGTGTATTTCACGTGGTTGATTTCGCCGATTTGGTTGATAAATCCCTTAATCAGCGCTTTTGCGTTTTCAATTGCGATATCGTAGTTTTGGCGGTTCTTTTCAATCTCTTCGCGCATTTCAGCTGTCGCCTTATCAAAGTAGGCTTCCTGAGTATTCAAATCGAGCGTTTTATTTTTTTTGATGACTTCATTTTTGTCGTAAAACACATAGGTTGGTGTTTTTGTGTTATCGACTCGAGCGGAAATAATTACGGCATCGGAAAGAGTAACGGTTACGGTATTTCCGATAATGGCAACGTTTTTGCACTCAACGCCCAATTCGATTGTGCCGTCATATTCGAAGATGATGTTATTTTCGATCAAACCCAGAAGGGTAGATTGTTCGTCTTTCACATAGGAATGGTAGCAAATCTTTACGGTGGAAATCTGACAGAGCTCTTCCAGTTTTTCTGTCGAGATGCTTGCCTGTTCTTTCTTGCAGCCAATCAGGGAGAGCATGGTGCAGGCGAGAAGGCAAATCAATACAACGATGTTTTTCTTTTTCATCTGGCGCCTCCGATTTCGACGACGATGTCCTTGCTAAAGAAATCTCCGAAAAGAGATTTGAGATAGTTTTCAACATAGGACTGCACGGTTTTTATAATTTCGGGATGGTTCTCGATTCCCGTTTTCATATCCTTCTCACACACAGCCTCAACTTGGGCGTTGTATTTCGCGGCATCCTTGTACTTCTGCTTCATTGCCAAGCTGTCATACAAAACCGTTTTTTTGCCGGGCTCGACATAGGGATCCTGAACAATGGCAGGAACGGAAATCACGATTTCCTTGCCCCTTTCCGTTACCGTCATTTTCGCCCAATCGAAGGAAAATTGGACATAGCCTTTGTAGTAGACGGTGGCGATGGTTTTGCCTTCTTCAGTGTCGATCCATTTCGCGGTGCCGTTGAATGGCATCCGGGCAATCTTGAAATCCGAAGTACTGAGAACTTCAGTAATTGTATTCTTGATTTCAAGCTTGTTATGCTTTGTACCAAAGAGGCCCCTACAGAATGAGGTGAGCCCAATCGCAATGCCGATTAACAGAACAGCAGTGACGCAAAAGGCGATTAGTCTCTTGGTTCCTTCAAATTGCAGGTAGAAGCGTTCTACTTTTTCCCCAAATGGTTTTTTGGCTTTGGGGGAAGTTGCGGCAGCGGCCTCCTGTCCTTCGCCGGCCAAAGGCTCGTTGATTGTTTCATTGTTTTCGGTCATTTTACACCTCCTGGAGTTATTCAAAAAGAACCTTGCGTTTTTCGCGAAAAATCAAAACAGAATCACAAAGCAGATGCTATATTTGCCTATATTCTTCGTGTGATCATTTCTAATTTAATCTTCCCTGCTCATCATTGTCAACCGGTCGTTGAGATATTGTCAGGTAAATAATAAGAAAAAAGTTCCTGTTGGTTGAATTCGGAAAATCGGGAAAGAATTTCAGGGAGCACATTTTTCTTTTGGAGCACTATAAAGCGGGCCCCCGCGCTCGCGCCGCGCCGGCGTCTGAGTGAATGCTTGAAAACTTTTTTTTCGTATGATATAGTAAACCGCGTGATTAACTGCATCGGAGATTTTATGAAAATTGCATTTTTGATTTTGTTCGCGCTGGACGCCGCGCTGCATCTGTGGAGCCGTCTGTCCGCGCGGAAGACGCTGAACCGCGTCACCAAGGCGCTGCTGCTTCTGCTGCTGGCGGCCTGGTACCTGACGGCCGCGGACCCGGTCCGCCCGATCGTCCTCGCGGCGATCCTTTTCAGCTGGCTGGGCGACGTGCTGCTGATCCCGGACGGGACGGGCTGGTTCGTGGCGGGCGGCATTTCGTTCGCGGTCTCGCACGTCTGCTTCATGCTTTCCTACTTCCGGCACATCCGCTTCGCGATCCTGCCCTGGTGGCTGATCGCCCTGTCCGTGGCGGTCTGCGCGGCGGCGGTCCTGCTGATTTTCCGCTCGCTGCGGCCGCATCTGCCGAAGCTGCTGTTCTGGCCGATGATGTTCTACCTGTTCGTGAACGGCGTGATGAATTGCTTCGCGGCCTGGCAGCACCTGTCCGCGCTGAGCCTGGTCTCGGCGGTCGCGTGCCTCGGCGCGCTGCTGTTCTTCGTCTCGGACAGCCTGCTGTTCTACGTGCGCTTCGCGGAGAAGTACCGGGACCGGCCGCATTTCTGGGTGATGCTGACGTACACGATGGCGGAGTTCCTGATCGTGTGGAGCCTGGCGGGGATGAAATGAGAGGATTTGGCCCGGCGGCGTGGGTCATCTGGCATGAAATGACCCCGGCGGCGTGTTATATGCATTCTTAGCTCGCCATTCAGTCGCATTTGGCCGGGAAATGAAGATCACAACTGGTACGGTTTTTCAAAGTGGCGAGTAAAAGCGATGCTTTTACTCGCCACTTTTCACTTTTGGGGGCCGAAAAGGGCCCGGGGCGCCGCCCGAAGGGGTGGGTTCAGGCCTCGCGGAGCTCTGAAAAGTGCATAAAAAGTCGGGTTTTCCCGAAATCTGCATAAAATCATGCGTCTTCGGGGAGAAGTGGCGAGCCGGCACCCGCTGTTAGCTCGCCGCTTTGAAAAGGCGTACGTTTTTTCCTTTGGAAAAACTGGCCATCACGGGAGAAATGGCCAGTTACGAGGGCCACTTAGCTCGCCGCAACGGATCTTCTCGTTTGCCGCGGTAGATTTTCCGCCTCCCGCCCCATCGCGCCCGCGCAAAATCTGCAAAAAAAGAACCGCTTTCCGCGGTTCTTTCTTTTTTTACAGGCTGTAGAGCTTCACGCCGGTCTCGCCGTCGATTTCGTCGACGCAGACGCTGACCATCTCGTCCTTCGAGGTGGGGATGTTTTTGCCCACGTAGTCGGGGCGGATGGGGAGCTCGCGGTGGCCGCGGTCGACGAGGACCGCAAGCTGGATGGTCCGCGGGCGGCCCTTCGCGAAGACCGCCTCGATGGCGGCGCGGGAGGTGCGGCCGGTGTAGATCACGTCGTCCACGATGATGACGTTGTAGTCCGCGAGGTTGACGGGGATCAGGCAGTCCTCGGTGGTGGGGAGGTCGCTGAGCTCGGTCAGGTCGTCGCGGTAGAGGGTGATATCGACGTGGCCGACGGGGACGCGGACGCCTTCGAAGCGCTCGATGTTGTCGGCGAGCGTGCGGGCCAGCGGAATACCGCGGCGCTTGATGCCGAGCAGGCAGATGCCCTCGGCGCCCTTGTTCTTCTCGATGATCTCGTGCGTGATGCGGGCGAGGGAGCGCTTGACGCCCTCCTCGTCCATGATGGTGGCTTTCAGTCTCATGATTGTACCGGATTAAACACTGAGGTTGATCGTTTGTTCCTCGTAGGCTTTCTGCAGATCCTCGTCGGTGAGCAGGCCGTCGCGCTTGCAGGCGATGGTCATGGCCTCCATCTCGACGGAGAGGTCCAGCAGGTCGTTCTGGAACAGGTTGACGTATTCCTTCTGCATGGCGCGATGGATGTCGCCCATGTAGTCGAGGACCTTCGTGCGGGTCGTCTGGATGTCGACGCCGCTGCCCTCGAGCTTCTTGTACTTCTGCAGGATGACGCCGAGCGTCGGCAGATAGTAGTTGAGGAACTGGCTGGAGCCCGGGATGCGCTCGGGCTTTTCCTTGAGCGTCGCGACGATCTTGTCGGCCACGGCCAGGACCTTGTTGGTGGCCTGACGGACCTCGGGGTCGGTGACCTTCGTGTTGATCAGGCGCTCCTCGACGATCTGGCGGCGGGCCTTCTGCAGGGCCTCGTTTTCGGGGGCGACGGTCGCGGCCTTCGCCTCGGTGTCCGCGGCGGAGTAGCTGCTCTTGGCGCTGACGTCGGGAGCGGCCTTGACGTTGCCGGCTTCATTTTTCGCATTCTTTACGGCGCTGACGATTGCGGCGATGAAAAGGCCGAAGATGACGAGGGCACCGAGAGCCATAGCACCGGTGGCAAAGCTTTCGATTGCCGCGCCGACGTCGCAGTTCGCGAGCATCGACAGAATCACGGCAATAAAGAAAATCGTGGTTACCGTCCCGCACCCCGACGCACCGCCGGAAAGACTGAATCTTCTTCTCATAGTACTCCTGAAACTGCCCGGCGCGAAGCGGCGGCCCCGCGCCGGACGGATTGTGCGAAAATTACTGAGCGTTCTCGTTGGTCTGGCGGCTCATTTCGAGCAGCTTGGCCTTCATGTTCGCTTCGATGACGGCGAGCTCCTGCTCGGCCTGGGCGCGCTTCACGCGGCCGTCCTGCTGGATCTGCAGAGTCTCCTCGAGGGTCTCGATCAGCTTCTGGTTGGTGGTCTTGACGGTCTCGATGTCGATGATGGTCTTCTCGCTCTCCTTGGCGATCGCGACGGAGCCGGTCTTCAGGGTCTCGGCGTTCTGCAGCAGCAGCTGGTTGGTCAGGTCGTTCACGGCCTGCTGCGCCTGCATGGCGTCCTGAGAGTGGGAGAGGCCCAGCGCCAGGACCATCTGGTTCTTCCACAGCGGGATGGTGTTGACCAGGGTGGACTGGATCTTGTCGACCATCAGGGTGTCGCCGGACTGGATCAGGCGGATCTGGGGCGCCATCTGGATGGAGACGGTGCGGGTGAGCTCGAGGTCCATCAGCTTCTTCTCGAAGCGTTCGAGGGTGTCGGAGTAGTCGCGGGCGGCCTGGGCGTCCTCGGCGAGACCGCTCTCGGTGGCGCGCTTCTGGAGCTCGGCCAGGGTGCCGGCCTTTTCCTGCTCCAGCTTCTGCTTGCCGGCCATGATGTACATGGTCAGCTCTTTGAAGTAGGTCAGGTTGGTGTCGTACATCTTGTCCAGCATGACGATGTCCTTGGTCAGCTGGTTCTGGTGGCCCTCCAGCGCGGCGGAGATCTTCTCGACGTTGAGCTCGGCGGAGTCGTACTGGCTCTTCAGCTTCTCGATGGCGTTGGCCTTCTTCTTGAAGAACGCGAGCAGGCCCTTCTTTTCCTCTTCGGCGTTGAAGCCCTTCAGCTCGGAAACGAGGTTGGTGATCATGCCGCCGACCTCGCCCACGTCCTTCGCCTTGACGCTCTCGAGGGCATCGTTGCAGAAGGCGGCGATCTTCTTCTGGCTGGC
>JAZUHB010000088.1:0-9040 GCA_045641505.1 Bianqueaceae bacterium | reverse complement strand
GAATCGAGGCATAGAAGGCTCCTTATTGCTTTTTGGCTTCAATGGCGGACCAGCCGCCTTTTACAAAGGTACGGAGGATCTCATAGCCGTGGAAAGCCAGAAAATCCGCCACCTCATCCCTGCGCTCTGCCAGAATGCCGGAGCAAATAAACAGGCCGCCTTCCTTCAGGATGGCCAGGGCCTTGGGGGCTAAGAGCATGACGATGTCGGCCATGATATTGGCGACGACGATGTCCGCCTGAAAGCCCGCAAGCTCCGGTATATCGGTCAGATCGCCGCAATAGATCTCCACGTCCGACCCGTTCTGGGCGACGTTTTCGCGGGCCGTGTCGCAGGCAGCCGGATCGAGGTCCGTGCCCATGACGCGCCCTGCGCCCAGCTTATCGGCCACAATACTCAGAATACCGCTTCCGGTGCCGATGTCGAGCACGTCCATGCCCGCCTTCACATCCTCCTCGAGCGTCGTGATGCACAGCGAGGTCGTTTCG
Source organism: Bianqueaceae bacterium (assembly GCA_045641505.1). Taxonomy (GTDB): domain Bacteria; phylum Bacillota; class Clostridia; order Lachnospirales; family Bianqueaceae; genus JAZQNF01. Next base: position 8,552 of record JAZUHB010000088.1, on the reverse strand, counting down.
TGCGTGCCGGTGCCGAAGGCCATGCCGGGGTCGAGGCGCAGAAAGATTTCACCCTCCTCGGCCTCTTCCTCGATCCAGGTCGGGACGATGTGGATGCGCTTGCCCAGACGGAAGGGCTTGTAATAGGCCTTCCAGGCGTTCGCCCAGGTCTCCTCCGCCATGAAGCTCGTGTCGACGGAGCCCGTGCCGATGGGCAGAAAGCGGGCGATATCGGCGAGCTTTTCGCGGATTCTTAACACCAGGTCCTCGAGCGCGGTCTGATTGGGAATGACCTCCTCGGAGAAGTAGCAGCGCATGCGGACTTCTCCGCGGGATTTCAGGTCCTCGAGCTCTTCGCGGAGCTCGTCCTCCATGTAATCCCAATTCAGGGAATTGGCGGTCTGGGTAAGGATGTCATCCGGATCGAAGATCTCCACGCCGCCGCAGTCGAGCTCCATGAAGGCCTCGCTGATGGCTTCTACCGCTTCCTCGCGGGTCACGACGGTTATCTGATAGAAATTCATGTTCCCTCGTCAATTGAAATTGTCTTTCATCTTTTGGAAGAACGATTTGTTCTGGCTCTGGACGTTCTCGCCCATCGCGTCGGCGTAAGCCCGGAGAGCGGACTTCTGTCCTTCGGTCATACGCTTCGGAACCTGGATATTCACGGTGACGTACATGTCGCCGCGCTCGCCGTTCCCCTGCAGGACCGGGACACCCTTGCCCTTCAGACGGAAGCGCGTACCGGGCTGAGTGCCCGCCGCCATCGTGTATTCCACCTCGCCGTCGATCGTGGGGATCACGAGAGTATCGCCCAGCGCCGCCTGCGCGAAGCTGATGGACATCGCGTAGTAGATGTCGTAGTCCTGGCGCGAGAAGAACTGATGGGGTTTGACGCTCGCGGTGATGTAGAGATCGCCGTTTCCGCCGCCCTTCGTGCCGGGATTGCCCTTGCCGGACATGCGGATGCTCTGTCCGTCGTCGATGCCCGCGGGGATGTTCACCTCGTAGCTCTTCTTCACGCGGACGCGGCCGTTTCCGTTGCAGTTGGGGCATTTCTCGGCGATATACTGGCCGGTGCCGCCGCAGGCCGTGCAGGGCGAGCTCTGCATCGCCATGCCGAACATGGTCTGGCGCTGGATCTGGACCGTGCCGCGGCCCTTGCAGGTCGGGCAGGTCTGGGGCTTCGTACCCGCCTTCGCGCCGCTGCCGCCGCAGTTCACGCAGCTCTCGTATTCGTTCACGGAAATGTTCTTCTTGCAGCCGAAGGCGGCCTCCTCGAAGCTTAAGGAGATGCTCGTCTGCACGTCCTCTCCGCGGCGCGCGCCCGAATAGGACGAACGGGTGGAGCCGCCGCCGAAGATATCCCCGAAGCCGAAGAAATCGTTGAAGATGCTGCTGAAGCCGCTGGCGTCGAAGCCCTCGAAGCCGGTGCCCGCGCCGCCGTAGGCGGGATCGAAGGCCGCGTGACCGAACTGGTCGTACTTCGACTTCTTCTCGGGATCGGAGAGCACGCCGTAAGCCTCGGAGGCCTCCTTGAACTTCGCTTCCGCGTCCTTGTCGCCCGGATTCATGTCCGGATGATACTTCTTCGCGAGAGCCCGGTAGGCCTTCTTGATCTCCGCGTCCGAGGCGTCCTTCGAGACGCCCAGGACCTCATAGTAATCGCGTTTCGTTTCAGCCATGATGCTTTACTTCTCCTGAAAACGATGTTTCGTAACAGAAAGGGGAAAGAAATCCCTTCCCCTTTCCGTATTCATGTTAAGTTCAGATCTCCTTGTAGTCCGCGTCGACCACGCCGTCATCAGGCTTGGGGCCTTCGGCGCCGCCGTAGTTCGCGCCCTGGTCATAGCCGCCGTAGTTCGCGCCGGCGCCGTTCTCCGGAGCGGCCTGCTGGTACATCTTGGTGGCCATGTCGTTGATGGCCTTGGTGAGCTTCTCGGTGCCGGCACGAAGCTCGGAGGCGTCCGCGTCGGAGACGTTGTCCTTGGTGCGCTCGACCAGCGCCTTGAGGGCATTGAGCTCGTTCTCGATGTTGGCCTTGTCGGCGGAGTCGATCTTGTCGCCGACCTCCTCGAGGGTCTTCTCGGCCTGGAACACCATCGCGTCGGCCTCGTTGCGGGCCTCGATGGCTTCCTTGCGCTTCTTGTCCTCCTCAGCGTACTTCTCGGCTTCCTTCACGGCCCGGTCGACCTCAGCGTCGGACAGGTTGGTGGAAGCGGTGATGGTGATGTTCTGCTCCTTGCCGGTGCCCAGATCCTTCGCGGTGACCTTCACGATGCCGTTGGCGTCGATATCGAAGGTGACTTCGATCTGAGGAATGCCGCGGGGCGCCGCGGGGATGCCGTCCAGACGGAACTTGCCGAGGGTCTTGTTGTCGCGGGCCATGGGACGCTCGCCCTGGACCACGTGGATGTCGACGGCGGTCTGGTTGTTCTCAGCGGTGGAGAACACCTGGCTCTTCTTCGCGGGGATGGTGGTGTTGCGCTCGATCAGAGGAGTCGCGACGCCGCCCATGGTCTCGATGCCGAGGGTCAGAGGCGTAACGTCGAGCAGCAGGATATCGCCCGCGCCGGCTTCGCCGGAGAGCTTGCCGCCCTGGATGGCCGCGCCGAGCGCGACGCACTCATCGGGGTTCAGGGCCTTGCTGGGCTCGTGGCCGGTGGCCTTCTTGACGGTCTCCTGGACCAGGGGGATACGGGTGGAACCGCCGACCAGAAGGACCTTATCGATCTGGCTCGCGGTAAGGCCGGCGTCGTTCAGAGCGGTGCGGACGGGGATCGTGGTCTTGTCGACCAGATCGGAGATCATGCGTTCGAACTCAGCGCGGGACAGGGAGACGGAGAGGTTCTTGGGACCGTCCTCATTCGCGTAGATGAAGGGGATGTTGATCTCGGTGCGGGTCATGTTGGAGAGCTCTTTCTTCGCGTTCTCCGCCGCATCCTTCAGACGCTGCATGGCCATCTTGTCGCCGGTCAGGTCGATGCCCTCTTCCTTCCTGAACTCGCTGACGAGGAAGTCGATGATGCGCTGGTCGAAGTCGTCGCCGCCCAGATGGGTGTCGCCGCTGGTGGAAAGAACCTCGATGACGCCGTCGCCGATGCCGATGATGGAGACACCGAAGGTGCCGCCGCCCAGATCGTAGAGCAGAATCTTCTGCTCCTGCTCGTTCTCGAGACCGTAGGCCAGAGCGGCCGCGGTGGGCTCGTTGATGGTACGCTTGACGTCGAGACCGGCGATGCGGCCGGCATCCTTGGTGGCCTGGCGCTGCGCATCGTTGAAGTACGCAGGCACGGTGATGACCGCTTCGCTGACGGTCTCGCCCAGATAGCTCTCGGCGTCGCTCTTCAGCTTCTGCAGGATCATCGCGGAAATCTCCTGGGGCGTGTAGCTCTTGCCGTCGATGCTGGTGCGGGTGTCGGTGCCCATCAGACGCTTGATGGAGCGGACGGTCTTGTCGGGATGGGTGATAGCCTGACGCTTGGCCAGGTCGCCGACGAGACGCTCGCCGGTCTTGCTGAAGGAAACGATGGAAGGCGTGGTACGGCCGCCCTCGGGATTGGTGATGACGACGGGCTTGCCGCCCTCCATGACTGCTACGCAGGAATTGGTGGTTCCAAGGTCGATACCGACGATCTTGCTCATGATGTATATTCTCCTTTTCGAATGATGATTATTTAATTGGCAACCTTGACCATCGCGGCGCGAAGCAAGGTGTCATTGTACATATAGCCGGTGAGGAAAACCTCGACGATCTCGTTTTCCCCGAAGCTCTCATCGTCCACATGCATCACGGCGTTGTGGAAATGAGGATCGAACTGGGCGCCCTTCGCCTCGATGGGGGTGATCCCGATCTTGGCCAGGTTGTCCATCATCTGTTTGTAGGTGAGGGCGATGCCCTTCACGAACGCGTCGTCCGGATCCTTGGCGCTGGCCAGGGCCCGTTCGAAATTGTCGACCACCGGGAGGATCGCCTCCGCCGCGTAGGTCACGCCGCGGCCGAAGGACTGTTCCTTTTCCTTGGTGGTGCGCTTGCGGTAATTGTCGTACTCGGCCAGCGTCCGGAGGTAGGTGTCCTTGAGCTTCGCGAGCTCCTCCTCGGCGCCGGGTGCAGCGGGAGTATCGGGCGTTTCCGCTTGTTCCTTGCTCTCCTCGGGGATCTCGCCGGCGACCTCTTCCTTTGTTTCTTTTTCGATCTCTTCGTCGATCTTCTCTTCAGGAGCGTGGTTCTTGCTCATGTTTCATCTTCCTCCCTGTTATTCATATGTGCGGCGTTTTCGCTGTCGAAGAGCCGCGGGAAATCGTGCGCGATGTGCCGGAGCTGCCCGACCACCCGGTCGTAGTCCATCCGCATGGGGCCTACGACGCTGATGGAGCCGAGCTCCATGTCCTTGTAGCGGTAGGTGGCGGTGATGACGCTGCAGTCGGAAAGCTGCTCGACCTTGTTCTCGCTGCCGATCGCGATCCGGACCTGGCCCTCGTCGGGCTCGAGCCCTTCATAGTCCACGTCGGATTTGACCAGCCGCTTGACCTCGTCCTTCTGCTGCAGGAACTCCATGAAGCCTCGGGCGCGGTTCACGTCCGAAAACTCCGGGAAGTTCAGCATGTTGGAGGCGCCGGAGGTGTAGACGCCGACGTCGTCGACGCTCTTTAAGGTATCGTGGAGCGCTTCCATGAAGCTGTCCATCGTGCCCTGATCCATGTTCGTCTCCCGCTTGATTTTCTGCAGAAGCGGCAGCGTGATCTCGCCGAGCGTGAGGCCGGTGAGCTGCTCGTTCAGCATGGCGGTGAGCCGATCGAGGCCCTCCTGCGTATAGCCGCCGCGCACCGGGATCACATGGTTGCGGACCATGTTCCCGTCGGTAATCGCGACCAGCACCACGGAGTTCTGATCCAGCGGCACCAGCTGCACGTGCTTCATCCGGCTCTTGGTGAGATGCGGCGTCGTGACGATGGTGGTGTAGGAGGTGACGGAGGCCAGAAGGTCTCCGATCTCCCGAAGGAGCGAATCTAGCTGAAGCGATTTGTTCTTCAGGATGGTCCGCACCGTCTCCCACTGCTCGGAGCTGACGGATTCGGAACGCATCAGCTCGTCGACGTACAGACGGTAGCCCTTCGCGGAGGGAATGCGGCCCGCGGAGGTATGGGGCTGTTCGACCAGCCCGAGCTCCTCCAGGTCCGCCATTTCATTGCGGATCGTGGCAGAACTGATGCCGAAGGGGAAGCGCCGGGAAATGGTGCGGGAGCCGACAGGCTCGGCCGTTTCCAGGTAGTTCACGATGATGGCCTGCAGGATCTGCATCTGCCGCTCACTTAACTCCATGGGGATGTCCTTTCCGACCGCCGCACTGCCCATTCATAGCTTCCGGACTCAGGCGGTCTTTCGTTGTTAGCACTCAATTTTGTAGAGTGCTAACATCCTGTAATAATTTATCACTTCTCTTTGCAGTTGTCAACCAAAATCGTGCGATAATCCGTCTTTTTTCCCCCTGCCCGCGCGCACTAAAAAAAGCAGCCCCGCCCGAAGGCAGGACTGCTTTCTTCAATTCATTTTCGCTTTACCGAAAGAGCTTCGGCAGCCCGGGCAAGGCTCAGGCAAGCTTACGCTTCTTGGAGTTCAGCAGGACGCAGACGCCGGCCAGAGCGGCAACCGCGGCAATACCCCAGACCACCAGGCTGTTGTCGCCGGTGGGAGGCATGGTGGAGGGAAGCTCGACCTGGAAGAAATCCCAGTCGCCGTCGTGCATGATGATCACATCCACGGTATCGTCGATCAGGGAGTTGCTGCGCATGTTGGCAACGGTGATGTTGGAATCGCACTCGCCGAAGGTCTTCTCAGCAACGACCTCATTGGTGTAACCGGTCGCGGGAGTACCGGTCAGCTTGCGGACGTAGAAGACGGCTTCGTCGTCGATCTCCTCAACGGTGTTCATGTAGTAGAGGGTACCGTCGGTAGCCTCGTACAGACGCCAGTAGGAGCCGACAACACCCTCGGAGACCTCTTCCATCAGCAGGGTGCTGGAAAGAAGGACGGGGTTCGCGGGATCGGTCAGATCGTACACATCGTGATAAATGGAGCTCTCGGTGTTGGAACGGTCGTAGGCGGCCAGCATGTAGGTCTTCTTGTAGAGGACGTGCATGTTGCCTTCCTGGTCGATGATCATGTCGCCGCCGTTGTTCATCTGGAAGCCGGGGTACTCATTGGTAGAACGGCCCTCGAGAGAGTAACGGTAAGCCTGATCGCCGATGACACGGCTGTAATCCTTGGGAACGATCGTGGTCTCGGTCCAGCTGTCGACGGTCATGTCGGGGATGTAGAAGAAATCGAGCTCATCCCAGCAGTAGTTGGCGGACCAGCGGTGGAAGGTGGCCAGGTCAGCCTCGGTCAGACCGTTGTTGTTGCCGATTTCGGGATAACCCGCGGCGGAGCAGCCGTAGTCATCCTGGCAGATCACGTAGGCACCGCCCTTACCGTCGGCGATCATGAAGGGATAGCCGTGACGGATGTCGGTAGTGATCTGGCCGTAGCCGGTCCACTCCTTGGCAGAGCAGTCGAAGGTGAACCAGTAGATGTCGCCGAGGGAATCATCGCCATCGAAGCCGATGGTGTAGATGCAGTTCATGGAAGGATCATAGTAGAAGGAGGAATAGCTGTAGCCGGTTCCCTTCGCAGGAAGAGGAAGAAGGGAGGTATAGCCATCCACATCGTCCGTCGCGGCATCGATGCGGTAAGCGGCCAGCCAGACGCCGCTGTCGCGGCCGTCGAACTGTTCCTTCGCGGAGTCGTTGGAAACCACGACCATCCAGACGTTCTCGTCGTTGTCGACGATCAGGCAGGCCTGGCTGGAGTCGTAGGGCTTGACTTCCTGGAAGATGACTTCGGAAGTGCCGGCTTCGGCGTCGATCTTATAGACAGACATTTCGTTGACGTTGGTGCCGTTGCCTCTGTCGGTGGGGTAGCAGGCGTACTCGCCGTGAGAAGTACGGACGATACGGGTCTGATGGTTGCCGTGACCGGCATTGTCACCGGAGGGAACGCCGGAGGAAGCGATGTCGATTAGATCGGAGATCGTGACTTCGTTCGCGTCAGCGGCGGTATTCTTCGCGGTAAAACCGAAGGCAGACAGAACCAGAATGAGGACAAGAGTCCAAGCAAAAAACTTTTTCATGTTATCACTCCTTTCCTGGTTCATCAATATTCAAGGTCGGCAGTGCCGAAGGAACCGTAGTACCAGTTCTGGGTACCCAGATAGCTGCCCACGAAGAACAGCTCGAAGGAGGTACCGTCGTCGTCGAAGACAACGCCCATGGGATTCTCCACAGCCTGGACATACTTGTCGAGCTTCAGAGTACCGGTGGTGCCATCCTGGATGCAGGTGACGCTGACATTGAGAGTCGCGGCAGCGGGGGCACGGAAGATATAAGTCTTGGTGCCGTCGTAGGCGATCCAGTTCAGGTCAGCCTCGGTGCCGAGGTTCACGTTGGTCTCGAGCTCGGTGTCATACGCATAGAGGTCGCCGGCGCTGCCGTAGATGTAGCTGAAGGTATCGCCGTAATCGAGCGCGTCATAAAGCGTTCCGGGGAAGCTGTTGCCGTAGGAATCGTAGACGTTTCCGCCCGCCTGGTAGACGAAAGCAAGCTCGCCCGCGTTGATACCGGCCTTGAAGAGATTGAGACCGGACTGGATTCCGATGACCTCAGAGGTGGTGTTCCACTTCTTGGCAGCCACGTCGAAGGTGAAGACCTCGAGGTAAGCGCCGGAGGTGCCGTGGCACTCGTAGATGCTGTACACGGTGTCGCCGTCGGTCGCGGCCGCGAGATAGTAATGGGTATCACCGGGTTCCGTGAAAGGAACGTGCTTGGTGTAGCCGTTGAACTGATCACGGTCGATGTCGTAGGTGTATACGTTCAGGATGGCCTTGCCGGGCTCCTGATTGTAGAACTGAGCGAAGGAATCGGTGGAGGAACCGCCGACCACGAACAGCATGTTGCCGTAGGAGAGCAGATCCTGGAGGTTTTCGTTCGTGTAAGCGTAAGCCAGCTCGGTGGCGGACAGACCGTCGACCTGCTGCAGGGTGAACTGGTTCAGCATGCCGCTCTTGCACTGATAACGGGAAACGTACATCGCGTAAGGAGTGTCGTCGACAACGGTCAGGTAGCTGCCCCAGACAAGACCCGCGTTATCCACGGGAACGGCGGAAGCAAGGTCAGCAGCCTTCACGTAGGAGGGCTCTTCCTCAGCCGCGTCAGCAACAGAATTGTCGACGAGGATGATGCCGTTCTTGCCGATACCGTTGGGGTTGTTGGCACTGCCGGTACCCCACTGATTACCCCAGCTGAGGCAGCCGGCGTAGTTGTTGGTGGAGGTGCCGCTGATACGGACCATGTTCGCGGCATAGGTCGTGCCGTTCTGAGCCTCGGCAACGCCGAGCGCGGTGTGCTTGATCTTGAACATGGTGTAAACCATGTTGTTCGCACTGTCGTAGATGCAGTTGCCTTCGTAATCGGTGGGCGCCCAGGCGTTGGTGTAATCCTGAGCCTGAACATTGCCGCTGCCGTCCTGGGTCACGCAG
>JAZUHB010000087.1:0-29130 GCA_045641505.1 Bianqueaceae bacterium | reverse complement strand
GCAGGCAGGGGGCGGCGGTTTTTTTGCGTGGGTCTGGAGTTGAGCCGAGCTGTCGGGCCGGGTTGCCGGGCTGTGCTGCGGGGGCGGACTGCACGGCTGTGTTGTCGGGCCGGTTTGCAGACCAGGGCTGCCTTCGTCTCGTTTTTTGCCTTGTCTTTCGGTTTTTGCTGTCAAAACGCCCTATAATGAACTTTTTGCCAGAAGTGTGAGAAGTGCTTTTTCCAAGCATCTGTCAAATTGATGTTTTTGCGAGGTTTTGACAGACATTTTACCTGTCTGTTTTGTCCCCTGTGAGTGGGGAAATGGCAAAACTGTGAGAAGTGTTGGTTTTGACAGAAATTGACGCATCAAATCTCTGGCAAATCCGCAGAATAACCCGGTTTTGACAGCATTGCTCAAAAACGACATTCCCGGCTTCTGTTAAAAAACGTGTTTTCGACTGATTTGACAGACATTTTCAAAAAACAACTCAAAAAATGAGACGAAGCTGCCGGGGGGACAGTTCTTTCCGGCATGCGGGAGCGGCATTCCGGTGTTTTGAAGTGCACGCGCGCCCCCGGCGCGCGTTGGCGCCCCCGGCGCGCGGGGGTGCCTCCCCCCGGCACGCGAAAGGGGAGTGACAACCTGATACGTGTGCGGTGTGCCCGCCCGGGAAGGCACTTTCGTTTCATTTTTCAGGGCTATTTTTGGATTTTTACGACAAATCAGCCCCAATTGCGTAATCTGTCGTAAACGGTCGAGAGCCGATTTTCAGGTTTACGACAAAAGCAGCATAAACCGATTCATTTGTCGTAAATTTTACCTGTCTATTCAGTTCATCGGCATTTCCTGCCGGGCTCGAAACAGCGCAGCCGTGATTTTCGGAAGTTTGATGCATCAAATTTACGACAAATCTACTCTAATCAACGGTTTTTGTCGTAAACCTCCGAGAACGCGAAAAAACGCTTACGACAAAAATCTGAAAAAGAGACGATTTGTCGTAAAAAAACGAAAATGCACTCAAAAAATGAGACGAAGCTGTCGGGGGGACAGATCTTTCCGGCACGCGGGAGCGGCCTTCCGGTATTTTGAAGTGCCCGCGCGCCCCCGGCGCGCGTTGGCGCCCCCCTGGCGCGCGTTGGCGCCCCCCGGCGCGCGCTGGCGCCCCCGGCAACGCTCCACGCGAGACGCTGCGGCTCGGAGCGCAAAAAAGAGCGCCGCGACAGCGGCGCTCTTCATTTTCAAAGCTTGTCAATCAGCGGTACTTCTCGGTGCCGAAGAACACCTGATCGAAGAACTCGCGGGTCTTGTCCACGCCGAGGATACCGGCGATCATGTCGGTGGAAACGCCGCCGTTGTCGATCAGCTTGTCGCTGTAGTCCTTGACGCGGTTGATCTTCTGGTAGCGGGCGGTGCCGAACATGCGGGGATACGCGTCGGCCATGTCGGTGTAGATGTCGATGGTGTCGCGGAGCATGTCGATGATCTTCTCGTTGTCAGCGGTGCCGGCCTTCTTGTAGATGGCCACGGTGATCAGATCGTCATACCAGCCGCCGGAAGCCTGGGTGTCCTCGAGCTCGCCGTACTTGGAACGGATGGTCTCGAGCTTGTTCATCCAGCTCATGTACTCGGCATCCTTCTCATCGACCAGATCATAGAACTCCAGGTAGCAGGTGCGGCTGGCGAACATGTACATGTAGTCGAGGGAGAAGAGAGCGACGTCCTTGTCGAAGGGGGAGAAGATGGCGGTAACCATCTGCATCACGCCGGCGTTGGCGGTCATGATGGTCATGTTGCCGAAGCCCTTGATCTCGTACTGCTGGTTCTTGATCTTGACCGGGCCGAAGAGGGTGATCTCGGTGAGGTCGCCGGCATCCTTCTTCTCGATTTCATGGTCCTTGGAGACCTCTTCCAGGATGGCGTCGACGCAGGCATCCATCTGCTTGCCGTTCTTGATGGAGAAGATGGCAATGGCGATGCCGATGACGACGATCAGGGCAAGAAGCACCAAAAGGACGATCTTCAAAACTTTCCAAAACTTTTTCATCACGATTCCTCCATATTGTGTGTTGCTTGAACAACTTGTCCCTAATATAACATAGGTTTGCTTTTTGGGAAAGAAGAAAAGCGGATTTCCGGCCAAATATCCTGCCGAAAAAACGGCAAAAACGGGCAAAAATCCCGCATTGTTTCAAAAAAATACAATTTATTCCCCAAAAAACCACGAAAACCCACATTCACCCACCAAAAAGCGTGGGTATTGTGTGGGTAAAGCAGCGTTAACATAATACGCGTAAAACAAAAAAGCCTCCGACCCGGCGATTCGGGCGGAGAAACGGAAGGATTTTGGAAGATGGCACTGAGTTTGGAAAGCATCCTGGAGATCGCCATTAAGGAAAAGGCCTCCGACGTCCACCTGACCGTAGGCGTCCCGCCGATCCTCCGGATCAACGGACAGCTGATGCACCTCGGCGAGGAGCTCCTGACGGACGAAGTCATGAACATCTACGTCCGCGGACTGCTGCCGGACCGTCAGTGGGCCCGGTTCCAGGAGCACGGCGAGTGCGATACCTCCTATACCATCGGTGATAACAACAACTTCCGTGTGAACGTCTTCCGGCAGAAGGGACACAACGGAGCGGTCCTTCGACTGATCCCCTCCGAACTGCCCACGCTCGAGAGTCTGAACCTTCCCACCGTCTTCCGCAACCTCTGCATCAAGCGGAACGGCCTGATCCTGGTCACCGGCCCCACAGGCAGCGGTAAAACCACTACCCTGGCCGCCATGATCAACTACATGCTCCGGACCCGAAACGAGCACATCATCACCCTGGAAGACCCCATCGAGTTCATCTTCCCCCACGGCTGCGGCATCGTCAACCAGCGCCAGATCGGCACTGACTGCGAAAGCTTCGACACCGCGCTCCGCAGCGCCCTCCGTGAAGACATCGACGTCATCATGGTCGGTGAAATGCGAGACCTCGCCACCATCTCCGCGGCGCTCACCGCCGCTGAAACCGGCCACCTCGTGCTGGCCACCCTTCATACCGTCGGCGCCGCCCAGACCATGGAACGTATCGTCGACGTCTTCCCCGCCGAGCAGCAGGGACAGATCCGGATCCAGCTCAGCACCGTCCTCGAGGCGGTCATCTCCCAGCAGCTGCTTCCGAACATCGACGGCGACGGCCGGGAGCTCGCGCTGGAGATCATGCTCTCCAACAACGCTATCGCGAACCTGATCCGCGAGGACAAGGTCGGCCAGATCCAGAACCTCATCCAGCTCAACAACAGCGCCGGCATGGTCACGATGGACCAGTCGCTGATCTCGCTGTTCCGGGCCGGAAAAATCGACGAATATACGATGCTTCGTTACTGCGTGGACCAGCAGGAGATCCGCCGGCTCACGGGACGTCAGTAAATTAGTAAGGGAGTCAGTTTCATGGCACAGTTTGCATGCCGTTACATGAACGCCAGCAATCAGATCGTCAGTGAAGTCATCACAGCGGATGACCAGAACGAGCTGAACAGCATCCTCCGCGAGCGCGGCTACCGCGTCATCAAGATCGAGGAGGTCAATAAGAAGAGCGTTTGGAACATGGACATCGGCCCTTCGCACATGCAGAAGAAGTCGGTCACCCTGTTCTGCCGTCAGATGGCCACCATGCTCACCTCCGGCATCCCGATGGCAAAGTGCTTCGATATCGTCGGCTCTCAGTCCGATGATAAGATCATGAAGCAGCGCATGACCGATCTGACCAACGATGTCATGGCCGGCTCCACCCTTTCCGCCGCCATGGAGAAGTATCCGGACGATTTCCCCGGCATGCTGACCGAAATGATTAAGGTCGGCGAGGTCACCGGTGACCTGGACGGCGTTCTGAACCGAATGGCCGACCAGTACGAAAAGAGCGAAAAGATCAACCAGAAGGTCAAGGGCGCGCTTACCTACCCCATCGTCGTCATGCTCGTGGCTATCGTCGCCTGCATCTTCATGATCATCAAGGTCGTGCCCGGCTTCAAGGATGTGTTCGATTCGCTGGATTCCGATTTGCCCGCCCTGACGCAGGGTCTGCTCGACATCAGCGAGTTCCTGACAACCAAGTGGTACATCGTCCTTCTCGTCGCGCCCGTGATCGTCATTCTTCTGATCCGGGTGTTCAAGCTTCCGAAGGTCCGCTATTTCTTCGATAAACTGAAGCTTTCGCTTTCCCTGATCCGGCAGCCGATGCTGAAGCTTACGGCTTCCCGCTTCGCCCGTACGCTCCACACCCTGATCTCCAGCGGCGTGCCCATCGTGCAGGCCCTGGAGTACACCAAGAAGAGCGTCGCGAACCTCTACGTCGAGGAAGAGATCGACAAGATCGCGCTGGGCATCCGGCAGGGCAAGAGCCTTTCCGGCCAGATGGCCGAATCGCCCGTTTTCCCGAGCCTGCTGATCTCGATGCTTTCCGTCGGCGAGAGCTCCGGTGATCTGGAGGGCATGCTCTCCAAGAGCGCCGATTACTTCGATGATGAGACTGCCGCCACCATCGAGCAGCTTACCACCATCCTGGAACCCGTGATGATCGTCGTCGTCGGTCTGATGGTCGGCGTCATGGTCATCGCCCTGTACGCGCCTATGTTCGAATCCATCACCGCGATTCAGAACGGCGTCTGATCCACCCCACTTCAGCCATACGCGGGTTCTGCAGAGAGGCCCGCTTGGTATAAATCAACTTAAAAAATGGAAAGAGGTATTCAAATGAAAAAGTCCAACCTTAAGAAGCAGCGCAAAGGCTTCTCCCTCATCGAGCTCGTCATCGTCGTCGCCATCATCGGTATCCTTGCCCTCATGATCCTGCCTCAGTTCGGTACCGTTACCGAGGACGCGAAGAAGAAGACCTGGAACTCCAACTGCCAGGCTGTCGTGACCGCCATTGCCATGTACGAAGCCGGCCATAACGGCGAGATGCCTCCTGATGTCACCGCTTCCGATGATCCTTTTGCTGCTTACATCAGCGGCGGTTTCCCCTCCAACCCGACCGGTACTCCCGCCCGTCCCTATGGCACCTATTCTTATGAGGATGGTGTTTTCACCGCTCATTGGTATGGCAACGATTCCTCCAAGGATAGCCTGCCCGAGAATAACTTCACCTATCCTCAGATTCCCGGCGGCAACACCACTCCTACTGGCTCCGGCAACTAATCAGCAGACCTGAAAGAAACGATTTGTTCTCTGCCAATCAAGCTTAATTGATGAGACCCTCCCCCCGGTTTTACCGGAGGGAGGGGTTGCTCTCTAATAAAGCATTCTCTGCAACGGCAAAAACAGTTTGACAAACTAACCTTAGTTTTTGTACAATGGAGGTCAGGATCCCGATGAAAAAGATCCGCATGAAGAAACGGAAAGGCGTCGTTTCGCTATTTGCCATCGGCGCCTTTGTCGTTATCTCTGTATTGACATTTTACATTATTGCCGTAATCAAGAACGATATCTATCAGATGCACGCCTACCGGCTGCAGATGCAGGCCCAGTTCCTGGCGGACGAAGCAACCTCCGCGGCCGTGTCTGCGCTCCTGATGGATGACACTGCCAGTCTGCTCGATACCACCGATTGGAGTGTCGAAATTCTGGAAAGCACGATGGATCACATCTATCACAACCAGACCATAGGGCAGAGCCACATCACGATGCAAGGCGCCGTGGGCGAGTACTACCATGTCAACAAGGATTGGATCGTCATTACGGTCAACACGACGTTGGAAGATCCTCGGCCCGAGAATACGACCGGGCAGTTTACATATATGATGACAGCCGTTATTCTGAAGGACAACCCTCTGATCCAGATTTACAATATCGACCCGGATGTTCTTCTGAAGATAATCGAGGAGTCTGATATTGAATGATAGTCCGGACTTCTGTCCGGCTGAAAATATGCCGCAAGGAGCTTTCTTATGAAACATAGCCGCAGAAAAGGTCTTTCGCTCATCGAGCTCGTTCTGGTCATGGTGCTGATGTCCATGGTCATCGCGCTCTGTGTGTCGCTGATTTCACTTACCGTAAAGGGCGTGACCTCCGCAGACCAGATTCTTACCACTGCCATGGCCGACGCTGAATTTGCCGCGAAGGTCAATGACGCAATCCGGAAAAGCACCACCTCCTTCACGATCCCTCACGATTCTTTCAACGAGATCGGCGCCGACGGCCAGCCCAATCTGACCTGGACGAAGGGGTGGAGTTATCTCGGACTTCTGGATCATGTCAAGGTCAAGGCCGGCGCCAGCCGGACCGGGGAAGAAATTCAGGACACTCGCGCGCTTGTTTACATCGAGTGGATCGGCGACCGCTATCCGGAGCCGGGCGAATATGATGAGAATGTCGTCAATATCATTGACCGACGCAATGACAACAACAACGGTGTCTTCATCGAGCATGTCATCGCGCATGATTATATGGACCTTTCCGGCGTGCAGCATCATTACCAGCTGATTTTCGAGCCCACGGATGCCACCCTCAACGCGCCGCAGGCGATTACCTGGAGGCTGACAGCTACGGCCGATTACGGCGATGATCAGGGCGTCACCTCTTTCGAAACGATGATGCAGGCCCTCAACGCCGTGCAGGTCGTCTATCAGGGAAGTGCCGCCAATCCGGCGGTTGCCCTCGCCTTCCGTTCTGATTTCAAGCCTACCGAAGGCAATGTCGTCGTGACGGAGAACCGTGTCAAGGGTACCATCTGCCTGCTGCTCGACTGCTCCGGCTCCATGACTAGCGGAAAGGTCGATGGCGTAATGCGTATGGATATTATGAAAGACGCAGCCAAGAATTTTATCCATCAGTTAGCGGTGAATCCGGACCTGAACATGCTGCTTGCCCCCTATGGAACTGTCGTTTATGATAAGGACTATGCTTCCACTGGTTATATCAATAAGGCTCAGATAACGACCGGTGTGCCTGCGGGCGGAAGCGTAGCGAGTACCTGGAAGCCTTGTCTGGATATCGTAAATATTTCTCAAAACGAGGAGTGGCTCGTTCAGACGATCGAAAGTCTGGTGGGAACCGGCAATACCAATACGGGCGACGGTATGCGCTATATCTGGTATAAGCTTTCGGAGGATGCGGCCAGCGTTGCTTCCCTTGTCGGAGACGATTCGATTATGGTCATCTCCCTTTCAGACGGTGAAATGTGCGAATGGTGTATGGACCCGATTGTAACGCGAACCTATAAGTCCAACGCGACCGGCGGGGACGATCTTGTCGGCGCGCATATTAAATCGACTTCCTATGCATCTGTGGCTGTCGCCACGCATCAGAATCAGCCTTATTATTTTCCCGCGAATTATCAGGATCATTACTTCAACGGTTGTTCCACCAGAGAAACACCGTTCAGTTATCAAGCTTATGACAGCAATAACAACTACCTCGGTACCTTTACGAGTCCAGGTTATTATCTTTCCGGTAACAGTCGCGTAAAGTACGGTGCGCGGTATCATTATGGATATTTGTCTTCGCCGAGTGACAAGTGTTACGGTTATTTAACTTATTGCGCGGATAAAGTGGGACAAGATTTCCGTTATGTTTACGATTCACAGGGGCACAGTCATGAGCGGCTTACGATGATCGCGGCGCCTATGTTCAACCGTACTTCCTGGACCGCGGCTAACGCAAACGCGATGACAAACGCCGGAGTCAATCTTCAGTTTACGAATTCTACCGGCGGCACATATACCAGCGGTACTCGTTATTTCGGACTGAGCTACACGGCAGTAAACAGTTTTAGAAACGGCGGCTTCGAGATTTCCGAAGTTACACTGTCGAACCTTACGGATTTCGACCGTTTCTTCTCCCAGGCCATCAGCCGAATTACTGAGAATATGTGGGCGTATACCGGCCCCGAAACCTGACGAAGCAAGTTTTTTTAGCGGGAGTTATTATGAAGCATAATCGAAAGAGAGGCATTTCGCTCGTCGAGCTCGTCATCGTCATGGTGCTGATGTCCCTGGTTGTGGCGATTTGCGTGTCGCTCATTTCGCTTACCGTGAAGGGCGTAACCTCCGCGGACCAGAATCTGAATACCGCCATGGCAGATGCGGATTTTGCCGCGAAGGTCAGCGAAGCGGTTCGAAAGAGCACCACCTCCTTTACGATTCCCCATGATTCTTTCAACGAGATTGGCACCGAAGGCCAGCCCTATCTGACCTGGACGCGTGAATGGTCTTATCTCGGACTTCTGGATCATGTCCATATTCCGGCCGGTGCCAGCCGGACAGGGAAAGAAATTTCGGACGCAGCCGCGCTTGTCTATCTCGAGTGGATTGGTGATCGGCTCCCGGATGCGGGTGTGTATGACCCGAATGTCGTCAACATCATAGATCGGCGTGATGACGGAAACGGTGTTTTCATTCAGCATATTATCGCGCACGATTTTACGGACCTTTCCGGAATCGAGCATCATTACAGACTGTTTTTCGAGCCTACCGATGCTTCTCTCAAGGCACCTCAGTCGGTGCGCTGGACGCTGAATACTACGGCGGATTACGGTCAGGACACGGGGGTCAATACCTTTGAAACGATGATTCAGGCTCTCAATGCCGTGCAGGTCGTCTATCAGGGAAGCGCCTCCAATCCGGCGGTTGCTCTTGCGTTTCGTTCTGATTTCATGCCGACCAGCGGCACCGTCACGGTTCGCGGTACGGTTGTCATGCTTCTGGATGTTTCCGGCAGCATGACCGCGTCCCGCATGGAAACCTTGAAAGACAATGCAATCGGTTTTGTCGAAATGCTGTCGGAATTCGCGGATTTGAATGTTTTGCTTGTGCCCTTCAGCGGTTTTGCCGTTACTCCGGGCAATTACAACGCCGCGCTTGTTTCGGATCCCGGTTTCGAGCCTTGTAAGGAATTCGTAAAGGCTTCTCAGGTCGAGGAACTGAGCAATACGGTTCTTTCCCTTCAGGCCTCAGGCAATACGAATCTGGGCGACGGGTTTCGCTACGCCTTCGTGAAGCTCCGTGAAGCTGAGCTTCAGGGCCAGATTGGCAACGATCCCATTTTCATCGTTGTTCTCACGGACGGCGCCGTGAATTGCTACACCGCTCCGAAATCCGATGTGAATGCTTTTTACTATCCCGCCAATCTCGAGGATCATGTCTTCGCCGGGGATGCGAACTATTCCCGGACAATCGCTTCCAAGTCTGTCACGGCAAAAGGACGGCAGTATATGTCCTACTGGGCTGAAGCAATCATCGATGAATTCACCTGGACCGCCCGGGGCAATGAGATCGATAGCCGTCTTTGGACCGTTTGTGCTTCCATGTACAGCGGAATGAGCACCGCGGATAAGAATGCGCTTCGGGATGCGGGCTTTGTGGTGTCCGACGTGGATCTGAGCGATCCGGACGTGTTCCGGGAATTTTTCCTTAGTATCATCAATCAAATTAAAAACGTCATGTGGGCGTACGAGGGACCGAAAACGTAATGATGAAACAAAGAAAGGGCATGTCCCTGGTCGAGGTCGTGATTGCCTTCGCGCTGGTGAGCATTCTGATCGTCATGGTCTCCGGTGCTGTCACCTCGACCTATCAGACCTCTTACAAGCTCCAGCAGCTGCCGACCGTCTATTACGCCGGCCAGCAGGCTGTCGAAAATGAGCTTGCCGAGTTAGACGCTCTGCTCGAGGAAAAATATATTATCGAGAAGACGATCGCGACTCAGACTCAACCGGATCAGGATCTCATCAGCCGGCTTACCGCAATCAATGCCGAGCTGGTTGGCCCTGTCGGCGGAGTGCAGGGCAACAGAGCCCGTGAGCATTACACCACCGAGATTTTCGGCAAGACGGTCAATGTGTACCGCTTCGAACTCGATGAGGAAATCGAGGGCGTCGGCACCGTACACTTCTATGCCGGCACCGCGAGCGGTGTCCGTTATGAGCGTCCGGTTCCGCTGATCGATTATGTGACGGTTTCGGATATGCAGGGCGGAGCTCCGGTTTACGTGCTTTACGGCGCGACCGGCACGACGCTTTGGTGCACGCCGACCTACATCGATGACGCGAATCTGGATTACCGTGCCATGAACGAGGACCAGGAACTGGACCATTATCTTTGGTATACCTCCCCGGCCTATCCGGATCCTGCTGTGGCCGCAGATATGGATGAGGTGCAGCTTAAGGAGATCGTGGATTCGCGGAAACTCCATTGTGTCTATTTTTCGGATTCTGACCACCCGGTGACCGGATCGATAGGTTCTGATGACAGCATCATTTCGGGAACCATGGCTGTTTTCCCTTCTAATTTCGACGGTGTCTATGAAACCGTAAAACGTGTTTCGTCATACACTGTGACGGCGGATGATCTGGGCAAGTTCATCTGCTGCAGAGTGACCCCCCAGTCCGTCAATGACGCGATGGGTAAGGCCGTCGTCAGCAATCTGGTCTATCTGAGCGCGCTGCCGGTACTGACGAAAGCGGACGGAACGACGAAGTACCGGGCGGTCATCGATCCTTCTCTGGTCTGGGTTCAGGAATCGGAAGATCATCTTGTAAATACTTCTTCTCTGGAGAGTTGGCTGGGGACCAGTTACTTTTCCGTGCATAATTCCTCGCATGTGGTCCTCCATCAGGAGGGCGCGCGGATTTCGTCGAATTTCGACTACAAGTCCAGATTCTACCGGGTCGACTGCAGCAATGTCCAAGCCAACATCAAGCCGAACGCAAATGACTACATTTTCATGGTCGTTCGGGATAAACTTACGGCGAGATATTCCAGTTCGAATAGTCCCAGGGGAAGCCAGGGTTATATTACGAACTTCACCGGAGATGGCATTCTGTACGATACAGGATATCGGGGAACCGGTGAACGGTACTCGGAAAGTGGATTTTCGCCCTGGTACCTGGTTTACAAATGTTGTACCCAGACTCCGAACGGAAACGGAAATGGACTAAACTATAAACTTTCTTCCGGGACGGGGCAAGATCAGTTCGATTTAGCCGAGCTGATCATCGTGAACAATCCGACAGAGACTGAAAGAGATGAAATTATCCAGTACCTGGCAGATAAGTACGAACTCAGATAACCGGGTGCCTGATAAATAAGTACGAACTCAGGAGATAATCAAGATCAAAAAACATGCTGAGTGAATCAGCTGCAAGGAGGATCTAATGGCGTTAAGTCTGTTCGCTAAAAAGAGCGCGGCAAAGGCCGAAAGTGCCGTGAGCTTCCGCACGAAGACCGCGGGTAAGCCGGTGTTTGCCTTCGACTTCGGAGAGTATTCCATCAAGGTGGCGTTATTGAAGCTTCGCCGCGGCGAGGTGGAGATCCGGAACCTGTTCACGGTCGAGAACAAGGAGAATCTTGCGAAGCTCGACAATCAGAACGCGAAGAACTGGCGTGCGCTTCTGCAGCGTGCCTTTTCCGTGCGCAGCATCATTCCCGATGATCATATCGCCGTCTGCACCTTCGGCGGAAAGTATTACATCCACCGTCAGATCGAGATTCCCTACGTCGAGAACGCGGCTGACCGCAACGGCGTCGTAGCCTCCGAAATGAGCCAGCTTCTGGCCCTGGACGTGAACGCCTACGTGTTCCAGCATGAGCTGCTCTCCGTGAACGAGGAAAAGGAAGACGGAAAGACCTGCACGGTATGGGCCATCGCGATGCCCAAAGAGCTGTGCAACGCGGTCTTCGACCTGCTGAGAGGTCTGAAGATGAAGCCCATGGTCATGGATGTCCACGCGAACGGAATGAAGCGTCTTCTGAATGCTGACGATTCGCTCCGCAAGGAGACCCGCGGCTGGACGGTTGCCTGCATCGATTACGGCATGACCCACACCGACCTGCTGTTCTTCAATGACGGCACCTTCGTCAACGAAACCGTGCTGGATCTGGGAGACACCCAGCTTGTCCAGGCGGCCCGCGGCGCGGCCGGTACCCGTATCACCGATCCGACCAACGCCAACAAGATCGTCGTGCCGCCTCAGGATATCTGCAATCTTCTGAACCGCACGCATACGACGGCGGAGGAGCGCGCCTTTGCCCAGGCCGTGAAGGACTGGCTGTCCAAGATCAATACCGCAATCACCCGTTTCAACTTCGATCATGCCAACGATCCTGTCCGTGAGATCCTCCTTTACGGCGGCAGCCCCCAGAACTTCTGGCTGGCGCAGTATGTGGAGAGCGTTGTGGGTATCCCGACCAAGCTGATCACTGACACCTCGCTGTACAACACCGAAAACGTGGCAGGCGATGAGGATATGGATATCTCCGCGTACCTGAACGTGCTGAATCTTTCTTTGATGGATTGAGGAGGAACGCATGAATTATTTCAACTTTTTTGAAGGCGCACAGGAAGAAAAGAAGGCGCTGAACATTCCGATGATCTGCGGCTGTCTGGCGGCCATCGTTTTTCTGGTGCTGGGCGGCATGTATCTGATGGAGAAGGAAAAGAATCTGGCTGCTCAGCAGGATCTTCAGTATCTGCTGTCTATTTCGACCGACAAGGATTTCAAGAAGCAGCTTTCGCAGGTCTCTTCTCTGAACAAGCTTGTGACAAATGCCGAGAACGATCTCGCGATGCTCGGTACGGCCGAGTGGCTGGTCGGGAACCGGACCACCGTCAGTGCGGATGTCATTACGCAGATCATGACCTGCTTCGGTACACGAGCGCGTGTGACTGCCTTCAATATCTCGAATCGGAGCGTGTCCCTCGAGGGAGTTGCCATGACCATGGCCGATGTGATTGCCGTAGAATCGGCGCTCGTCGCGAACTCCGACTATTTCCGAAATGTTTTCGTGAGTTCTGTCAAACATGACGGCCGGAACGGTGAGAACTCCGTTTCCTTCAGCATGACCTTTACTCTGAAGGAGGTGCAGGGACAATGAAGAAAAAATCCAATTCCACTGAAACGCTCATTCTGGTCATTCTTATCCTGGCTCTTGGCGCTTATGCGGCCATTACCTATCTCATCAAGCCGCTGAAGACTGCGAATGCGGATCTCGAGGCTCAGATTGCGGATGCGGAAGGAATCCTTCTGAAAAATTATGGTACGACCACTTCGTATCCGACGCAGGCTGAAAGACTGGGTGTCGTGGCGGAAGCGATCGAGGGCTGGGACGGCGTTTTCTATTCAGCTCTTAACGAGGAATATCTGATCGACCATATCCGGAAGAACCTTTCGGACAACAAGCTTGTCCTGATTTCGCTTACGGCGAAAACCAACCAGGCCAAGCTGGCCACTCAGCTTAAGGAAACCGGCAACATGTCGGCCGCCTATGCTTCCCTGATTCCGGAAGGCAGTACAGAAGCGGTTCTGACTGAGAGCGCCTTCAAGAAGGCTTTCGAGGCCATGAAGGGTGATTCCAGCCGCCTGAACTCTGAGATCAAGACGACCTCGATGACCCTGAGCGGATCCGGCAGCTACACGGATCTGCTTCGCTTCCTGACGAGCATCAAGCAAACCGGCAAGACCATCATTATCGACAGCCTTTCCGTCGAACTGCCTGAGAGCATAACCATCCCCACCGGCTCGAAAGCAAAAGAAGCGGTCCGGGACAATCCCAACTGCACTTTCACGGTTTCGCTCGTTTTCGTGGATATCCCCGCGGCGAACACCTACGCGGAGAAGTATACGGCTGAGCCGCTTGTGCCCTATGCATTCCCCTATGCGAACATTACGAACCACACCTACCGCACTTCCCTGTCCGGTCTGGCCGGACTGCTCGGGAATCTGTTCAAATAAAACCGGGAGGAAAACAACATGTTAGACATGATTGATGTAGTCAAAATACTTGCCTGCGGTGTCGTTTATTTCCTGGTTGTTTATCTGGTCATGATCCGCCGCGAATCCCAGCCGATCGTTCCCTGGGCCGTCTGCATTTCCGCTCAGGTGCTGTGCGCCGTTTTCTACGAGAGAATGAAGCTTTTCTTCAACGGAATCTTCTCGCAGATGGGCATCGGCAATGAGAACCTCGGCATGGTGGTCTCGTCCGCCATCCTGTTCTTCGGTAATATGATCCTGGTCTTCATCATGTTCGGCGTTTTCATGAGCAAGAAGAAGACAGAGACCAACGATATCGCGAAGCGTCAGGAAGAGTTCCGTGTGTCGCCCATCAACATTCTCTCGACCCCGGCCGCCGATGGACAGACCGCGAAGAGTGAGGTCAAGACGGACATCACGCTCGATTTCATCAAGAAGATGATCGCGGACGGACGTACTGAAGAAGCAAAGAAATATCTGAAGATGCTTGCTTATTACGGCAAGGACGAACAGGCGAAGCTCGAGGCGTCCGCGCTGCTGGCAAATCTGACGAGAACGGAGGCTCAGGCCTGATATGAAGAAATTTACGATTACTAGCGCCACCTGCCACGTGCCCGTGGTCAACATGGAGACCGGCCGCGTTCTGGCCCGTTCCTTTACTCCCTGCTTCGACCGGGAGAGAATGGAGCTGATCGCTCTCGACCTGCTGCAGGACAATGGAGAGCATTTCGCGATTCCCTACAACTGCATCCTGTTTATCAACGACATCTGCACGATGGTCAAGCTGCCGGACGCGTCCTACCGCCTGCCCGTCGAGACCAGCTGCAAGCTGATCGGGACGCCCCTGACCGCCAAGGTCGGCTCCCTGGCGCTCTTCAATTTCGGCACCATCGAGGGCGCTGACATCGAAGAGGACGGCAAGGTTCAGTCCCTGACGCTGAAGGACGGTCATACCTTTATGATCCCCCGCGAGGATTCTCCCGAGAAGGCCATGGTCAACAACGCCCTGGCTTCCGACGCGTTCAACCTGATGAACGAGTCTCTGCGGGTCTCTCCCACCGCGGCTCCCGCGGCCTTCAATCCTGCCGCCTTCGCGCAGCCCGCGGCTCCCGCACAGCCCGCGGCGCCTGCCAATGACCCCGGCTCCTTCTTCGACATGGCTTCTGCCTTTGCCGCGGCTTCTGCTTTTTCCGCGGCTTCCGCTCAGCCCGCGGCTCCCGCGCAGCCTGCGTTCACGCAGCCCGCGGCGCCGGTCCAGCAGCCTGCCGCTCCGGTCTTTACCGCTCCGGTCCAGCAGCCCGCCCAGCCCGCGGCTCCTGCCTACAACGTGGTGACCAACTACACTCAGCCCGCGGCGCCCGCGCAGCCTGTCTATACGCAGCCCGCACCTCAGCCCGCCGCGCAGCCTCAGGATTTCGCCGCGATGTTCCAGCAGTTCGCGGCGGCGCAGTCCGCGGCCCCCGCTCAGTCCGCTGCTCCCGCACAGCCCGCTTTCACGCAGCCTGCCATGCAGCCCGCTCCGGCACCTGCTCCCGCTCCTACTCCTACCCTGGCCCCTGCGGCTCCCGCGGACGATTTCGATTTCGGGATCCTGAAGCCCACCATTCCTCAGGCGGACGAGCCCGATCTTTTCTTCAAGGAGGAGAAGGCTCCGGCTGAGCAGAGCGCGAAACTTTCCGTCCCTTTTGGTTCTGAGGAGAAGCCCGTGGCTAAGGATGTCAGAAAAACTGACTCCAAAGCTGTCTCCGTTGCTGTTCGCCACGACAGTTCTGTTGCGACTAAGAAAAAGAAGAAGTCGCCTCTCGCGGTGTTCATTCCGCCGGTCATTGCGATGTTCATTTTCCTGATCGTCTATCAGATTCTGGACAAGCTCGTCTGGTGATTTCCCGGAGCGTAACTTTATGACCCTGATATTACCAAGCCTGTGGTTTTTCCTGCTGGGAGCCGCCATGGGCAGTTTCTACAACGTCCTGATCGACCGGCTTCCGGAAGGAAGGGACGTCATCCGCGTGCGGAGCAGCTGCTCGTCCTGCGGGACGAAGCTTAAGATCTGGGATTTGATCCCCATCTTCAGCTTCCTCTTTCTGGGCGGGCGCTGCCGCTACTGCAAGGCGAAACTTTCGCCCTGGTATCTGATCAGTGAGCTGACGGTGGGCACCCTGTTCGTAGGCGCGTTCCACCTGTTCGCTCAGAACGGGAACGTTCTCAGCCTGATCGCCTTCCTGGTCCTTTGGTCGCTGCTTTTCATCGTGGCCGTGATGGACTGGGAAACCGGCATGATCATGGACCTGTTCTCGCTCCTGATTGCCGTGAGCGGCCTCGTTTTCAGCCTGCTGGCCCGCCGGAGCATCTGGCAGATTCTGCTGGGCGCCGCGGCCGGCTTCGCGCTCTACGGCCTGGTCTACGTGATCGCGCGTTGGGTCTTCAAACGGGAGGGTCTCGGCTTCGGCGACGTGCTGCTGCTCGGCGCGATCGGCTTCTGGCTTCCCTGGGATCAGATGATCGTCACCGCGTTCCTGACGGCGTACGTTTCCATCATCTTTATCGTCATCCTGGCGATCCGGGATAAGAAAGTCGGTATGAAAACCGAAATGCCCCTCGGCCCGTCCATTTGTCTTGCAACTTTTTTGATGAATATCTTCGGTGAGAGGATAATGACGTTTTTGTTAAGGATCCTCTTCGCCTGAGCGAAGGAGGATCCTTTTTATGTGTCCTGAAGACCTTTCCGCGGAGGAGCTCAGCTTTCTCCAAGCGATCGCAAGCAGTCTCGACATGGAATACGTCGATCTGGACAATGTCGAGTTCGAGACCGCGGCCCTGAAGCTGGTCAACGAGAAACTGGCCCGTCTGCACAAGATCATCCCGATCAGCGCGAATGAAAACGGCGTCGTAATCGCGATCTCCGACCCGTCCGACCTGAGCGTCCTCGATGACGTCAAGATCATCACCGGCCGCCGCGTGATCCCGGTCCTGGCCACGCCCACCGCGGTCCAGGAGAAGATCGACCTCTACTACCGCAGCACCGAGGACACCGAGCAGGCCATCGAGGACTTCCAGGCCTCGGACGACACGACGGAGGAGGAAGAGGGCGTCTCGGCCGACGTCGACAGCGCGCCTATCGTCCGAATCGTCAACAGTATCCTGACCGAGGCCGTCAAGGCGAAGGCCAGTGATATCCACATCGAGCCCTTCGAGGCGTTCATCCGCGTCCGCGTCCGTATCGACGGCGATCTGAAGGAGATCATGCAGCTGCCGCGCAACACCCTGTCCGGCATCGTGACCCGTATCAAGATCATGTCCGACCTGAACATCGCCGAGACCAAGCGTCCTCAGGACGGCCGTGTCCGGCTGCGTTCCGGCGACCAGGTCGTCGATATGCGTATCTCCCTCCTTCCCACCGTTTTCGGCGAGAAGTGCGTTATCCGTCTTCTGAACAACAATACCGGCATCCTGGACCGTTCCCAGCTGGGTCTGTCCCCCTACAACGCCGAAAAGATCGATCAGCTGATGCACATTTCCGAGGGCATCGTTCTGGTCACCGGTCCTACCGGTAGCGGTAAAACGACCACGCTTTACTCCCTGCTGAAGGACCTGAACGTCATCAACAAGAACATCATCACCCTGGAGGACCCCGTCGAGGTCCAGATGTTCGGCATCAACCAGGTGCAGGTGAACGCGAAGATCGGCATGACCTTCGCCAGCGGCCTCCGCTCCATTCTGCGACAGGACCCTGACATCATCATGCTTGGTGAGATCCGAGACGAGGAGACCGCCGAGATCGCCATCCGTTCCGCTGTTACCGGTCATATCGTGCTTTCCACCCTCCATACCAACGACACGGCGAGCTCCGTCACCCGTCTGATCGACATGGGCATCCAGAAGTACATGGTGACCAGCGCCGTCGCCGGCATCGTGGCTCAGCGTCTTGTGAAGAAGATCTGCCCGCGCTGCGCGAAGCCCGTCCCCGCGACCGAGTACGAGTGCATGGCCCTGGGCGTCGAGTCCGCCACGCTGATGCGCGGTGAGGGCTGCCCCTTCTGCAACGGCACCGGCTTCAAGGGCCGCTACGCGATCCACGAGGTCCTGGTCCTGACGCCCGAGATCAAGAGCATGATCAACCACGGCTGCACCGCCGACGAGCTGAAGCAGAAGGCCTGCGAGAACGGCATGCAGACCCTGGCCGACTCCGCCCGCGCCCTCGTTCTGCAGGGCATCACCTCTGTCTCCGAGATGGAGCGCGCGACCTTCGTGCTGCAGTAAGCGGCCGTGTGGAAACGGCTGTTCGATGAAAATAACGATTTGCGAATGCCGAAACGGCTCCGCCTTTCTGCCTGAGTGATTCAGGCGGGACGCGGAGCCGTTTTTGTGCTTTATCAAACCTGCCAGACGGCTGCGCTTTTCGGCGGTTAACTGCGCCCCCGACGGATGATAGGTGGAGACTTGTCATTTTGACGTAAAAAAACCACATTTTCGGGCATGATATAGGTGGAAAACGATTTTTGGGGCGCAAAACACTCAAATTGTAGAAAAATATAGGTGGAATCGGTTTTTAAAATGATTTTCCACTCAAATGGTTTTTGAATTTGTGGTTTTTTTCCTTTTTTTGGAAAGTCCACCTATCGGTCAGTCCGGAGCATGAGTCTTCGGCAGATAACAGGCAGAGCAATGTCATTTTGCGGGCATGATCTACCGCTTCAAGAGCCTGCCGACGCGACGGGTGTGATCGGGACGCCTAAGGGCGGAGGTCACACCGCCCCATCCACGCGCCGTGCCCCACGGCTCATCTCCGCACCGGGTCTCACCGCCCCATCTCCGCACAAAAAGCGCCGGGCTCTTTCAAGCCCGGCGCCGCACTTCATATTACCATTCCGCCCTTCGCGCCAAAGGCGTGATGTTTTCACGCCTTCGCCGCGAAGCTCGCGCCTTCGGCGCGAAGCTCACGCCTTCGGCGTATAGCTGCGGTTTCCCTTTTTTTTGTCCTCGAGGAGGGCCTCGAGCTTGTCATACTCGCCGGCCGCGTACATGCGGGCCAGCTCGGTGTCAGGGACGCAGTCCAGGATCTGGCCGTTGATCCAGTGACGGATCTCCTCGCCGCGGGCGACGCAGGGAATGATGTCGCCGGGGCGGGCGGCGAGCAGGGCGGTCGCGATCGCTTCCTCGCGGTCGAGGATGACGGTGCACTCGGGACCGTCAGGGCCGACATGGGAGAGGATCTCGTTGCAGATGTCCTCGGTGGGTTCCCAGTTGGAGTCGCAGTCGGTCAGGTAGGCGTAGTCGGCGTACTGCGTCAGGACCTCGCCGATGGCCTTGCGGCGCTGGAAGCCCTTGCCGCCGGCGCTGCCGATGGCGACGACCATGCGGCGGTCGGGGAATTCCTCGCGGATCGCCTTGAAGAGGTTGGTGAAGCTCAGCTTGTTGTGAGCGAAGTCGACCAGCACGTAGACGTCGCGCTCGGCGTTGTAGAAGAGGTCCATGCGGCCGGGCACGTGGGTTTTCTCGAGACCGCGGCGGATGGAGTCACTGTCCACGCCGAAGTGCTTCGCGGTGATGATGGCAGCCAGCGCGTTGTCGCAGTTGAAGGAGCCGAGCATCTTGATGCGGAAGGTCTCGTGGTCGAGGCCGGGGCCGACTACGTCGAAGCACTGGTAGCCGTCGGCGCGGCGGTGGTTGGTCAGATAGTAGTCGAACTCGTCGGAACGGCCGTAGGTGTAGACCTGCTTCGCGCCGGCGCGGGCGGCCTCGATGATGCCCGGGACGCCGGGGAGGCCGGTGCCCTTCGCGTGGGGATCCTCGCCGTTGACCACGGCCAGGTCGGAGAGGGCGAAGAGCTTCAGCTTGCTCATGTAGTAATCGGTCCAGTCGGGATGCTCGTTGGGGCTGATGTGGTCGTCGTCGATGTTCAGGCATATGCCGACGTTATAGCGCATGCCGTAGACGCGGTCGACCTTGAGGCCCTGGGAGGAGACCTCCATCGTGCAGAAGCGGACGCCGTTGCCGCGGATCTCCGCGAGGGTCTCCTGCAGGTCGTAGGCCTCGGGCGTGGTGAGGACGG
Organism: Bianqueaceae bacterium; assembly: GCA_045641505.1. GTDB lineage: Bacteria > Bacillota > Clostridia > Lachnospirales > Bianqueaceae > JAZQNF01. The sequence continues at coordinate 9,366 of JAZUHB010000087.1, read as the reverse complement.
CCTTCTTGACGCCCTTGCCGGTGTGGACCTCGACGGTGGCGATGGAGCCGTTCTCGCTCCGCGTGAACTCGTTGAAGATGTTGGTCAGGAAATAGGTGGTCGTGGTTTTGCCCTTGGTGGCGGTGATGCCGACCATGTCCATCGCGGCGGCGGGATTGCCGTAGAAGGCGAGGGCGATCAGGCTCATCGCCTTGCGGATGTCGCTCACGATGAGGCAGGGCAGCTCCGCGGCGTACTCGGTCTCGGAGAGGTAGGCGACGGCGCCGCCCTCCGCGGCCTGGGTGAGGTATTCTTCCTTGAAGCGGGCGCCCTTGCAGGTGAAGAGGGTGCCGGGCACGACCTTGCGGGAATCGAAGGTGATGGCGGTGATTTCGGCCTCGCCGCACTCTTTCAGCAGCAGACCGTCCTCCCGAAGCACAGCGGCTAATTCGGACAGAAGCATGAGTTTTCTCCTTGGTTTGATTTCGTTATTTTACCATTCGCGCGCGCATAATTCAAGCGCGCCGTTCGATTTCCGCGCCGTGTTCGCGCCCGCCGTTTGACTTTCCGCGTCCCTTTGGCTATACTGAAGAAAATGCATTTTTTCGGAGCGTGTCATGCAGGAGAAACTGGAAAGGATCGGCCGCGCGTTCGGCCTGTCCGGCAGGGTGGAGGAGTTCGGCGAAATAAAGGAAGGGCTGATCAACTGTACCCTGCGCGTGAGGTTTTCGGGAGAGAGGGAGTCGTATATTTTCCAGCGGATCAATACCGCTGTTTTTGCCGAGCCGCGGATGGTGATGGAGAACATCGCGAAGGTGCTTGCGCACATCCGCGCGAAGGAGCCCGGCGCCCGCGTTCTGGAGTTTCTGACCGCCGCGGACGGGGAGAATTATCTGGAGCTCGGCGGCGAGTTCTGGCGCGTTTCGCGCTACGTCGATTCCGTGAACCGCGACCGGCTGGACTGCCCCGGCTTCCTCTTTTCGGTCGGGTCCGCGTTCGGCCGCTTCGGCCGTCAGTTGTCGGATCTGCCTGCCGGGACGCTCGCGGAGACCATCCCGGGCTTCCACGATACGCGGAAGCGTCTGGCGAAGCTCTTCGAGGACGTGGAGAAGGATCCGCTGGGCCGCGCGAAGGAGTGTGGGCCGGAGATCGCCTATCTCCGCGGCCAGGCGGAACGGGCCTGCCTTGCGTGTGACGCGTTCGCGCGGGGCGAGCTGCCCGTCCGCGTGACGCACAACGACACCCGCGGCAACAACGTGCTTTTCGACCGGGACACGATGGAGCCGCTGATGGTCATCGACCTGGACACGGTCATGCCCGGCAATATTCCCTATGAGATCGCGGACGGCGCGAAGGCCGCCTGCATCACCGCGCCCTTCGACGAGGCGGACCTCTCGAAGGTGCATTTCGATCTCGGCTGCTTCCGCGAGTTCTGCGGCGGCTATCTCTCCGAGATGGGCGCCTGCCTGACGGAGCGGGAGAACGGGCTGATTGCGCCGGCCGTGTTCGCCATCGCCATCGAGCAGACCGCGCGCTTCCTGGACGATTATCTTACAGGCGATCTTTATTATCAGACGGATTATCCGGGCGAGAATCTGCGCCGGACCCGCGCCCACGTGGCGTTCGCGGAGGACATCCTTGCGAAGTACACGGAGATCGAGCGGATCGTGGCGGAGCTCGCGGGAAAGGAGAAACACTAATGCTTCGGATCATCGGCAAGGTGCTGCTGACAATTCTTATCGGCCTCGTCGGGCTCATCGTCCTGGGGCTCCTGTTCCTCGGCGCCATCAGCATCTTCGTGAAGAACGGCAAGGTGCAGACGAACAGCAGCCGCTTCTACCGGACGGTGCTCTACACGGCCGTCTGGATCGCCGTGGTTTTCGGCATGCTTACCGTCAAGGTGACCGGCGGCGAGAAGATCGACCGGCTGGTGAAGCAGGGCCGGCGTTTTCTGCTCGTCGGCAACCATGTTTCCAATTTCGACCCTATCGTGACCTGGTTCGCCTTCCGCAAGGCGAAGCTGGCCTTTATTTCCAAGCCCGCGAACTTTAAGATTCCTTTCTTCGGGAAGATCGCGCGCAAGTGCCTCTGCCTGCCCATCGACCGGGAGGACCCGCGCAAGGCCCTGCCGACCATCCGTCAGGCGGCGGAGTATATCAAGGCCGACGAGGTTTCCTTCGGCGCGTATCCGGAGGGGACCCGCAACAAGACGCCTGAGCGCGGGCTGCTGCCCTTCCGCAACGGCGTGTTCAAGATTGCCCAGTGGGCGGGGAACGTGCCGATCGCCGTGGTCGCGGTGCAGGGGACGGAGCAGGTCTGCCGCAACTGGCCGCTGCGCCGGACGGTTGTGTCCCTGGACGTGCTCCGCGTGCTCGAGCCTGAGGAGATCGCGGGGAAGAAGACGGCGGAGATCGGCGAGACCGTTCGAAAGGAACTGAGTGATGCTATCTACGGAGAAAAAGCGCAAAGCGCGGAGTGACGGAAAAGCGGCACGGGAGGCGCGCGAGTACGCGCGGCTTTCGGCGATCCGGGACAATGACCGCGGCCGGAGCTACTTCTGGTGGCTGTTCATCGTAATCATCCTCGTGAACATGCTGGACGAGGTGTCGAGCACGACCGGCGGCACCGTGACCACGAACATCATCGAGGATTTCTTCGTACGCCGGCCGTTCCTGGGGCGCACGTACACGCTGGAGCAGGGCATCGCGCTGAACGCGTCGCTGGGCATGATCACCAGCGCGATCTCGTTCATCGCGCCGCTGTACAAGACCTGGGGCGACCGGGTCGGCCGTAAGCCCCTGTTCGTGATCTCCACGCTGGGCATGGCCGTCGGCATGGTGATCGTCTATTTCTCGCGGAATTATATCGTCTATCTGATCGGCAATACCGTCTGCCACTTCTTCCTGGGGCATGACATGCAGATTCTCTACGTGCTGGAGGAGTCGCCGCGCGACAAGCGTACCACCTACTACAGCCTGGCGAAGGCGGCGGGCCTCTACGGCACGATTTTCATCCCGATGCTGCGGCAGGCGATGATGGGAAACGACGGCGCGAAGTGGCGGAATATCTTCGGGATCCCCGGCTTCTTCGGCCTGGCGATGGCGCTCCTGGTGATTCTGATCGCCCGGGAGACCCGCCCGTTCGCGGAGAAGCGCTGTGAGGTGCTGGAGGCGCGGATGCGCGGCGAAGCGGGGGCGGATGCTGCTTCTGAGGCGGCGGCTGCGGTTCCCGCGGAGGCTGCGGCTGGGCCCGCGAAGGAGCCGCGGCTCAGCATCATCGCGGCCATCAAGCTGATTTTCACGAACCGTCAGCTGCGCGCGCTGATGATCGCGCAGATGGTCTTCTGCCTCTGCATGACGACGATGAGCAGCTATTATCAGCCGCTGATGAACGACGCCGGGATGGACACCGAGGCAATCACCCAGGCACTTGTGATGTACCCGATCCTCTACGGCACGCTGACGCTTTGCTCGGGCTTCCTGGCGGACAAGCTGGGCCGCAAGGTCACGGTCATGGGCGGCGCGGCGGTGGCGCTCCTGTGCTACGCGGGCTTCCTGATCAGCGCCTATGCCGGCGCGAAGCCGCTGCTCGTGGGCGCCTTCTACGGCGCGTACATCGGCGCGTACTGGATCGGCAAGGATTACATCGAGATCATGATGACCGAGAACACGCCGACGGAGCTGCGCGCTTCCGTGATGGCCGCCGGCAATTTCATCTACCTGGTCGGTGTGGGTGTGGGCTCCGTGACGATGATGGTGGGCATCAACTTCCTGCCGATGTGGATCCCCTGCCTGATCACGGTCGTCCCGAGCCTCGTCATCGCCTTCCTGCTGATCGGCCGGAACGCGCGCGAGACCAAGGGGACGGATTATGAGGAGGTCGGCGGGCGGGCCGACGCGTGAGCGAGAAGGAAGGGCGCGTTTGCGCTCAGTTTTCGAAGCCCGGAAGGTGAATTTGCCTCTGGGAGTGAAGTTGGAGGTGTGTTTTGCCTCCGATTGCTACAGTATTGGCCGTTTTTGCAAATACTGTAGCAGGGCGAAAATTGATTTGCGATAAAATTGCTACAGTATCCGGCGTTTTTCGATTTTCTGTAGTAGTTTTGGGACCGAGGGAAGGCTCGTTTCGCCTGCCGCCGGTGTTGCCGGCTCTGATATGAAAAGAAAAATGCTACAGTATCCGCGTTTTTCGCAGATACTGTAGCATTTTTTTGTTTTTTCATCGGATGGGTTGCTACAGTATTTGCGATTTCCGCAGATACTGTAGCAATTTTCGGATTTTGTTCCCGGGGGTTGCTACAGTATTTGCGTTTTTCGACGATACTGTAGCATTTTTCGGCTTCCGCGCTGAAGTTCAGCGGGGCCGTTCCGAGTTACGGTTTCGCAGGGGCGATGCTACCCTGTGTTTTCCGCCGCCTTTACTCCTCGAACAGGTACTCCAGCCCGAGGCTCGTGACCGAGCCGTCCACGGCGGCCATCAGCCAGTCGACCGCGCGGGTCGAGCCGTCGAGGGGCGTGAAAACGTGAGGGCAGTTCAGAATCTGGTGCCGGGTCATCGGGCTCGTGCGGGTCAGCGGGATGTCGAAGATCAGGAAGCCCATGCCGGGGATGCGCTCGCGGAGAGCCGCGACAGAGGCGCGGAGCCGGGCCGTGAAGCGGAGGCCGTCATTGGGCTCGGCCGTGCGGATCCCGCCGTCGAGCGCGTTCTGGAAAGCGCTCAGGGTGTTGTCCCGGAGCGAGCAGGCGTAGAGGAGTTTCACGTTCGGGTGCTCGCGGTGCAGGAAGCTGAGGTGGTCGAGGGCGAGGTCCTCGCTCGCGCAGCGCTCCCGCAGGACCTCCGGCGCGCCCCAGCGGCTGAGGGCCTCCTTCCAGTCGTAGAGGAGCAGGGGGCTGTCGGCGCAGACCGTGATGTTCGGGCAGTCGGCGTAGAGGTCGGCGAGGTCCGCGGCGAGCATGCTGACGCCGAAGCCGCCGGCGCTGCAGCCGCAGATCAGGATGCGTTGGGGGGCCGGGTAGCGGCGCTTCACCTCGCGCATCACCAGCTCGTAGTTCACGAAGCCGTGATGGAGGACGCGGCGCTCGCTGCCGTCCGGGAAGGGGACGGTCTGCTCGCCGGCGCCCACGTAGAAATCGCCGCTCGCGTAGTTCAGCGCGATCACCGTGAAGTCAGCGAAGGGATTCGCGGGGTCCGTGCTCATCACGCCGGCGCCGGGGATCTCGTCGCAGAAGGGGACGCAGGAGGGACGGTAGTAGTGCTCGCCCGCGGGGTTGCCGGGCAGATGCGGGCGCGCCTCCATGTAGGCGTTCACCGCCACGCCGCCGCCGGAAAAGTAGATCAGGAGGTCCTCCGGCGAGCCCTCTTTCACGAACGCGAAATAAGGCGTGCCGTCAGCGCACGCCGCCCGTTCCGGTGAGAGAGTGTACCAGAGGCCCTTTTCGGGCACGGCAGGCAGAGGAAGATAATTCATGTTCGCGGGGTCAGTCCAGCTCGCGGCCGGTGGCGTGCTTCCAGAAGGCGCGGGCGATGCGCTCGTAGGTCTCGCTGTCCTTCATGCCGACGGGAGTGCCGTCGAGGGTCTTGCCGCGCTTGGTGAAGGTGGAGGAGCCGGTGACGAAGATCTCGTCGGCGGCCCAGAGCTCTTCGCGGGTGAAGGCGCGCTCGGCGACGGGGATGCCCAGCTCGCGCACGCAGGCGAGCACCGCCTTCTTGGTGATGCCGGGCAGGATCAGCTCGCCGTCCTCGTGGGTGTAGAGGACGCCGTCCTTCAGAATCATGCAGTTGGTGTGGCTGCCCTCGGTGACGAAGCCGTCGGGGCGGATGAAGATCGCCTCGTAGGCGCCGGCCTCGTGGGCCGCCTGATTCGCCATGACGTTGCCGAAGAGGTTCAGGGTCTTCACGTTGCAGAAGTGATGACGCTTGTCCTCGACGGTGATGAAGTCGACGGGCGTGAGGACGTCCGGCAGCTTCTTCGCGCTGACGGTGGCCAGCAGGTTCGGTTTGGTGCCCTCGGGCGGGAAGAAATGCGTGCGGGGCGCGGTGCCGCGGCTGACCTGCCAGTAGATCATCGCGGCGGGCGCGGAGATCTGCGCGTTCAGGCCCAGCAGGATCTCTTCGAGCTCTTCGCGCGTGAAATCGGGCACGATCTTCATCATGCGCATGCTGTTGAAGAAGCGGGTCACGTGGTCCTCGAGGTCGACGGGGCGGCCGTCGATCACGAAGGCGGCGTCGTAGCAGCCGTCGCCGAAGAAAAGGGCACGGTCCAGGAAGGGAACGGTGAGTTCCTCGGGAGCGCCGGTCCGGCCGTTATAATAAGCGATGTTTTGCATGTTCGTTCCTTTCATGAGAAGGATTTCATTCCTGAATTATACCTTTTTCGCGGGGAAAAACAAGTATCCCGCGCGAAAATGACTTTTTCGGCGGCGCCCCGCGTGCTATACTGAAGAAAAAGCGAGGTGAACGTGATGAAACCTTTGGTGATGATCTACCGCGCGGCGCAGCGCGGGATGGAGCGCAAACGGATGAGGAACGGGCGCGGCGGGCTGTTCGGCGAGGGGCTCGCCGAGACGTACGACCTGCCGTATCTCCCGGACGGCGATCCGCGTCACACGCTGGACGTAATCGGGCCGGCGGAGGAGGGGCGGCTGCCCGTCATCGTCGAGATCCACGGCGGTGGCTACGCGGCCTGCGAGAAGAAGATCAACCGGCTGCACTGCCGTGCCTTCGCGCAGCAGGGCTTCCGGGTGGTGAACGGCGAGTACACGCTGTTCCCGGAGGGCGACTTCGGCACGGAGCTCCGGGAGATCGGAGAGATCCTCCGCTGGATCCCCGCGCACGCGGAGGAGTACGGCCTGGACGCGGAGAGGGTGTTTCTCACGGGCGATTCCGCCGGCGGCCATCTGGTGCTGCTCTGGGCGATGCTCATGGGCAATCCCGCGCTTCGCGGGTACTACGGCGTGACGCTCCCGGAGACGGAGGTCCGCGCCGTCGCGCCGAGCTGCCCGGCGATCCGCTTCCGCGAGCATCCGGAGGAGCCCCTGATGAAGCTCCTGAACCGCATGGCCGTCCCGCGGAAGGCCGGGAAGGATTTCTTCGAGAAGTCGGACGTGCTCCGGCTGATGAAGGACTCGGCGTACCCGCCGCTCATCGTGACCGCGACGCCGGAGGACACGCTGCTCTACGCGGAGGACAAGCTCCTCGGCGCGGCGCTCGCGGAGATGGGGCGGCCCTTCGAGTACCGGGAATACGTCGGCCGGAGCCGGAAGCTGGAGCATGTCTTCCACGTGCTCTATCCCGAGTGGGAGGAGAGCAGGGAGGCCAACGGCGACATCGCCGCGTTTTTCAAAAAGTATTGCTGACGCGGGTTTCCCGTGTTTCGGACACAAAAAAACCACTTGCTTCTGCAAGTGGCTTTTTCGATTGCGTGCAGCAGGATTCGAACCCGCGGCCTTCTGGTCCGTAGCCAGACGCTCTATCCAGCTGAGCTATGCGCGCATAAGCGGGTGAGGGGAATCGGACCCCCGTGTCCAGCTTGGAAGGCTGGTGTTCTACCATTGAACTACACCCGCAAGTAGTGGGGTAACGGTAGAACGAAGTTGGAGTACGATGCAGAGAGCGGAGCTTTCTGCGAATGCCCAGACCCGGAATCGAACCAGTGACACGGGGATTTTCAGTCCCCTGCTCTACCAACTGAGCTATCTGGGCAAGTACGTGCCGGTGACCGGGATCGAACCGGTACGGTCGATTAGGACCGCGGGATTTTAAGTCCCGTGCGTCTGCCTGTTCCGCCACACCGGCAGTTGGGCTTCCCGGCCGCCTTGTTATCTTTTGGCGACGCTAGATATATTAGCACGGGGGCCCGGCAGTGTCAAGGTTTATTTGCAAGTTTTTCCAGGAATAGGTCGATTTCCTTCAGAACCCGGCCGATTTCGGCCCGAAATTCCCGGCTGGACATGCGCAGCACGCCCGCGCGGAGAGCGCCCAGCTGGATCATGCCGTCGGAGGTGACGACCCGCACCCGCTCGTTTTTGCCCAGCTCGTTCACGAAACGTTCGATGTAGGCGTCGGCGGTCTCGTGCTCCTTCGTGAAGACCACGTGCACGCCGCCTACGTCGCTGCGCTCACCCTCGCCGCCGGGGAGACGGTAGCCGTCGAAGATCACGGCCATTTTGCAGCCGGTGAAGGCCTGATAGTTCGCGAGGGCGGTCAGGAGCTTTTCGCGGGCGAGACCCAGGTCGTCCGCGGCGGTCGCCTTGAGCTCGTCCCAGGAGAAGATCAGATTGTAGCCGTCGATCAGGAAGAAGTTGTTCTTGTAGAGCTCGACGTGGTCGGCCGAGGGCGTTTCGTCCGGACGGTACAGCGCGCGCTCTGTTTTGGTGAGGAGGGGACGCTTGATCGGGCCGAACTCGCGGGCCATGATTTCCTCCAGCTCCCGGTCGTCGATCGGGACGGGCGCGGAAGAGCCGGGCTTTCGCGCGGGATCGGCGGCGGGCTTCTCCGGCTTCAGGACGGAGGGGAGATGCATGTACTGCCGGACCTCGTTCCAGGGGACGGGGCGGCCGGCGCCGTGGGAGCAGAAGACGGAATCCGGCGTGTTCTCCAGGTCGGCGCGGGGATCGTAGCCGGCCGCGGCGATCCGGTCCTCCGCGTCGTGGCAGGGACCGTAGCCGGCGGGCTCGAGAAAGAGCTGACCGCGGCCGCCGGTGTAGGCGCGGAGCTCCTGGGCGTAGCCGTTGAGCGAGGCGACGGGGGCCTTGCCGCTCAGGCGGGAGACACTGCCTTCGGTCTCGGGCGCGTCCATCTCCGCGTGGCGGAGGCGGAGCTCGGTCATCGCACGGCCCAGCTGCTCGGCGGGAAGCTCCAGCCGGAAGGCGTAGAAGGGCTCGAGCAGACGGCAGGCACCGGCCTCGCGGGCCTCCATCAGGCCCTGGCGGAGCGCCCGGTAGGTTGCCTGGCGGAAATCGCCGCCCTCGGTATGCTTTTCGTGATCGCGGCCGGCGGCCAGAGTGATCCGGACGTCGGTCAGCGGGGCGCCGGTGAGGACACCCGGATGAGTCTTTTCCGCGAGGTGGGTGAGGATCAGCCGCTGCCAGTTCGTCGCCAGCCTGTCGGCGCTGACGCAGCTTCGGAGTTCGATCCCGGAGCCCGCGGGCAGGGGCTCGATCAGCAGATGCACCTCGGCGTAATGGCGGAGGGGCTCGTAGTGGCCGACGCCCTCCACGGCAGTGACGACCGTCTCCTTATAGAGGACGCGGCCTTCTTCGACGTTTATGCGGAGCCCGAAGCGCTCCAGCGCGAGGCTTTCGATCACCTCGGTCTGGATCTCGCCCATCAGGTCGATTTCGATTTCCTTCAGCCGGTCGTTCCAGCGGATGTGGAGGGAGGGGTCCTCCT
>JAZUHB010000086.1:0-18982 GCA_045641505.1 Bianqueaceae bacterium | reverse complement strand
CGAAGCCGCCGGTGCCAGCTGTACCGAATGCCGTGCACAGCGCTTCGTAAGGCGCCATGCGGGCCAGCATCAGCAGAATGAACTCGGCCAGCGTGAGCAGAAAATACAGCAGGTACAGGATCTGTGCGGTGTAGCGCATCTTGGGCACCAGCTTGCCTACGGAAGGACCGGGGCTTTCGGCGCGCATCAGGTGCATATTGCTGCCGCCCATCATGGGCAGCACGGCCAGCAGGAATACCAGCACGCCCATGCCGCCGATCCAGTGCGAGAAGCAGCGCCACAGGTTGGTGCCGCGGCACAGCAGCTCCACATTGGGCACGACGCTGGCGCCGGTGGTGGTGAAGCCGGACACGGTTTCGAACAGGGCGTTCAGATACGAGGGAATATCGCCGCTCAGGCAAAGCGGGACGGCGCCGACGGCGGACATCAGCAGCCAGCAGCCGGCGACGGTCACGAGTCCTTCGCGCTCATAGAAGTTTTTTTTCGGCTTGCGGATCGACATGAGCAGGCCGAGCACGAGCGAGCCCGCCGCGCAGGCCAGGTAGATCAGGCCGGTCGGCAGATCTTGATAGACGAGTGAAACGATGAACGGCAGGCAGAGGAAGGCCGCCTCGACCTTCAGCATCATGCCGAACACGTAGATGACTAAGGAAATGTTCATGGGCGCTTACCGTTTCAGGAGATCCTTGATGTCGGTCAGGCCCTTCTGGGCGGTCACGACGATGACGGTGTCGCCGACCTGGATGCGGTCGCTGCCGCGGGGGATGATCGTCCGGCCGTCGCGGATGATAGAGCAGATCAGCGTGTTGTCCAGCAGCTGTCCCCGGGTGCCGAGCTCGAGCAGGGTGCTCCGGGTGATGCCGCTTTCCTCGCGGATGATGAACTCGAGCGCCTCGACCTTGCCGTCGATCAGCTGGTAGAGGGTCTCCACGTTGCTGCCGGTGGCGTTCTGCAGGGCCCGTACGTACTGCAGGATCGATTCGGAGGTCGTGCTCTTCGGGTTGACGACGGTGCCGATATCCAGACTGTCGATGACCTTGTCGAAGCCGATGCGGTTGACCTTGGTGATGACTCGCGCGGAGGAGTTGCTGCGGGCGAAGAGGCCCAGCAGAATGTTTTCCTCATCGACGTCGGTAAGCGAAACGAAGGCGTCCATGTTCGCGATGCCTTCCTCGAGCAGAAGCTGCTCATCCGTACCGTCTCCGTGGATGATTTCGGCCTTGGGGAGCATCTCGCTCAGCTCCTCGGCACGGGTGAGGCTTTTTTCGATGATCTTCACGCCTGAGCCGTGGGAGAGCAGCTGCTCGGCCAGATAATAGGCGCTCTTGCTGCCGCCGATGATCATGCAGTTCTTGGCGCTGCCGCTGCGGAGCCCGATTTTTCGCAGGAAGAGGACCGCGTTCTGCGGCGTCGCGACGAAGGAGATGAAATCGCCTTCCTTGAGGACGCAGTTGCCCTGGGGGATGATGACCTCGTCGCCCCGCTCCACCATCGCGATCAGCAGCTCGCAGTGGAATTTGTCATTCAGCTGATAGATGGGCAGATCGCAGAGGGGAGAGCCCTTCAGAATCTCGATCTTGGTCAGCTCGACGCGGCCCTTCGCGAAGGAGTCGATGTCGAGGACGTTCTTGCGGCGGAGCACCCGGGAGATCTCCTTGGCCGCCGCCTGGTCGGGATTGATGGTCATCGCGAGACCGAGGGATTCCTTCAGGAACGTGATCTCGCTGCTGTAGATGGGATTGCGTACGCGGGCGATGGTCATGCAGTCGCCGGCCTTCTTCGCAATCAGGCAGCAGAGCAGGTTCAGCTCGTCCGAGTGCGTGACGGCGATGACGAGATCGGCGGTTTCGACGCCGGCCTCCTTCTGGACCTCGAAGCTGGCGCCGTTGCCGCAATAGCAGATTACGTCGAGGGTATTGTTTACTTCCTTGACGACGTTTTCATCGTTATCGATCACGGAAACGGTATGGTTTTCCGCGAGCAGCTGCTTGACCAGGGTAAGACCTACCTTGCCGCAGCCGATCATAATTATATTCATTGGCTTCTCCTTCTGAAAAATAGCAACGCAATTTTACTATGAATTCGCGGAAAAAGCAACCTTGACCGAGCGCAGGCGTCAGTTGCATTTTCGGCCGGCGCTTGGTACAATACGGAAAACAGCCAAAGTCGAAAGGAGGAGGAGCATGGGCGCGAAACCGGATTTGTATTTCAGTCGCATCGAAGAAGTCCCGATCGGGCGGATCACGGCGCTTGGCGTCCGCGGTCTCCTGCTCGATATCGACAACACCCTGGCTCCCTTCGATGAGCCCCGCCCGCCGGAAAAGGTGCTCGAATGGCTAACGGCCTGCCGCGAAGCGGGACTAAGCCTCCTTATCCTTTCGAACGGGCGGGAGGAGCGTGTGCGGGACTACGCGGGGCTTTTGGGCGTCCCGTACGTCGCGCTCGCCGCGAAGCCGTTCACGCGGGGGATACGCCTGGCGCGGAAGACCCTCCGCCTTACATCCCGCGAGCTGATGACCGTCGGGGACCAGATCTTCACGGATGTCTGGGCCGGCAAGAACGGCGGTACGCGCACGCTCCTCGTCGAGCCTGTTTCTCTGGCCCGGGACGAGAAGATCACGCGTTGGAAGCGTCCCTTCGAAAGAATGCTCATCCGATTGTGGAAGATCGCGCCGGAGGGCGGGGAGGACATTGCGCATGAAGCTTAAGCTCATCGGCTCGCCCTGCGCCGGGTCTCTCTCTCCGCTTCTGCAGCGGCTCTTCCTGGAGGCGGCCGGCCTCGAAGGAAGGTACGAGGTTTTCGAGCCCGCAGAGGAGGAGCTTGCGGCTTTTCTCGAGGAGGCTTGGCGGGACGGGACCGACGGTCTGAATGTGACCGTGCCGTATAAGCCTTCCGTGATTCCTTATCTTACCGGCATCGATCCCGAAGCGGCGAGGATCGGCGCGGTCAATACTCTCGTAAGGCGGGACGGAGACTCGGGCTTTACCGGCTTCAACACCGACGCGCCCGGACTGATCCTTACGCTCCGGCGAAGCGGACTCGAGCTCGGCGGGCTTCCCTGCCTGGTGCTCGGGACCGGAGGCGCCGCGCGGGCCTGTCTGCATGCGCTCAGCGAGGTCGGGGCGCAGGCTTATCTCTGGGGCCGTGATCCCGCAAAGGCTGCGAGGCTCGCCGGTGAGTTTCCGGGGACCTCTGTATACGGTCGATCGGCCGAAGCCGGAACGCGGATCGTGCTGGTCCTCAATACTACCCCCTGTAAGGCCGAAAATGACGCAATAAGGCTGGTCCGGGACTCATTAGGGTATTTGCCTGACAAAATCCTGAACCTCGCTTATTCGGTCAAAATGAGCCCCGAAGCGGCTGAGACGGATTATGAGGACGGGAAGACGCTGCTGTTTTTTCAGGGCCTCCTTTCCTTCCGGCTCTGGACCGGCGTACGCTTCTCCGAGGATAAGACAGAGGAGCTGCTCGCGCGCTTTCTCCGGCTGTCTTCGCGGTGCATCGTGCTCACCGGCTTCATGGGAGCTGGGAAGAGCACGGTCGGGCGTGAGCTCGCGGCGCTTCTCGGAACGGACTGCGTCGATCTGGACGCCGAGCTCGAACGTAGAAGCGGAAGGAGCATCCCTGAAATCTTCCGGACCGAAGGGGAGGAGGGCTTCCGCAAAGCCGAATCCAAGCTTCTTCGGGAATATGCCGGGCGGCCCGGCTGTCTCGTGCTTTCGGCGGGAGGCGGCGCGGTGCTACGCGAGGAAAACCGGACGCTTCTGCAAGACCCGTCCCTGTTTACCGTTTGGCTCGATCCGCCGGTAGAAGAGCTGCTCGGGCGTCTCGCGAACCGGACGGGGAGGCCTCTGCTTCAGGGAAAAAGCCCGGAGGAGATCCTGGGCCTGTACCGCGAGCGAAAAGCTCTTTACCAAAGCACGGCCGACGCGCGGATCGCATCCGACGCCGCGCCGCAGGATATCGCAAAGGAGATCGTCAGAAAATGGAGCGGATACTGATTCTGAACGGCCCGAACCTGAATTTTCTTGGGATCCGGGAGCCGGAGATCTACGGAACGGCCACCTACGAGGATCTTTGCAAGACCGTGACCGCCTGGGCGGAGGACCTTGGCTTCGAGGCGGTCTGCGTGCAGTCCAACCATGAGGGCGTTCTGATCGACGAATTGCAGAAGGCGCATTTCGAGGGCTTTTCGGGCTGCGTTCTGAACGCCGGCGGCTACACCCATACGAGTGTGGCGCTTCGGGATGCCGTCGCCTCCGTGGACTTTCCGGTCGTCGAGGTCCATCTTTCCGACCCCGAAAAGCGGGAGCGATTCCGCCGCAATGACTGCCTCACCGAGGTCTGCGCGGCCATGTTCAAGGGCGAAGGCTTCATTTCCTACCGGAACGCGCTCGTCTTTTTGGCAGATTTGCAAAAAAATGCTTGAAAAATCAGGCGAAACCCATTAAAATATTAACGTTGAGTATTGTGAACTCAAAGCAAGTTGTATCTAGGAGGATTTTATGGCAGACGTAGTTTACGCAAGCGATTTCAGAAACGGCATTACTTTCGAATACGAGAATTCTGTTTATACCATCAAGAAGTTCCAGCACGTCAAGCCCGGCAAGGGTGCGGCCTTCGTCCGCGCCACCATCCGTGACGTCAAGAACGGCGGCGTCATCGAGCGTACCTTCCGTCCCGAGGAAAAGTTCAACACCGCGATGATCGAGAGAAAGGACATGCAGTACCTTTACAATTACGACGGCACCTTCTACTTCATGGATGAGGCCACCGGCGATCAGATCGAGCTTTCCGAGGAGCAGCTGGACGGCGCTCTGAAGTTCGTCAAGGAGAACGAGTTCGTCACCATCCTGTCTCATAACGGCAGCGTGTTCGGTGTCGAGGCTCCCAACTTCGTCGAGCTCGAGATCGTCCACACCGAGCCCGGTGCCCGCGGCAACACCGCCACCAACGTCATGAAGCCCGCTACGGTCGAGACCGGTGCTGAGATCGATGTGCCTCTGTTCATCGAGATCGGCGACAAGATCAAGATCGACACCCGCACCGAGGAGTACCTCGGCCGCGCCAAGTAATTCATTCTGAAAATCAGGAGACGGTTTCGGCCGTCTCCTTTTTTGCGTGTGCGCGGAGAAAAGGGGCGGACGGACGGGCTTTTTCCGAAAAAGACAAAAAAAGAGGACACCCGAAAGTGTCCTCAAGCTTCCTAGCAGATTCGAACTGCCGACCTCCGCCTTACCAAGGCGACGCTCTACCGGCTGAGCTAAAGAAGCATACGTTTTTCAACGCGAGAATTATAATACCATAGAGCGAGCCCGATGTCAACTTGAATTTTCATTTATTTCTTGCATTTTCGCGCGGTTTTCCTTGACTTTAGGGCGCCCTCTGCATATAATGAAAAAGATGCTTCCGTGGCTCAGTAGGTAGAGCGACGCACTCGTAATGCGTAGGTCACCGGTTCGAATCCGGTCGGGAGCTTTTTTTGTACGAAAAATCCGGAGAAAGGGGGGAATCATCGTGAAAAAGAGACGTTTCGCACTCGTTCTCGGCGTCTCGCTGGCCGGGATCTTTCTTGTGTTCTATCTGATTTCTTTCTTTTCCGTTCTTCGTTTTTCGCGGAGGGATGAGACGCGGCCGGCGGACTGCGCGATCGTTCTCGGCGCGTCAGCGGCGGGAGGGGAAGTGTCCCCGGTTCTTCGGGAACGGATCGAGCACGCGATCCGTTTGTACGAGGCCGGCACGGTCGGCTGCCTGATTATGACGGGCGGCACCGAGACCGTTCCCTGCTCCGAGGCGGAAAGCGCGGCGAAGTACGCGGTATCGCGCGGCGTCGCGCCGGAGGATGTATATTTCGAGGACCGTTCGCAGAATACGGAGGAGAACCTGGCTCAGGCAAAGCTGCTGATGACGGAGCACGGCCTACGGGACGCGCTGGTCGTCAGCGACCCCTATCACATGAAGCGCGCGATGCTGCAGGCGGCGGAGCTTGGGATCACGGCCTTTTCTTCCCCCACGGACAGCTCCATGTACAGGAGCCTCAAGACGAAGCTTCCGTTTCTGGCGAGGGAGGGGCTTCTGTATCTCTTTTACTCGGTCAAGTATTTCTTCAGTTGATTTTCACGCGATAATGTGTTAAAGTGTCACAAAATCCTCGATAGGAGTATGCGCAATGTATTGGTTGATCATTCCTGCCGTATTGGTGATCCTGATCCTCATTCTTCTGATCCGGACGTTTTTGTTCAAGCCGAAGGAGGCCCCTGCCGCCGACGAAACCTCTGTCGGGTTCGACCGTGACAAAGCTGTTTCCAATCTTCAGACCCTGATCCGTTTCAAAACCGTGTCCAATCATGATCACGCGCTGGAGGATGATGCTCAGTTCGAGGGCCTGATCGCGAAGCTGCCTGAGCTCTACCCGAACGTTTTCCGCGTCTGCACGCTGGAGCGCTTCCCGGACCGCGGACTTCTGTTTCATTGGAAGGGGAAGGGCGAAGACGCGCCGGCGGTCCTGATGGCGCATTACGACGTCGTTCCGGTCAACGAGGAAGCCTGGGACAAGCCTCCCTTCGAGGCGATCATCGAGGACGGTGTTCTTTGGGGCCGCGGCTCGCTCGATACCAAGGTGACCTTCAATGGGGTGCTCACGGCCGCCGATCATCTGATCGGCAAGGGCTTCGTGCCTGAAAACGACCTGTATTTCGCCTTTTCCGGCGGAGAGGAGGTCAACGGCAAAGGCGCCGTTCACATCGTGGAGCATTTCGCGGCGAACGGCATTACGCCTGCGTTCGTGCTTGACGAGGGCGGCGCGGTCGTCGAGGGCGTTTTCCCCGGTGTGAAGGAGCGCTGCGGCCTGATCGGCATCGCCGAGAAGGGCATGGTCGGAATCGACCTTTGCGCCCGCTCTGCCGGCGGACACGCGTCCGCGCCCAAGCCCGGCGCGCCCGTGGACCGGCTGGCCCGCGCCTGCACGAGGATCCTGGATAACCCGATGCCCGTCCATATCACCGCGCCCGCGGCGAAGATGTTCGACACGCTGGGCCGCCGTTCCAATTTCGTCTACCGCCTGATTTTCGCGAATCTTTGGCTGTTCAAGCCCGTTCTGGCCGGTATCTGCAGGAAGAGCGGCGGCGAGATGAACGCTCTTATGCGCACGACCACCGCCTTCACGATGATGGACGGCAGCAAGGCTTCCAACGTGATTCCGCCGGAGGCCCACATGACGATCAATATCCGCATCAATCCCGCGGACAGCATCCAGGGTGTCGTCGAGCATCTGAACAAGGTGATCGCGGACCCGAACGTCTCGGTCAGCGTGATCGAAGGCAGCGAGCCCAGCCCCATCTCCGTCACCGACTGCGAGGGCTGGCAGAAGGTCTCGTCCGCCGTTGTTTCCACTTGGAAGGGCTGCGTCGTCGCGCCTTATCTGATGGTCCAGTGCTCCGATTCCCGCCATTACGGCCCCATTTCCGACCGGGTTTTCCGCTTCTCCGCGATGGACCTCACGGCCGAGGAGCGCGGCACGATCCACGGCAACAACGAGCGTATCCGGCTCGAGACGCTGCTTTCGGCCGTCGAATTCTACATCCGCCTGATTTCCGCCTGCTGATTTTTCGGACACAAAAAAGAGCATCCTTCTCGGGATGCTCTTTTCATTTGCAGGGAAAATGAGGCGGAAGCGCTCAGTTGATTTTGACATCCTCCCAAAGCTCGTTCATGTAGGAGAGGAGCTCGGGACTCAGGTTGTGGTAGGCGTTCTCGTTGTAGACCTCGGCGAAGTTCTCGGTCTCCGGGTAGATCACGTCGTAGGCGTCTTCCATGTAGTCGATGTATTCGTCGTTCTCGTAGACCAGGGCATTCGGCGTCGCGTAGTAGGTGTACTCGGCGTTGGCGATGCCGGCTTCCTCGCTCAGCATGAAGTTGATGAAGAGCTCGGCCAGCTCCTTGCTCTGGCAGCAGCTGGGAATACAGAACGCGTCGATGTAGTAATTGGTCCGCTCGGGATAGTAGAACTGCAGGTCCACGTCCTTGGCCTGGGCGTCCACCATGGTGAAGTAATCGCCGGCATAGTAGGAGCCGATGGCGGCCTCGCCGGATTCCATCATGTTGTAGATCTCGTCCATGACCTGGCTGTAGAGCAGGGGATACTGAGCGATCAGCTCCTGCTGCGCGCGTTTCCACTCGTCCTTGTCTTCGGTGTTCACGCTGATGCCAAGCTTGTACATCGCGGTGCCGAACGCGTCGCGGGGATTGTTGAAGGAAAGGATCTGGCCGCTGTATTTAGGGTTCCATAGCAGATCCCAGTCGCCGACGTCGGCCTCATCGACCTTGTTGGCGTCATAGATGACACCGACGATGCCGTAGGCGTAGGGAATCGAGTACAGCGTATCGGGATCGTAATAGAGGCCCTTGAAATCGTCGCGGATGTACTGATAGTTCGGGATGTTGCTGAAATCGAGCGGCAGCAGCAGACCTTCCTCGCGCATGCGGGCGATCATGTAGTCGGAGGGAACGATGACGTCATAGCTGACGGCGCCGCTCTGCAGCTTGTTGTACATGTCCTCGTTGCTGGCGAAGGTGTCGTAGTTGACCTTCAGCTTGACGCCGTAGGTCTCTTTGTACCACTTCTCGAACGCTTTGACGGTATTGAGGGTGCCCTCGGAGCCGTCGGAGATGTACTCGCCCCAGTTGTAGACGTTGAGAACGAGCTTCTTCTCGGTGCCGAAGATGCCGAACAGGATCAGGGCGGAGATCACGCCGCCGGCGATGCCGATGAGAATCCTGCGGCCCTTTTCGCTGAGCTCCTTCTTTTCCTTCTTCGCGCGCTTGCCTTCCTTGACCGCGTCTCCCTTTTTCTCACGGGAAGCGTCGGTGGAGTTGATGAAGTTGGAGAGGAGGAGCAGGCCCAGCAGGGCAAAGAAAATCAGGGTGGCCAGGGCGTACATTTTCGGCGTGACGGTCTTCTTCGTCATGTTGAAGATGCGGATGGGCAGGGTCTGGAAGCCGTTTCCCTGTGTGAAGTAGGAGATCACGAAGTCGTCGAGCGACAGAGTGAAGGCCATGATCAGGCCGGTCAGGATGCCGGAGGAGATCTCAGGCAGGATGACGCGGACGAACGCGCGGAAGGGCGTGCAGCCCAGGTCCATCGCGGCCTCGGGCAGCGCCTTGTCCATCTGCTCGAGCTTGGGGAGCACCTCCAGGATCACGTAGGGAAGGCAGAAGGTGACGTGCGCGATCAGCATCGTCCAGAAGCTGAGGGAGGACTTCAGGCCGAAGAGCGTGCCGAAGAAGACGAAGAGAAGCATCAGGGAGATACCGGTGATGATATCCGGATTGGTCATCGGGATATTGGTCACGGTATCGAGGGAGCTCTTGAGGAACTTGCTGCGCAGCTTGTTGATGCCGATGGCGGCGGCGGTGCCCATGACGGTGGAGATCGCCGCGGCGGCGACGGCCAGGATCAGGGTGTTCCGGAGAGCCTTCAGCGTTTCCTCGTCATTCAGAAGCTCCTTGTACCAGTTCAGCGTGAAGCCGCTGAACACGGAAAGGCTCTTCGCTTCATTGAAGGAATAGAACAGCAGGACCGCGATGGGCGCGAACAGGAAAATGAAGACCAGCGCGGTATAAACCTTGGAGATTTTTTTCATTTGGCGTTACCTCCGTATGCGATCCGGTCCGTGAAGCGGCGGGTGATGCCCATCGCCAGAAGCAGGATCACCATCAGGATGAAGGCAATCGCGGCGGCGAAGTGCAGGTTGCCGGAGGTGTACTGACCCTCGATGGCGTCGCCAAGCAGGTAGAATTTGCCGTTGCCCAGCTTCTGGGAGATGTAGAAGGTGCTGATGGAGGGGATGAGGACCATCGTGATGCCGGAGATGATGCCGGGGAGAGAGAGCGGCAGGATCACGCGGCGCAGCACGGAGGCGTTGTTGCAGCCCAGGTCGCGCGCGGCCTCGATCAGCTTGAAATCCATCTTTTCCATGATGGAGTAGATGGGCAGGATCATGTAGGGGAGATAATCGTAGACCATGCCGATCACGACGGCAGCTTCCGTGCCGATGATGTGGACGGTCCGGAGATGCAGGGCTTCGAGCAGGCTGTTGATGATGCCGGTATCCTGCAGGATCGTCATCCAGGCGTAGGTGCGGATCAGGAAGTTCATCCACATAGGCACCATGATCAGGGTAATCATCGTTTTCTGCGCCTTGGGGCTCGCCTTCGACATGATGTAGGCGAGAGGATAGCCGATCAGCAGGCAGATGGCGGTGGAAATCAGCGCGAGCTTGAGGCTGCGCCAGAAAATCAGGAGGTAGGTGTAGACCGTGCGGGTCGTGCCGTCCTCATTGGTGATCTGCGAGGTGGCGGTGAAGAATCTCTTGATGTTGTCCCAGGTGAAGGAGAACTCCGCGTCGGTGAAAGCGTAGTAGGCGACGAAGATCAGCGGGACGACGACGAACAGGATGCTCCACAGGGCGTAGGGCTCGAGGGCCAGACGCTCCGCGCGGGTCATCCGGTTGTTCCCGTTTTCCTTTTTCATTTTTCCTCCTCGCTTTCCGGATCGGAGATCGTATCCATTTCCATGCTGTAGGAGGAGTAGTCGCCGAACATGTCGGAATATTCGGATTTCTTCATGATGTGGATCGCGTCGGGATCGATGGAAAGGCCGATCTCGGAGCCCTCGGCGCAGAAATCGGTGGTCTGGATCATCCACTTGAAGCCGTCGATGTCGACGATGATCTCATAGTGGACGCCCATGAAGGTGACGGAGGAAACGGTGCCGGTCAGCATGCCCTTATCCTTGGCGACGATGTCGACATCCTCGGGACGGATGACCACGTCGACGGGCTCGTCGGTCTTGAAGCCCTTGTCGACGCACTCGAAGGTGTGGCCGGAGAAGGTGACCTGGAAATCCTTGTTCATGATGCCGTCGACGATGTTGCTCTCACCGATGAAATCAGCGACGAACGCGTTCTTCGGCTCGTTATAGATGTCCTGGGGCGTTCCGATCTGCAGGATCTTGCCCTCGGCCATGACGACGATGGTGTCGGACATGGACAGGGCTTCTTCCTGATCGTGGGTGACGAAGATGAAGGTGATCCCGGTCTTCTTCTGGATGTTCTTCAACTCCTGCTGCATGTCCTTGCGGAGCTTGAGGTCCAGGGCGCCGAGCGGCTCGTCGAGAAGGAGCAGCTTCGGCTTGGAGATCAGGGCGCGGGCGATGGCGACACGCTGCTGCTGACCGCCGGAGAGATGGTTGATGTGGCGCTTCTCGAAGCCCTTCAGCGCGACCAGGGAGAGCATCTCTTCGACGCGGGCCTTGATCTCATCCTTCGGGACCTTCTGCTCGCGGAGCGGGAAGGCGATGTTCTCGAAGACGTTCAGATGGGGGAAGAGGGCGTACTTCTGGAAGACCGTATTGATGTTGCGCTTGTAGGGCGGGACGTCGTTGATGCGCTCGCCCATGAAGATCACGTCGCCCTCGTCAGGCTCCGCGAAGCCGCCGATAATCCGAAGCATCGTGGTTTTGCCGCAGCCGGAGGGGCCCAGCAGCGTGAGGAATTCGTTGTCGTACACCGTGAGGCTCACGTTTTTGAGCACCGGTTCCTCGCCGTCGAAGGACTTGGTAATGTTGACCAGCTTTACGATCTTTTCCTTTTCCATGTTCTCTCTCCTCATGAAAGTAATATAAAAAGAGTGTACGCATGCGCATACACTCTTGAAATACGAAAACATGGAGGTTTCCTGGGCGTCAGAGTCTATATAGTAAAGTTACTTTTACTACTCTTATTGACCATTTCACAAGTTTGTACGCGCGAAGCGTCCGACGGTTATAAAGTAACCAACTTATAAAATTTGAGCTCTTAACTCAATCAATAGGGGCAGCCATGCTGCCAGTACTCTCGCCTCGGAATAAAATATTCCAGCCATAGAATAGATTGATATTATCAAACGGATGAAAAGTTGTCAAGCGGTCTGTTTTGCCAATTTTCAGGTTTTTTCAGGGAAAGTTCCGGACAGCGGCAGTTTCTTCTTGAAGAAGGGCCCGTTTTGTGCTACGATGAATCGGCTTTTGAGTTCCCCGGACGGTCGCGCGCGTTTCGCGTGAGGAAAGTCCGAGCTCCGCAGAGCAGGATGCTGGATAACGTCCAGTGGTGGCGACATCGAGGAAAGTGCAACAGAAATATACCGCCGCGGATATCCGCGGTAAGGGTGGAAAGGCGGGGTAAGAGCTCACCGTCCCCGCGGTGACGTGGGGGGCCCTGCAAACCCCATCCGGAGCAAGACCGCGCAGAGGGCGATACGGCTGCTCGCCGTGCCTTCGGGTTGGTCGCTTGAGACCGGCGGTAACGTCGGTTCGAGATAGATGACCGTCTAGAACAGAACTCGGCTTACGGGGGGACTCAAAAGCATTTATCATTATGAAGAAAACGAGTCGGAG
Organism: Bianqueaceae bacterium; assembly: GCA_045641505.1. Taxonomy (GTDB): domain Bacteria; phylum Bacillota; class Clostridia; order Lachnospirales; family Bianqueaceae; genus JAZQNF01. The sequence goes on along the minus strand of JAZUHB010000086.1, from coordinate 6,548 downwards.
TTGAACATGAGATTTGTGATCCCTACGCTGCAGGGGCTCGAGGGCCTCTGTGCCGACGAACTGAGATATGCCGGCTTTCAGGGCGTGAAAGCGCTGGACCGCCGTGTCTATTTCGAGGGAGGCTGGGCCGACATGGCCCGCGCCAACATCGGCTGCCGCCTGGGCGAACGGGTGCAGCTGGTGATGAATGAATTTACGGCGAAGAGCTTCGAGGAGCTCTTCCAGGGCACCAAGGCCGTTCCGTGGGAGGAGTTCCTGGATCCGAAGGCCGCCTTCCCGGTGCAGGGGCGTTCTCTTGATTCCGCGCTCCGGAGCGTTCCGGACTGCCAGCGGATCATCAAGAAGGCCGTGGTCGAACGGCTGAAGGAGCATTACGGCTCTTCCTGGTTCGAGGAGAGCGGTGCAGAGATGCCGATCAAATTCCGGATCTTCAAGGACGAGGTCCTGCTCACGCTCGACACGACCGGCTCCTATCCGCTCCACAAGCGCGGCTACCGGGCCGACTCCAACGACGCGCCCATCCGCGAAACGCTTGCGGCGGCCATTTCCGAGCTCGCCTGGGTCCATAGCGATTCGTTCGTCTGCGACCCGATGTGCGGTTCCGGCACGCTCGTCATCGAGGCCGCGATGAAGGCCAAGAACATCGCGCCCGGACTCAACCGTCCCTTCGGCGCCGAAAAGTGGGGCTGCGTGCCCGCCGGTATCTTCCGCGACGAGCGCGACCGCGCCTTCGCCGCGATCAAGAAGGAGATCCCGTTCTACGCGTTCGCGTCGGACATCGATCCGAAGGCCGTGGAGCTTACGAAGCAGAACGCGAAGCTCGCGCACGTCGACAAGATGATCTCCGTGCAGGAGCGGGACGTCGTACGCTTCAAGCCGAATTTCGTCGATTTCTCGCGCAACAAAAAGGGAATCGTGCTGGTCAATCCGCCCTACGGAGAACGGCTTCTCGATGTGAAGACCGCCGAGGAGCTCTACAAGAAGCTCGGCGTCGTCTTCGCGCCGGAGGAGGGCTACTCCTACTACATCATTTCGCCGGACGAGAAGTTCGAGCAGCTCTTCGGCAGCAAAGCGGACAAGACACGAAAGCTCTACAACGGTACGCTGAAGTGTCAGTTATATATGTATTATTCCGGGAAAAGAGGTTATTGATATGGATAAGAAGGTTCTTCTGATCGTCATGGACGGTGTCGGCATCTCCAAGACGGGTCTGGGCGACGCGGTCACGCTGGCCGATACGCCTACCCTCGACTGGCTGAAGGCGAACTGCCCGAACACCCGCCTGAAGGCTCACGGCACCGCCGTCGGTCTCCCCAGCGATGACGACATGGGCAACTCCGAGGTCGGGCACAATGCCCTCGGCTGCGGCCAGGTATATTCCCAGGGCGCCAAGCTCGTGAACGAATCCATCGAGAGCGGCAAGATCTACAGCTCCGAGGCCTGGAAAGAGTGCCTCGGCAATGTGATCGCCAAGGGCTCCACCCTGCATTTCCTCGGTCTCCTTTCCGACGGCAACGTCCACTCCAACATCGGGCATCTGCTCTGCATGCTGGAGGAGGCCAAGAAGGAGGGCGCGAAGAAGGTCCGCGTCCACGTGCTGCTGGACGGCCGCGACGTGCCCGCTACCTCCGCGCTGACCTACGTGGAGCAGCTGGAGAACAAGCTGGCTGAGCTCAACGACGCTTCCTTCGACGGACGCATCGCCTCCGGCGGGGGCCGCATGAAGATCACGATGGACCGCTACCAGGCCAACTGGGGCATGGTCGAGGCCGGCTGGAACACCCACGTCAAGGGCGAGGGCAGAGCGTTTGCATCCGCTGCCGAGGCCATCGAGACCTACCGGACTGAGATTCCCGGCATCATCGACCAGGATCTGCCCGCCTTCGTCATCGCCGAGAACGGCTCGCCTGTCGGCCGCGTCTGCGACGGTGACAGCGTCATCCTGTATAACTTCCGCGGCGACCGCGCCATCGAGATCAGCATGGCCTTCGACAACGAGGACTTCGACTGCTTCGACCGCGGCGCGCGTCCCGACGTCGTCTACGCCGGTATGCTGCAGTACGACGGCGACCTGAAGCTGCCCAAGCGCTTCCTGGTCAACCCGCCCGAGATCCGCGACACCCTGTCCGAACTGCTCGTGAACGCGGGCCTTAAGCAGTACGCGATCTCCGAGACCCAGAAGTACGGCCACGTCACCTATTTCTGGAACGGCAACAAGAGCGGCAAGTTCAGCGACGAGCTCGAAACCTACGTGGAGATCCCCTCCGACCTCGTGCCCTTCGAGCAGCGCCCCTGGATGAAGTGCGCTGAGATCACGGACGAGCTTCTGAACGTCCTCGCGTCCGAGGAATATGATTTCGTCCGCGTGAACTTCCCGAACGGCGACATGGTCGGACATACCGGCAATCTCGACGCCGTCATCGTTTCCATGGGCGCGCTGGATCTGCAGCTCGCGCGGCTCCTGCCCGTCGCAAAGCAGCACGGCTATACGGTGCTGATCACCGCTGACCACGGCAACGCCGACGAGATGCTCGAGAAGAACAAGAAGGGTGTCGTCGCGGTCCGCACCGCGCACTCCCTGAACCCTGTTCCCTTCTATATTTACGATGAGAACACCGCGTACGAGGTGAAGGAGGGCGAGTTCGGTCTGTCGAACGTTGCGCCCACCGTCGCGAAGATCCTGGGCGTCGAGCCCTTCGAATCCTGGAACGAAAGCATCATCAAATAAAAGGAGAATACCAATGAGCAAAGAAAAACTTACCAAGGCTGAGAAGAAAGCCGCCCGCGCCGCCAAAAAGGCGGAGGGCAAGACCTTCGGTCAGGAATTCAAGGCGTTCATCACCCGCGGCAACGTGGTCGACATGGCCGTCGGTGTCGTCGTCGGCGGCGCCTTTACCGCGATCATCAACTCGCTGGTGAACGACATCATCAACCCCCTGCTGGGCCTGCTGACGGCCGGCACGGTTTCCAGTCTTTCTGCCTGGACGATCGACTTCCCCGGTCAGGAGGAGACCGTTGTCTCCGTCAAGATCGGCAGCTTCCTTGCCGCGATCGTGAACTTCCTCATCATCGCCTTCGTCATCTTCCTTGTCGTGAAGGGCATCAATAAAGTCCGCGACGCCGGCGACGCGCTGAAGAACAAGCTGACCAAGAAGGAAGAAGAGGCCGCTCCCGAAGCTCCCGCCGAGGAGCCCGCGCCCGAGCCCGAAGCACCTGCCGCGCCCGCCGTGAATGAGGCTGAACTCGCCATTCTGGCCGAGATCCGCGATCTTCTCCGAGAAAAACAGGCTTGACATTCCGGTCGTTGTGAGATAATATAATAAAGCTGATTTGATTCAGCTTTATGGGGATGTAGCTCAGCTGGTCAGAGCGCACGGTTCACATCCGTGAGGTCGATGGTTCGAGCCCATTCATCCCTATGAAAAGACCCGGCAGAGTATGCCGGGTCTTATTATTTTGCGCCCGTGGAGCTTTGGCGTGTTCCGGCCGCACCGAACTGCATGAAAAAAGCAGCCCCGTTCGAGGCTGCTTTTCTTGTAAATGGGATCAGTCGATGAGGAACTTGTGGTATTCCTCGGGGATGTCGGTCAGGTCGCAGCACATGCTGATCACGAAATCGATGCCGTAGCTTTCGGAGACCTTGACGAACTTGGCGAGGAGCTCACCGGCTTCGGAGGGCTTGGCCTTGGCGTTCTTCAGCAGACCGTCGATGAAAACGGTTTTGACGTCGTAGTCCATCGCAAGGATGCCGCAGACAAAACCCAGGAATTCACTGCTGGAATCGAGAGGATACTCGGAAGATTCGATGAAGCGGATGGAGTAGTCCAGACGGAAGATCTGGCTGTGGTCCATATCGACGTAAACGATATGGCCGTCCGTCGTCTTGGCAAGAGCGTTCGCTTTTCCGACCAGGTTCTGAGTTTTACCGGCCCCTTCGCGGCCTACGATCAACTGTATCATGGCAAAAATCCTCCTAAAATGGATTGTTTAGATGATTATAGCACAAGCGGATGATGAAATCAAAGAGAAATAACGCGAATTTGCGCGCTTTTCACGAAACCGTTCCGTAGATGAGCGGCTGAGGCTCGGGAAGCCTGTCGCTGAAGCGAAGCGCGCCGAGATACTGGGCCGCGGCGGCAGAGAAGTCGTCCGTCACGGAGGAGTACAGCACGCAGAGCGGCTCGCCTTCGCGGACGAAATCGCCCGTCTTTTTCGTCAGGACGATGCCTGCGGAGAAATCGATGGAGTCCTCCTTGGTCTTCCGTCCGGCGCCCAGGTGGACGCTGGCCTTGCCGATCTCTTCGGCGTCCATCGCGGAGATATAGGCGGAGCGGGGCGCGGGCAGCTCATACACGTATTTCGCGGGGCAGAAGGTATCGGGATCGTCGAGCACGGAAACGTCGCCGCCCTGGGCCTCGATCCATTCATTGAACTTCATCAGGGCAAGGCCCATGCGGAGAGCGTCCTCGCAATGCGCGCGGGCGTCCTCGGCGCTCATCCCGTAGCAGAGCGCGACCATGCGGCTCGCAAGCGCGAGGCAGACCTCGCGGAGATCGGGCGCGTCGTCGCGGCAGCAAAGCACGTCGTAGGCTTCCTTTACCTCGAGGGCGTTGCCGATTGCGCGGCCCAGCGGGATGTCCATGTTCGTGATGACGGCGGAGGTGTTCCGGCCGGCGTTCTTGCCGATCATGACCATCTTTTCGGCGAGCACGCGGGCTTCCTCTTCCGTTTTCATGAACGCGCCGGAGCCGCATTTCACATCGAGGACGATGGTGTCCGCGCCGGCCGCCAGCTTCTTGCTCATGATGCTCGAGGCAATCAGCGGGACGGAATCGACGGTCGCGGTCACGTCGCGGAGCGCGTAGAGCTTCTTATCGGCGGGCGCGAAGTTGCCGCTCTGGCCGACGATGGCGATGCCGATTTGCTCGACCTGCGCACGGAACGCGTCCGGGTCCATCGAGGTGCAGAAGCCGGGGATGGACTCGAGCTTATCGACGGTGCCGCCGGTGTGCCCCAGGCCGCGGCCGCTCATTTTGGCGAGCTTGCAGCCGAGCGAGGCGACGATCGGCCCGACGATCAGCGAGGTCTTGTCGCCGACGCCGCCGGTGGAGTGCTTGTCGACCGCGCGGCCGCCGAAGCAGGAGAGATCCGCCTTGTCGCCGGAATCCCGCATCGCGAGCGTGAGGTCAGTCATCTCCCGGTCGGTCATGCCGCGGAAGCAGACCGCCATCGTGAAAGCGGAGGCCTGATAGTCGGGAAGGCGTCCGGCGGTGTATTCGCGAATGAAATATTCGATTTCCTCGCGGGAGAGATCCGATCCTTCCTTTTTCTTCTGGATGATGTCGTACATCGTCATGGGACGGGTTCCTTTCTCAGAGATAACGGCCCTCGCTTGCGTCCGCGAGACGGAAGCCCAGCGGCAGGAGCTCGCGCAGTGTATAGCTTTGATAGCCCTCGACGTCGCCCAGGAGGATCGTGAAGGCGTCAGGGTCGCAGAACTCGGTCATGACCTGACGGCAGACGCCGCAGGGCGCGGCCATCCCGCGGATGATCCCGTTCTCGCCGCCGACGATGGCGATTTTTACGAAATCGCGGCAGCCCTCGCTGACGGCCTTGAAGATCGCGGTGCGCTCGGCGCAGACGGTGGGGCCGTAGGCGGAGTTCTCGATGTTGCAGCCGCCGAAGACGGTTCCGTCCGCGCAGAGCAGGGCGGCGCCGACCTGGAAATGCGAGTAGGGCGCGTAGGCGCGTCCCATCATCTCGACGGCTTTGGCAATCAGCTGTTCATCGGTGACAGCCGGATTTTTCTTGGTACGGGCCATGGCTTACTCCTTGATGAGCTGGGCGCGGAGGCTGTGGCCGGCGCATTCGTACGGAACACCGAGCAAATCAGTGACGGTGGCGGCGATATCCGCATAGGTCGTGAGCGTGCCGAGCGCGCCGGGACGGACGCCGGGACCGTAGAACAGAATCGGGATATATTCGCGGGTGTGATCGGTGCCCGAATAGGCGGGATCGCAGCCGTGGTCGGCAGTGATGATCAGCAGATCGTCCGCCTGCATGTTGGCGGTGAAGGAGGGCAGCCACGCGTCGAATTCGCTGAGAGCGTTCGCGTAGCCGTCCACGTCGCGGCGATGGCCGAAGTTCGCGTCGAACTCGACGAGATTGACGAAGCAAAGGCCTTCGAAATCGCGCTTCTGATATTCGAGCGTCTTGGCCATTCCGTCTGCGTTGGAGGCGGAGTAGACGAAATCCGTGATGCCCTTGCCGGCGAAGATGTCCTTGATCTTGCCGACGGACAGGACTTCTTTGCCTGCGCCGGAGATCGCGTCCAGCATGGTGTCGGCCGGCGGGACGATCGAGAAATCGTGACGGCGGGAGGTGCGCTTGAAGGGCCATTCGCCCTCGAAGGGACGCGCGATGACGCGGCCGGCGCCGTGCTTGCCGACGAGGATCTTGCGGGCGATGCGGCAGTATTCGTACAGAAGCTCCGGCGGGACGACCGACTCGTGCGCGGCGATCTGGAACACGCTGTCGGCGGAGGTGTA
>JAZUHB010000085.1:0-13616 GCA_045641505.1 Bianqueaceae bacterium | reverse complement strand
CACCGCGCCGAAGAAGCGGCGCCACATCCGGTATTCGTTCGTGACGAGGCCGGTCTGCACGTGGCGGAAGGGCGAGAGCATCAGCGGACGGCCATCGGCGGTCCGGTCGATTTCGGCGATCGCGGAGTTCAGAAGCTCCGCCCAGATCGCCTCCATCCGCACCGGGTTGGAGTAGAGCTCGTGCGCCCAGTACCAGCCGCGGAAGGCAGGCTCGTCGCCGTAGAGCTCGGAGATCTCGCGGATCATCATCACGTCGACCTCGCCCAGGGCGCGCATCCAGTCCTCGTCCCAGGTGCAGAGGACGCCCCACCAGTCATCGTCGTCGACCGAGAGGCCGACCCAGACCTCGAAGCCCTCGCGCGCCGCGTTCGCAAGGAGCGCGCCGAGGACGTCGCTCATCGAGTCGTCCACAGTCTCGTAGCGGTCCTTCATCCCGGCGGAGGGGTAGTAGGTGTAGCAGACGCCGCCGACCTTGTAGCGGGTGAACTGCAGGATCACGCTGTCGTAGCCGGCGCCGCGGAGCAGGCCGAAGTATTCGGCATACTGCTCGTCGGTCCAGCCGGCGAGCATCCCGGGCTGGACGAAATCCACCGAGGGACGGACCGCCGCCTCAGTCACGGCGGGCGTCGTGAGCTTCTTGTAGACGAGCTGCGTGCGGAGCGCGATGAAGCCGGTCACGCAGAGCGCGGCGGCAAGGATGCACAGAAGGACCGTGAGACAGCCCTTCCCCTTCTTTCTTTTCTTCCTGGTCATGGGGAACTCCTTATGCTTGTTTTTACAGGAGGGGTATGGTAAAATACCTTGAAGGCGTATGCCTTCGATGAACGAATTATAACGAGGAGTTTTTCCCATGTCAAATCTGCTTGCCGTCATCACTGCCACCGATAAGGAAGAGGAGGCCGTCCGGAAGCTTCTTCCGGAGATCCGCGAGGAACAGGGCCCGGCCGGACTCACGTTCGCGATGGGCGAGCTGAACGGGCGTCCCTGCGTCGCCGTCCGCGCGGGCATCGGCAAGGTGAACGCGGCCCTCTGCACCCAGGCACTGATCGACCGCTACCGCCCCGCCGCCGTCATCAACGTAGGCGTGGCCGGCGCGCTCGACCCGACGCTTCGCATCGCCGACGTGGTGATCGCGGAATGCGCCGTGCAGCATGATATCGACACCGCCTTCTTCGGCGATCCCCTGGGCACCGTCCCCGGGCTCGGCACCGTGGAGATCCCCGCGGACGAGACGGTCGCGGCGGCCCTGCGCGAGGCCTGCGGACGGGCCGGCGTCTCCTGCAAGGTCGGCAAGGTCCTGAGCGGCGACCAGTTCATCTGCGCCGCCGAAAAGAAGCAGTGGCTGGTCGGACAGTTCGGCGGCAGCTGCACCGAGATGGAGGGTGCCTCCATCGCCCAGGTCTGCGCGCTGAACGGCGTGCCCTTCGGGATCCTTCGCGGCATCTCCGACGGCGCCGGCGATGAGGCAGGCATGCAGTATGAGGAATTCGCGGCGATGAGCGCCGACCGCGCCGCCCGGATCCTGGCGGAGCTTGGTCCCGTTTTTGCGGAAGAGGTGAGCGAATGAGTCTCTTTATTTCGATGGAGGGTTCGGACGGCTGCGGAAAGACCACCCAGATGAACCTGCTGGAGCAGACGCTCCGTGAGAAGGGCTACAGCGTGACCCGGAGCCGCGAGCCCGGCGGCACGCCCATCGCGGAGAAGATCCGTGAGCTCGTGCTCGACCCCGAAAACGCCGCCATGGACGAGCGGGCCGAGGCGCTCCTCTACGCCGCCTCCCGCGCCCAGCACTATAAGGAAGTGATCCGCCCGGCCCTCGACCGGGGCGATATCATGCTCTGCGACCGCTTCGTGGACTCCAGCCTGGTCTACCAGGGAATCGGCCGCGAGCTCGGCATCCCGCAGGTCGCCGCGGTCAACGAGTGGGCCATCCGCGGGCTGATGCCCGACCTGACCCTGATCCTCTACATCGGCTACGAGGAGGGTCTGCGCCGGAAGAACCGGCAGACCGCCGGCCACCTCGACCGGCTCGAGCAGGCCTCCGAGGCCTTCCACCGCCGCGTCAACGAGGGCTATCTCACCCTCGCCGAAATGTACCCCGACCGCGTCCGGCTGATCGACGCCACGGGGGATATCGAGACGGTGAGAGAGACCGTGTGGAGAGTGGTGGAGGAGAAAATTAAGGCGGCGGAGCGGCGATAAAGGGCGAGAAGAATAACGGCGGCTTCGCCGCAATAACGGCGCATCCGCGAATAACGGCGGGTTCGCCGCGATAACGGCCGGGAAGAATAACGGCGGCTTCGCCGCGATAACGGCCGAGTAGAATAACGGCGCCTGCGGCGCAATAACGGCCGCGGCCGTGGTTCGGTATTTGTTATTTCACGCGCAGCGTGACGTTATTATTTCGCGCTCAGCGCGCAAGGAGGTGCCTCTTGGATATTCCGTTTTCTTCCGTTCTCGGCCACGAGACGGTCCGGCGTCATCTGTGGGGCGCCGTGCTGGCGGACTCGGTGAGTCACGCCTACATCTTCGAAGGAAACCCCGGCGTCGGGCGGCACAGCATGGCGTACGCGCTCGCGGAGACGCTGATGTGCACCGAGAACCGGGACGCCCTGGGCGCCATCCGGGCGTGCGGCTGCGGGAACTGCGTGGCCTGCCGGACAGCCCGGGACGGCAATCATCCGGACGTGCGGGTCATCGGGCTGCTGAAGGACAAGAAAGAAATCACGGTCAAGCAGATCCGCGAGGAGCTCGTCGCGGAGATGGCGATCCGGCCGTACTACGGCGGCCGCAAGATCTTCATCGTCGAGAACGCCGAGGCGATGAATCCGGCGGCGCAGAACGCGCTGCTGAAGACCCTCGAGGAGCCCCCGGCCTACGGGGTCATCATCCTGATCACGACCTCGGCCGCGGCGCTGCTCTCGACCGTCGAGTCGCGCTCCGTCAAGATCGGCTTCCAGCCGCTGCCGGAGGATACGATCCGTGCGGAGCTGGTCCGGCGGGGTTTCCCGGCCGAGACCGTCGCGCTCGGGACCACGTTCTCGGGCGGCTCGCTCGGACAGGCGCTCGCGGCCTGCGCGGACGAGAGCTTCACGGACATGCGGCGGGATATCTACGCGCTCCTTTCCGAGGCGCCGGGCAAAAGCGCCGGCTGGCTGCTCGGGCAGGAGAAGTCGCTGGAGACCTACAAGGCGAACGCGCAGAACCTGCTTTCGCTGATGGAGACCTGGTTCCGGGACGTGCTGGTGCTCAAGCAGACCGGCGACCGGACGGCGCTCCTTTCGGCGGATTACGCCGACGCGCTCGCGAGAGCCGCCCGCGTCTATTCCTCCGCGCAGCTCGCGCGCGTCATCTGGCAGATCCGCGACGTGGGGGAGAAGCTCAGTCAGAACGGAAACTATGCGCTTTCCATGGACAACCTGCTGCTGGCCCTGGAAACGTCTGAATAAAGGAGAATTTCGATGATCAATGTTGTGGGAGTGCGGTTCCGCCACACGGGCCGCGTCTATTATTTCAACCCGGGTCCCGTCCCGGTGCAGAAGAATGATTTCGTGATCGTGGAGACCGCGGGTGGCCTGGAGTACGGCATGGCCGTCACCGAGGTGCGCCTGGCGGCGGACGAGGACGTGGTCCAGCCGGTGCGTCCGGTCATCCGCGTCGCGACGCCTGAGGATACCGCGGCGTACGCGAAGAACCTGGAGGCCGAGAAGGCGGCGATGACCGTCTGCGCCGAGAAGATCGCGGCGCGCGGCCTCGAGATGCGCCTGGTGGGCGCCGAGCAGAGCTTCGACAACAGCAAGCTCCTGTTCTACTTCACCGCCGAGGGCCGCGTCGACTTCCGCGACCTGGTGAAGGATCTCGCCTCCGCGTTCCATACCCGCATCGAGCTCCGTCAGATCGGCGTCCGCGACGAGGCGAAGATGGGCGGCGGCATCGGCATCTGCGGCCGTCCGTTCTGCTGCAGCACCTTCCTGTCCGACTTCGCGCCGGTCTCGATCAAGATGGCGAAGGACCAGAATCTGTCCCTGAACCCCACCAAGATCTCCGGCACCTGCGGCCGCCTCATGTGCTGCCTGAAGTACGAGCAGGCCACCTATGAAGAGCTGAACAAGAAGCTGCCCAACGAGGGCGACACCGTCGGGACCGTCGACGGAAACGGCGAGGTCCTCCACGTGAACGTCCTGCGCCAGCTGATCAAGGTCGGCATCAAGCAGGAGAAGGGCGACATCGTCATCAACGAATACAATCTGGACGACATCCGCATCCTCGAGCGCCGCAAGCGCAGAGGTCAGCAGCAGCCTCAGGACGATGAGGCCGAGCTGAAGAAGCTGGAGAAGGAATGAGCGCGTCCGCGGCTCCGTCCGACGCGGTCTTCCTGCGGGAGGGCGAGCGGATCGACGACCTCTGCCGCGGCTCCTTCCGGCTGATCCAGGATCCGTCGAAGTTCTGCTTCGGAATGGACGCGGTGCTTCTCGCGGAGTTCGCGAAGGCCGCCGGCGGCGAGCGGGTCATCGACCTCGGCACCGGCACCGGCGTGATCCCTACGCTGATGGCGGCGCGTTATCCCGGCAGCGTCTACACCGCGCTGGAGCTCAATCCGGAGATGGCCGACATGGCGGCCCGCAGCTGCGCGATGAACGGTCTGACCGACCGGATCTCCGTGATCTGCGGCGACATCCGCCGGGTGACGGAGCTCTTCCCGCGCGCCTCCTTCGAGGTCGTCACCGCCAATCCCCCCTACTTCAAGGCGGGCAGCGGGGCGGTGAACGATGACGAGGCGAGCACGATGGCGCGCCACGAGGTCTGCTGCACGCTGCGAGACGTCTGCGAGGCGGCGGGCTATCTTCTGGACCGGCACGGGCGCTTCTGCATGGTGCACCGTCCGCGGCGGCTCCCCGAGATTTTCGCGGAGCTTCGCCGGGTGAAGCTCGAGCCGAAGCGGCTGCGTTTCGTCCATCCGTCCGAGGACCGGGAGGCGGTGCTTGTGCTGATCGAGAGCGAGTTCGGCGGCAACGGGGAGCTCCGTGTGCTCCCGCCCCTGTTCGAATACGCGGAGCCCGGCGTCTATTCCGCCGAGTTCCTGGAGATCTACGAGAATCCGTGAGACGGCCGCCGGCCGCCGAGCGGCATGCCATGAGGTGACAAATGTCCGGAAAACTGATCCTCTGCCCCACGCCCATCGGCAACCTGGGCGACATCTCGGAGCGGGTGCTGGAAGAGCTTCGCGCGGCGGATTTGATCGCCGCGGAGGATACCCGCACCTCCTTCCCGCTGCTTCGGCATTTCGGGATCGACAAGCCGATGCTGAGCTACCATAAGTTCAACGAGAGCGAGCGCTCCGGCGAGCTGATCGAGAAGCTCCGGGGCGGCGCGCGCATCGCGCTGATCACCGACGCGGGGATGCCCGCGATCTCCGACCCCGGGCAGATTCTGGTAAAGCGCTGCCACGAGGAGGGGATCGCCGTCACGGCGCTCCCGGGGCCCTGCGCCTTCGTCACGGCGCTCGCGCTTTCGGGCTTCGACTCCCGCCGCTTCTCGTTCGAGGGCTTCCTGCCCCAGGAAAAGGGCGAGCAGACCGAGGCGCTGGCGCGGCTTGCCTCCGCCCCGATGACCACCCTCTTCTACGAGGCGCCTCACCGTCTCGTGAAGACGCTTTCCGCGATGGAGGCCTCCTGCGCCGGACGCGGCGCCGCCTGCGTGCGGGAGCTCAGCAAGAAATTCGAGGAGATCCGCTTCGGCACCGTGGCGGAGCTTCGTGCCTATTATGAAGAAAACGAGCCCCGCGGCGAATTCGTGATCCTGATCGCCGGCCGGAGCGCGGAGGAGCTCGCGGAGGAAAAGCAGGCCGCCTGGGCCGGGCTTTCCCTCGAGGAGCACATGGCGCTCTACGCGGCGCTTCCGGAGAAGGAAGCGATGAAGCGGGTGGCCGAGGAGCGGGGGCTCAGCCGCCGCGAGGTCTACCAGGCGCTCAAGGTACGCTGAAAAAACTCTTTGGGAGGTTTTCATGGATAACTGCATTTTCTGCCTGCTGGCGAACGGCGTAATCCCCACCGCGACGGTCTACGAGGACGAGGACTTCCGGGCGATCTTCGACGCGTCCCCCGCGAGTCCCGGCCATACCTTGATCATTCCGAAGCAGCACGCGAAGGACCTCTTCGAGCTTCCCGCCGACAAGGCGCAGAAGGCGATGGCCCTCGCGCAGAAGCTTGCCTTCGCGATGAAGGAGGAGCTCGGCTGCGACGGCCTCAACCTGATCCAGAACAACGGCGCGGCTGCCGGCCAGACCGTGATGCACTTCCATCTCCACGTGATCCCGCGCTTCGAGGGCGTGGGCTGCCTGCCCGTCTGGACGCCCGTCGAGGTCGGCGCGGAGCAGAAGGAGGAGATGCTCGCGAAGCTCTCCGCACGGATGAAGGCGGAGGACTGACATGTCGAACATCATCATTCTCACCGGCGGCGGCTCCGCCGGACACGTGACGCCGAACCTGGCGCTGATCGAGCCGCTCCGCGAGGCGGGCCTCGACGTCCGCTACATGGGCCAGCCCAACGACATGGAGCGCCGGCTCGCCGAGGGCGCGGGGCTTCCGTACTACTGCGTGCGCGCGGCGCGCTTCCAGCGCTATTTCACGCTCGAAAACTTCGGCATGCCCTTCGTGAACTTCTGGGGCTTCCTGCAGGCGCTCAGGCATCTGCGGAAGCTTAAGCCCTGCGCGGTCTTCGCCAAGGGCGGCTTCGTCAGCTTCCCGGTGGCGCTTGCCGCCTGGGTCCGCCGGATCCCGGTGATCCTGCATGAGTGCGATTTCACGCCGGGCCTCGCGAACAAGCTCTGCACGCCGCTGTCGAAGGTGATCTGCACGAACTTCGAGGAGACCCTCGCCTATCTGCCCGAGGGCAAGGCGGTCTACACCGGCACCCCGCTCCGGAAGGAGCTCACGGGGGGCAGCCGGGAGGAGGGGCTTCGCATCGCGGGCTTTACGCCCGAGCTTCCGGTGATCCTCGTGATGGGCGGCAGCCAGGGCGCGGCGGCGGTCAACGAGGCCGTGCGCGCGGCGCTTCCCCTCTGGGAGGGCAGGGTCCAGATCATGCACCTCTGCGGCCGCGGCTTCAAGGACGAGTCGCTCGAGGGCCGCAAGGGCTACTTCCAGCTGGAGTACGCGAGCGAGGAGCTCCCGCACCTCTACGCGATGGCCGACGGCATGATCAGCCGGGCGGGCGCGAATGCGCTGGCGGAGATCCTGCTCCTCTGCATCCCCGCCGTGCTGATTCCTCTGCCGGCGTCCTCGGGCAGCCGGGGCGACCAGGTGCTGAACGCCGGCTCCTTCGACCGGAAGGGCTACAGCAAGCTCCTGCCGCAGGACGAGCTCACGCCCGAATGCCTCGCCGCGGAGGTAGACGCGCTTCTCGCCGACCGGGAGAAATACGTCGCCGCGATGCGTGAAAGCACCGCGCAGGACGGCACCGAGGCCGTCAAGAAGGTCATATTGGATACTATCGAAGCATACGGACGGAAATAAACATGGACGATATTCGTTTTCTGATCGAGGAACTGCTTTGCTATGCCCTGGACCGGGAACTGATCCAAGAAGAAGACAGTTTTTATGAGCGGAACCGCCTGCTCGACCTCCTCGCCGTGGAGGAGCCCTATCCCGAGACCGTCGGGCGGGGCCTTCCCTGTGAGGCGGCCTTCGCGGCGGCCCGCGCGCTTTGCCCGGCGGAGTCCCTGACCCCCGAGCCCATCCTTTCGAAGATCCTCGACTACGCGGCTGAAAAGGGCCTGATCCCCGAGAACCTGACCACCTGGCGCGATCTTCTGGACGCCCGCATCATGGGCGGCCTGACCGCGCGTCCCTCCGAGTTCCTGCGTGCCTTCGCGGAAGCGGAGAAGGCCGGCGGGGAAGCGGGCACCGACTATTTCTACCGCCTCAGCCGCGCGAATCACTACATCATGACCGAGCGCATCGCGAAGAATCTCTACTGGCGCACGGGCACGCCCTACGGCAGCCTGGAGATCACCGTGAACCTCTCGAAGCCCGAGAAGGATCCCCGCGAGGTGGCGCGGCTTGCGACCGTGAAGAGCGCCGCCTACCCGAAGTGCCTGCTCTGCCCCGAGAACGTGGGCTACGCCGGCCGTTTCAATCACCCCGCGCGCCAGAACCTGCGGCAGCTTCCCCTCACCCTGCAGGGCGAGGAGTGGTTCATGCAGTATTCCCCCTACGTCTACTACAACGAGCACTGCATCGTCCTGAAGGGCGCCCACGTGCCGATGCTGGTGAACGGCGTCACCTTCCGCCGGCTCTTCGACTTCGTGGACCGTTTCCCGCACTACTTCCTGGGCTCGAACGCGGGTCTGCCCGTGGTCGGCGGCTCGATCCTCTATCATGAGCACTATCAGGGCGGCCGCCACCGCTTCCCGATGGAGGAAGCGCAGTCACTGGCCGAGTACCGCCTGCCGGAGTTCCCCGAGGTTTCCGTCAAGCGCGTGAACTGGCCCCTCACCACCTACCGGCTCGCCGGAGCGGACCGCGAGGAGGTCTGCCGCGCCGCGGACCGGCTGTTCACCGTCTGGCAGGGCTTCTCCGCCCCCGAGGCCGGCATCGTCGCGCGGAGTGAGGAAAACGGCAAGACCGTGCCCCACAACACCGTGACGCCCATCGCCCGCCGGAACGCGGAGGGCCTCTACGAGCTGGACGTGGTGCTCCGCTGCAACATCACGACGCCCGAGCGCCCCGACGGACTCTTCCACCCCGCGCCCGAGCTCTTCCACATCAAGAAGGAGAACATCGGCCTCATCGAGGTGATGGGTCTCGCCGTGCTGCCCGGCCGTCTGCGCGCGGAAATGAGCCTGATTGCGGAGCTGCTCTGCGGTGAGCGCACCGAGGCCGCGATGAGCGACGCGGAGCGCGCCTCCCTCGAAAAGCATCATCCCTGGATCGACACGCTGCTCGCGGAGCACGGCACGAAGATGGAGCGCGCCGCCGCGGAGGAGCTTCTCCGGGACGAGGTCGGCACGATCTTTTCCCGCGTGCTCGAGTGCTGCGGCGTCTTCAAGGCGGACGGAACGGGCGCGGCGACCGAGGCGCGTTATCTCGCCGAGTGCGGCCTGCGCAAAATCCAATAATCAATCCAAAGGGACAGGAACGAGCTGTCCCTTTTTTACAGGAGGATCCCATGCTGTATCCGAAAAATCAGGAAACGGCGCTCGAGCCGGAGCTCTTCCGGAACCCCACGTCCGAATACCGCGGCGCGCCCTTCTGGGCCTGGAACGGGAAGCTGGACCGCGAGGTCCTCGCGGAGCAGATCGGCTTCTTTCAGGAGATGGGACAGGGCGGCTTCCACATGCACGTCCGCACCGGTCTTCAGGACCCGTATCTTTCGCCCGCGTTCATGGACGCGGTCCGTTTCTGCGTGGCGGAGGCGGAGAAGCGCGGCATGAAGGCCTACCTCTACGATGAGGACCGCTGGCCCTCCGGCAGCGCGGGCGGCCGTGTGACCGCCGACCATCCGGAGTTCGCGCGGCGGATGCTGCTCTTTACCTCCGTCCCCTACGCGCCCGACCGTCCGAACCGCGCGAAGGGCTCCGAGCCCGGCCGCGGCCAGAATCCGATGCGCCACGAGAACGGCGAGCTGCTCGCGGTCTACGACGTCCTGCGGGACGGGGCGGGCGACCTGCTCTCCTGGAAGCGCACGGCGGAGGACGCCCCCGCGGCCCCCGGCGCGACCCGCTGGTACGCCTATCTGGAGCACTCCACCGACGATCCCTGGTTCAACGACCATGCCTACGTCGACACGCTGAACCCGGACGCGATCCGGCTCTTTCTCGATATCACCCACGAGGCCTACGCCCGCGAGGTCGGCGCCTCCTTCGGCGGCGTGATCCCCTCGATCTTCACCGACGAGCCCCAGTTCTGCCCGAAGGAGGTCCTTCCCTTCGCGGCGGAGGAGGGGGCGGACGCGGTCCTGCCCTGGACGGAGAAGCTGCCGGAGCTCTTCCGCGAGCGCTACGGCCGGGAGCTTCTGGACGCGCTGCCCGAGCTCTTCTGGGAGCGGGCGGATGGGGAGCTTCCCGCGGTCCGCTGGCAGTTCCAGAACCTGGTCACCGACCGCTTCGTCGAATGCTACGCAAGTCAGATCGGCCGCTGGTGCGAGGAGCACGGGCTGAAGCTGACCGGCCACGTGATGGACGAGGACACCCTCCGCTCGCAGACCGGCGCGGTGGGAAGCGCGATGCGCTGCTACGGCGCCTTCGGCATCCCCGGCATCGACAATCTGCGCGACGAGCACCAGTTCAACACCGCGAAGCAGACCCAGTCCCGCGTGCGGCAGCTGGGCCGCGAGGGCATGCTCTCCGAGCTCTACGGCGTCACCGGCTGGGATTACGATTTCCGCGGCTACAAGCTGCAGGGCGACTGGCAGGCGGCGCTGGGCGTGACGCTCCGCGTTCCCCATCTGACCTGGATGAGCATGCGGGGCGAGGCGAAGCGCGACTACCCCGCCTGCATCGGGCACCAGAGCCCCTGGTACGCGAAGTTCTCGCTGATCGAGGACCATTTCGCCCGCGTGAACACCGCCCTCACCCGGGGGCGGGCCCTCTGCGAGGTGGCGATGATCCACCCGATTGAAAGCTATTGGCTGATCTCCGGCCCCAACGACCGGACCTGGGAGAAGCGGGAGCGGATGGACCGGCGCTTCGCCGGGACCGCGGAGACGCTGCTCCTTTCGCAGCTCGATTTCGACTATCTGGAGGAGGCCTGCCTGACCTCCGACCCCTGCGCCGTCCGCGAGGAGGAGGGCTGCGCCGTCCTTCAGGTCGGACAGATGCGCTACAAGGCGGTCGTGATCCCGCGGGTGCTCACGCTGCGCCGGACCACCGTGGCACTCCTTCTCGCCTTTGCGCGCGCGGGCGGCGCGGTCTTCACCCAGGGCCCCTGCCCGGAATACCTCGACGCCGAGAAGGGCCGGAGCGCGGAGCTTTGCGAGCTCTACGAGCGCGCGGCGGCCGTGGGCGACGACCCCGGCGAGCTGCCGGAGGCCCTGGAGCCCTGGCGCTTCGCGGAGGTGCTCCGCCCCGAGGGCATCCGCTCGAAGGACATCCTGATCCAGCACCGCGCCGACGCGGACTGCGAGTGGCTCTTCCTGGCGCTCGGCCGCTATCCCGAATCGCATGACAAGGACCTCGCGCCGGAGCTCCGCGTCCGGCTCCGCGGCAGCTACCGCGTGACCGAGTACGACACGCTGACCGGCGAGATCCGTCCCCTCCCGGCCGTCCGCAAAAACGGCCGCACCGAGATCAAACGCGAATGGCACATCCACGACAGCCTGCTTCTGAAACTGGAAAAGACCGAGGACCATGAAACCTCTTCCGCCACGGATTTCCTCTTCGCGGAGGAAAGTCTTTCCCGATCTTTCCGAAGCGAAGAGGAAATCCGCTTTGGGTCAGTTCCGATTTCCCTTTCGGAACCCAACGCGCTCCTTCTCGACGAAGCCGAATGGCAGCTGAACGGCGGCCCGCGCCGGCCGGTCGAGGAGCTCCTGCGGCTCGACAACCAGGCCCGGACGGAGCTCGGTATCCCGCTCCGCCGCAAGGAGGTCGTGCAGCCCTACGCGCTGCCGCCCGAGGAGCCGAAGGACAGCCTCACGCTCTTCTTCCCGCTGGACGCGGAGGTCCCGCTGGACGGGCTGTGCCTTGCCCTCGAGGACGCCGCGCACACGCGGATCCGGCTGAACGGCGCGGAGGTCCCGGCCGCACCTAACGGCTGGTACGTCGACCGCTGCCTCGAGAAGGTCGCGCTGCCCGCGCTGCCCGCCGGCCGCTCCGAGCTCGAGCTCACCGTGCCGGTCGGCGTCCGCACCAACCTCGAATACTTCTATCTGCTGGGCGATTTCTCCGTGCGGCTCCGCGGCACCGACCGCGTCCTCGGGCCGAAGGTCACGGAACTCGGCTTCGGCGACGTCACCCGCCAGGGCCTTCCCTATTACACCGGCAACGTGGACTACGAGCTCCGCGTGACGGCGGACGGCCCCTTGGAGGTCCGCGTCCCGCGCTACCGCGGCGCCCTCTGCGAGGTGCTCCTGGACGGCGAGCCCGCCGGCCTCATCGCCTTCTCGCCCTACCGGCTCACGGTCGGGACGGAGGAGCTCCGCGGCGAGCACCGTGTCACGGTACGGCTCTACGGCAACCGGCAGAACGGCTTCGCGCAGCTCCATCATCTGCCCGGCGTCCGCTTCTACCAGAGTCCCACCTCGTGGCGCTCCGACGGCGATCTCTGGGGCTATGAGTATGAGCTGAAGCCGCTCGGCCTCCTGCGCTCGCCGGAGATCCGGGGCGCGCACCTCCTGCAGGCCGACGGTTCGGTCCGCCGGGCCGGGACGGAGGCGCGGATCCGGGAGAAATCCTGAGGTCAATCTTCCGCCAAAGGCTTTACAAGCCCCGAAAATATGCTACAATTACTGATGGTAATTTTTATTTTGCTGACCATTTATTTCAAATAAAAGGAGAGTATCTCATGGCAAGAAAAATGAAAACCATGGACGGCAACAACGCCGCGGCGCACGTTTCCTACGCGTTTACCGAAGTGGCGGGCATCTACCCCATCACTCCGTCCAGCCCCATGGCCGACTACGTCGACCAGTGGTCTGCTCAGGGCCAGAAAAACATCTTCGGTACGAAGGTGAACGTGATCGAAATGCAGTCTGAAGCCGGTGCGGCCGGTACCGTGCACGGTTCTCTGGCAGCCGGTGCGCTGACCACCACCTACACCGCCTCTCAGGGTCTGCTTCTGATGATCCCCAACATGTACAAGATCGCCGGCGAGCTGCTGCCCTGCGTGTTCCATGTATCTGCCCGCTGCGTCGCCTCCCACGCGCTGAACATCTTCGGCGACCACAGCGACGTCTACGCCTGCCGTCAGACCGGTTTCGCCATGCTGGCCGAGACCAATCCCCAGGAAGTCATGGATCTGGGCGCGGTGGCCCATCTGGCCGCCATCAAGGGCCGCGTCCCCTTCATCAACTTCTTCGACGGCTTCCGGACCTCTCACGAGATCCAGAAGATCGAGGTCTGGGACTATGACGATCTGAAGGACATGGTCGACATGGACGCGGTCGAAGCGTTCCGCAAGCGCGCCCTCAACCCTGAGCGCCCCGTGATGCGCGGTTCTCACGAGAACGGCGACATCTTCTTCCAGCACCGTGAGGCCTCCAACTCCTATTACGAAGCCGTGCCCGGCATCGTCGAGGAGTACATGGGCAAGGTCAACGCCAAGCTCGGCACCGACTACAAGCTGTTCAACTACTACGGTGCTCCCGATGCAGATCGCGTCATCGTGGCTATGGGTTCCATCAACGACGTGGCCGAGGAAGTCATTGACTACCTGAACGCTCACGGCGAGAAGGTCGGCCTGGTCAAGGTTCGTCTGTTCCGTCCCTTCTGCGCTGACAAGCTGCTGGCTGCTATCCCCGATACCGTCAAGAGCATCGCTGTTCTGGACCGTACCAAGGAGCCCGGCGCTCTCGGCGAGCCCCTGTATCTGGACGTCGTCGCCGCGCTGGCCGCTACCGGCCGCACCGGCATCCAGGTGATCGGCGGCCGCTACGGCCTCGGTTCCAAGGATACTCCT
>JAZUHB010000084.1:0-6761 GCA_045641505.1 Bianqueaceae bacterium | reverse complement strand
TCCCGTAGAGCACCTCGGTCTGACGGCCGTTGACCTGGAAGAAGGAAGCGGGCGAAATCTGAAAGGCGAGATCGCCGATATGATCCGTGATCGTTTCGGAGCCGAAGAGGATCTTCGTCTCGCGGCCGAGGATCACATTGGAATCCTCCGTGTTGAAATTGACCGCGAACGAGGTGACCGAAAGCTCCTTCATGCGGCGGACCCAGGCCTCCGCGTTCGGAAGACGGCGGCTGTTGAGGACCAGAGTGACGGAGTTCTCGCCGTTCGCGGAGGTCCGGATCAGGACATGCCGGAGCAGCCCCTTGCCGGTGTTCTCGTCATAGGCGCAGAGACCTGCGGAGGGCGCGAAGCGGATAATCTTCTCGAGCAGCCGGTTAGCCTCGTCCTTCTGAAGTCCGCAGCGGTAGCAAGGAAGCAGCCGGTGGGAGCGGGCCGCGTAGAGACCGGCTTCGGAACGTCCGTCGAGCTCCTGCACGGGGAACTGGGCCTTGTTCCGGTAATGGAAGCGTCCTTCCTCGTCACCCAGGATCTCGACCGGCTCATCGAGTGAAAAATGGCCGATGCGGTTCAGGCAGTCGCGGATCTTCGCGCTCTTGTAGCGGAGCTGACCGGCGTAGGAAAGATGCTGCAGCTGGCAGCCGCCGCAGCGGCCGGCCAGAGGACAGTCGGGCTCGACGCGGTCTTCCGACGGAACGAGGATCCGGAGCAGCTTTCCGACGCCGTAGCCGGAGGTAGTTTTGATCAGCTGCGCCTCGATCTCTTCGCCGGGCAGCGCGCCCTCGACGAAGACCGTATAGCCCTCGGGATGGCCGATGCCCTCGCCGCGGGTCCCCAGGTCATCGACGGTAAAATGAAGGACCTCGTTCTTGCGGAACGGGGCCTCCCTGTCGGTTTTACTCATTTTTCTTCTCCGGCTTGTAAAGATAACGCTGAAGAGCCTTGTTATAGGCGGTCCAACTGCCCTCCTCGCGGTCGAGCTCCACGCCGTCCTTGAGCTCCTTGAGCTTTGCGTCGGCGTCGTCCGCGAGATGCACGATCATCGCCTCGACAGTGGCAGGAAGCACGGGGGAACCGAACTCCAGGCTGCCGTGATGCGAAAGGATCACATGCGTGAGCTGAAGCAGCGTATCCTCGGGGAAGCCGGAGATCTGAGCGGCCTCGGCGTTGATCATGATCGCGCCCATCGCGATATGGCCGGCCAGACGCCCTGCGTCGGTGTAATCGCAGGCGGGCGCGGGAGAAAGTTCCTTCATCTTGCCGATATCGTGCAGCAGTGCGCCGGCGGTCACGAGGTCGCTGTTCGCGGTCGGGTACTGACGGGAAAGGGACTGCGCGATGTTCAGCACACTCACGGTGTGCTCGGCCAGTCCCGCGCGGTAATTGTGATGGAAGCCCTTGGCGGCGGGCTGCATCAGGAAGGCCTCCTTCTTCGCGCCGGAAGCGGGGAAAAAGCGCTCCAGCAGCTGGCGCAGATAAGGATTCGCGACGGAAGCCACGGCCACGCGGATGCGGCCGTAGAGGCTCTCGGGCGACTCCTCCGCGCAGCGGTAGTAGTTCGAGGGATCGTACTCGTTCTCGAGCGCCTTGCGGATCGTGGTGACGCTGAACTGCTTCTCGCCCATGTACGAGGTGACGGTGCCGTCGATTGCGACGACGTCGTTCTTTTCGAAGGCCTGGACGCGGTTGTCCACGTTCCAGATCATCGCGTTCATCGCGCCGGTCTTGTCCGCCAGCACGAGCTTCAGATAGGGCTTGCCGTTCTTGGTGATCATGCCTTGCTTGTCCTGGCAGAGATAGCACTCGCCGCGGAGGGAGACGTTTTCTTCGAGAGTGTTGATGAATTGCATGCTGCTCGCTCGCTTTCGTCAGTTATTGAAATCGGTCTTGTCCAGAATGGTGAAGGAGAGAATGACATATTCGGGCTCTTCGAGGCCGATGAAGCGGTAGACCTTGACGGGCACCGTATCGCCCACCTTGTGCTTGGCCAGCTCGGCCTTTACGGCATCGAAATTGAGGACGCGGACACCGTCGAATTCGACGATGACGTCGTTGGAGATGATGCCGGCGAGATCGGCGGGGCCGCCCGCGGTCACGTTGTAGACCAGCGCGCCGTCCGGAACGATGCCGGCAACGTTCGTGCCGGATACGTCGGTGCCGACGATGCCCAGGAAGGGCCGCGCGATACGGCCGTCCTCGATCAGGGCCTCCACGACCGGAACGACCTTTTCGGAGGGAACGGCAAAGTTGATGCCCTCCCCTTCGACGGTGTCGACATAGGCGTTGCAGATGCCGATCAGCTGCCCGCGGCCGTCGACCAGGGCGCAGCCGGAGTCGCCGGGATTGATCGCGGCATCGGTCTGGATCAGGTAATAGGTCGTGCCGGAGGTCTCATCCGCGGAAAGCACGGTCATCTGCCGGGACGGCGAGCTGATCACGCCGCAGGAAACGCTTCCCTGGTAGTACTTCTCCATCGGATTCCCGATGACGATGGCGAGGTCGCCCACCTGGACCTTCGTGCTGTCGGCGAAAGTCGCGAGGCGGAGGTTCCCGAGCGTTTCCTTCGGAATCTCGCTCTTGTAGACGTACAGGATGCACAGGTCGGTCTCGCGGTCATAGCCGCGGAGCATCGCCTGAACGTTCTTGTCACAGCCGTAGAAGCGAAGCGCGATCGAGGTGCATTGCTCGAGGCTGTGATACGCCGTCACGATGTAGAGAAGATCGCCGCGCTCCGCGACGAGAACGCCCGAGCAATAGGTTTCGGAGCTCTTGGTTACGTTCGGCATCACGAGGCAGGACGAACGGCGGAGATCCTCGGCGATTTCGGAGATCGTATTATACTCCGGCTCCGGAAGCTCCGATTCCTCCCTGTCGCGGTAATCACGGAACGAGAAGGTTCCGTTCTGGAGCGAGTCCTTGAGCATGCGGGAGGTCATATAAGAGCCGGTGAGAAACGCCGCGAAGAAGAGAACCGTGCCGAACGCAATGGAAAGCACCTTTTTGAAGTTCTTCTTCCTTCTGGCCTTCCGGGCGGCCTTTGCGGGATCCTCCGCCTTCGGAGCCGCATAGAGATAGGCGTTGAAGGAAGGCTCCCATTCGGCCGGAACGGCAGGCTCGGCTTCATCGGAAGCGGACTGCTCCTGCGAAGGCGTTTCCCCGCCGTTTTCACGGAAGAACGCGGCGTAGGTGCCGGAAAGTCCGGATTCCGGCGCGGCGGTCTCCGGCGAATCTTCCGGCAGCAAATCGATGTTTTCGTTATCCATTCGGATCGTGTCCTTTTCTTATTTTTTCGACGCGAGCGGCAGAGTGAACGTGAAGGTCGTCCCTTCACCCTCCGTCGAGAACACGTCGATATCCTCATGATGGGCCAGCAGGATCTGCTTCGCGATGGTGAGGCCGAGTCCGGTGCCCTTCTTGTCCTTGCCGCGGGAGCGGTCTCCCTTGTGGAAGCGCTCGAAGACGTACGGCAGGGATTCCTTGCTGATGCCCATGCCGGTATCGCTGACCGACACGGTGGCCTTCCGGTTGACGATGCTCGTTTCGACCGTGACCGTGCCGCCGTCGGGCGTGAACTTGAGCGCGTTGTCGAGAAGATTGTAAATCACCCGCTCGATCAGGCTCAGGTCAGCGTAGACGTAAAGCTTGTCCTGAAGAAGTTGGAAATCCATGCGGATCCTGTGCTCCTCGACGCGCTGCTCGAAGCCGAGCGCCAGGGTGATGATGGATTCGTTCACGTCGAAGACGGTCTGGTTGAGCTCGTACTGCCCGTTCTCCATCTTGGTCAGGTCCAGCACGTTGTTGGCCAGCTTGGCGAGGCGGTTCGTTTCATCGAGCACGATGCCGAGATAGCGCGGATAGCGCTCCTCGGGAATGGTGCCGTCGAGCATCGCCTCGACGTAGCCCTTGATGGACGTAAGGGGCGAACGGAAATCGTGCGAGATGTTCGCGATGAAATCGCTCTGCATCTGGTCGACCTCCTTGAGCTCCTTCGTCATCTTGTTGAAGGAATCGGTCAGCGCGCCGATTTCATCGTTGCCCGTCTTTTCGACGTTGTGCGAGAAATCGCCCTTCGTGATCGCCTCGGCGGCGTTTCGCAGCTTCGTGACCGGCTCGACGATGCTTTGGCTCATGAAGAAGACCATCAGCCAGCAGGCGACGGAAAGCACTGCGATGATGACGAAAATGAGGCCGAGGATCTGACGGCTGCTCGTGATGATGTCATCCATCGAGATGTGGATGATGACCGCGCAGTCCTTCATGCTTTCGTGCAGATACAGGCCCAGCGACTCGGTCGAGAGGTATTTCTGCCGGTAACCGAGCGAATAGGTCTGGCCCTTGAACGCGCTGTTGAAGGCGTTGGCGAAGTCGCCCTCCTTCTCGCCGTTCAGGACCGACAGGATCAGCGCGCTCTCCTCCTTCGTGAGGGTCGCCGCGCCGAAGCGGCCGAAATCCTCCACGCTGTTCCGCGTCTTGCCGAAGGAAAGGACGCTGACGCCCTGTCCGTCGCGCACGCAGATCCAGATGCAGACCTCCGAGGAATTCGCGCAGATCGCAAGATCGCGCTGCGTATCGGAATCCTTCAGAAAATCGTTCCCGGTCAGCACCTCGTTCACGAAGGCCTTCGTCTGCTGCACGTCCTCGATGCGGGAATCGACGAGGAACTGCCGCATCACCTTGGGCAGAATCAGTGAAATCAGCCCGACGATCCCGAGCAGCAGAACGGTGAAATACAAAAGGATCTTCGTGCGCAGGGAAACGAATATTTTGTTCATTTCTCTCGGATGACCTTTCTTATTTGACCTCGAATTTGTAGCCTACGCCCCAGACTGTTTTGATGTTCCAGCCCAGGCCCTCGTCCTCTGGATTGATCTTCTCGCGGATGCGCTTGATGTGCACGTCGACGGTGCGGGTGTCGCCGAAATACTCGTAGCCCCAGATCTGGTTCAGGAGCTGCTCGCGCGTGAAGACCTGGTTCGGATTGGCGGACAGGAAATACAAAAGCTCGAGCTCCTTCGGCGGCATCTCGATCTCCTCGCCCTTGTACAGGACAGAATAATTCGAGAGATTGACGCTGAGGCCCTCGTAAGTGGTGCGCTTGACGGACTGCGGCTCATTCTTCTGATCGATGCGCCTAAGCACCGCCTTGACGCGGGCAACCAGCTCCTTCGGGTCGAAGGGTTTGACCATATAATCGTCAGCGCCGAGCTCGAGGCCCAGCACCTTGTCGAAGGTCTCGCCCTTGGCGGTCAGCATGATGATCGGGGTCGTGCTGGTCTTGCGGACCTCGCGGCAGACCTCGTAGCCGTCCATCTCGGGCATCATCACGTCGAGCACGATGAGGCTCGGCTTGAAGCTGTCGAGCGCGGCAAGGGCCTCGCGGCCGTCCGAGGCGCTTTTGACCTCATAGCCCTCCTTGGCGAGATACAGGCTGATGAGCTCGACGATGTTTTCGTCATCGTCCGTGATCAGAATTCTTTGCTTTGCGTTCATGGCAGGTCCTTATTTCTTGATTTCTACGATGGTGACGCCAGCGTCGCCTTCGCCGTAGGCTCCCAGATGGAAGCTCTTGACGTGGTGCGCGCGGCGGAGGTACTCGTGGATGCCCTTGCGGGGGGCGCCGGCGCCTTTGCCGTGGATCAGGCTGACCTTCTCGAGGCCGGCGAGCGCTGCGTCGTCGAGGTATTTGTCGATGGCGAGGTTCGCTTCGTCGACGCTCATGCCGCGGAGATCGATCTCCGGACGGATCGAGGCGGATTTGCCGAAGCTGCCGGCCGTGATGCCGGTGTCGGCCGACTTGCGGCGGGGGCCGGAGGGCTCCTCGTCCTGCAGGAGCTCGGTCAGGTCATTCAGGCTCGTCATCATCTTCATGATGCCGGCCTGGACCTGGAAGCGGCCCTTGGAATCGGGCTTGGAAATGACGGAAAAGACCTGGTCGAAGCCGTCGATGCGGACGCGGTCGCCGAGCGAAACCTCGGTGATCTTGCGGCGGGCGGCCTTCGGAAGGATCGGCGCGGTGTCGAGCTTGCTTTCGAGCTCGTCGGTCTTTTCGCGGAGCCTCGCGCGCTCCTGCTCCATTGCGCGGATATCGACCTTTTCGCCCTTCTGGATCATCGTGTTGATGCGGGCGATGGACTGGTCGGCCTCGGCCTTCGCGCTCTTTAGGTAGTCGCGGGCCTCCTCACGCGCCTTCGTAAGGATCTTGTCGCGCTGCGCCTCGAGCTTTTCGGCGGCGGCGGTCTGCTCGCGCTCGAGCTCGGCCAGCTGGCGGCGGAGAGTGCGGATCTTCTCCTGCTCCTCCTCCACCTGACGGCGGCGGATCTCGAGGTCGGTCATCATCTCTTCGAATTTGACGTCGTTGGCCTCGAGAAGTCCCGCGGCGTTTTCGACGATTTCGGGATCGAGCCCGAGCCGGCGCGAAATGGCGAACGCGTTGCTCTTGCCGGGGACG
This sequence comes from Bianqueaceae bacterium, assembly GCA_045641505.1. Taxonomy (GTDB): domain Bacteria; phylum Bacillota; class Clostridia; order Lachnospirales; family Bianqueaceae; genus JAZQNF01. Next base: position 316 of record JAZUHB010000084.1, on the reverse strand, counting down.
CCGATCAGCAGCCGGTAGGTGGGCCGAAGCGTATCGACATCGAACTCGCAGCTCGCGTTTTCGACGTATTCGGTGGAAAGAGCGTAAACCTTGAGTTCGCTGTAATGGGTGGTTGCGGCGGTGAGCACACAGCGGAGCCGGAGCTGTTCGAGGATGCTCTGGGCAAGCGCCGCGCCCTCGGTCGGATCGGTGCCCGCGCCGAGCTCGTCGAAGAGGACGAGGGAGCGGTCTGTGACGTTCGCCAGGATCTCCACGATATTTTTCATGTGAGACGAGAAGGTGCTGAGGGACTGCTCGATGCTCTGCTCGTCGCCGA
>JAZUHB010000083.1:0-4403 GCA_045641505.1 Bianqueaceae bacterium | reverse complement strand
TCAGGGCACATGAATTCCTCCGTCGAGCGGGTATTTTCAGAGCAGATTTTCGTACAGCGAGCAGACGGCGATGAGAAGCGAGGCGATCCAGGCGGGCGCCTTTTTCGCTTCCTCCGCGAGCTTCGCGAAGTCGGCCCGGTCGAACCTGCGCTTGATCGCGTCGAGAAGCTGCTCGGGCGAGATCGCGTTCTGTCCCAGGCTCTTCAGGGCCTGGATCAGGGCCGCGGTCTTTTCGGAAAGGCTGTTCACGTAGCGGGCGGCGGCGTGGCGGAAGGTGAGGACCGTTTCGCCGAAGCTGTAGTTCCGGTTGGTGCCGTCGGAGATGAAGGCCCATTCCTCCGGCTCCTCGTCGGAGAGCCCGACCACGTAGAGGGCGGTCTCGCCGGTCGGGACGATGTGCCAGCCGTTCTGCCGCGCGATGCCGCCGGCGAGCTCCTTGACCGAGGGGGCTTCCTTTTGCGGCGCTTTCTTCCAGAACATGCCGCGGGTCAGCTTGTGGACCAGCTCGGAATCGCAGAGGCGCTGCAGGATTTTGGAAACGGTCTTGGGCTCGGCGATATCGTCGAAGTCCGAGATGACGACGACCTGTCCAGGCAGCAGTTTTTCCAGACGGGTCCGGATCTGTTCATGCAGGGTTTCGAACATGGCAGGATCTCCTATGGATAATGTTGAAAAAACTATATGCTTTTTTCGTCAAGGTGTCAAGTTTTTCGTTGCCGGGCGTCTCCGCGCAGGGGGGTCCCGCCTTGGAAAAATCGCCGTGATGACCCCCTTAGCCCCGTTTATTTTCTCATTTCCGCCCTGTTGCCAAGGAGCGCTTTCGCGTATTATAATGACAGAAATTCTACAGGAGGTCCCCATCCATGTTCAGTCTCGTCGTGTTCGGCATCATTCTCGGCGCGATCATCAAAGCTGCCCGCAAAAGCCGGGAAGAGGAAGCGAAGCGCCTCGCGCAGGAGGAGGCCGCCCGCCGCAAGGCTGCCCAGCGAAGCACCCAGTCTTCCCAGAAAACGCAGCAAAAGTCCGCGCCCGATCCCATCTGTGAGAACTACGACGCCGCGCGCGATGCGCTGCTCCAACTCTACAAGGACGGCGCGATCACCGAGGAGAACCTGGTGGACGGCAACTGCGAGCTCTACGATCAGTACATGAAGACCCCCATGGAGATCTGCAACCTGCTCCGCGGCGTCGGCATCTGCGACCAGGCGAAGATCGAGAGCGACGGCGACTACGCGATCTTCTTCAAGAGTGAGGAGGCCGCCTGGAACGCCTGCAATCAGCTGAACCGCTCGAAGAACGCGAAGCTCGTGGAGGCGGAGCGCCGCAACACCGGCAGCTGGGCCTTCATCCCCTTCGACCTGGGCACGTACCGCGTCACGATGATGATCGACCGGAAGATCAACCTGTTCAAGCTGGTCGTCCGGGACCGCGTCGAGGACGCCGCGCGGCAGCGCCTGAGCAGCGAGGAGCTGGACCGGCAGCTGACCGAGGCCTTCGATTTTACGAAATGACACAGACATGAAAATCCCGTCGGAGATGATCCGGCGGGATTTTTTCGTTTACAGATACCGGTCCATGATGTTCCACAGCGCCGTGTAGGCCTCCTGCAGCTTCTCCTGCGTGGCCTGGTGCTGGGCGTTCAGCCGGCGCTCGATATCCCGGCGCGTGCCCTCGAGCTCGCCCAGGTACTCCATGATCTCGCCGGTGCCCCGGAAGACCAGCTCGTCGAAGCTGCGGTCCGGCTTGTACCGGCCGCTTTTGTAGTTCTCGATGACCGTGCCGTAACGGTCCCAGGCGGCCTTGACGGCGTCTTCCCAGGAGCAGTAGAGGTCCCGGGCCGCGGCCTCGCCCGCCCGCTTCATCAGGTCGGGGTTCTGCGTGAGCCGGACCAGCTTCGCGCCCAGGGCGGCGGCGTTTTCGTCGATCCAGAACGCGTTCTCGCAGTCCTTTGTGTCCTCCGCCGCGCAGCTGCCGCGGACCAGCACGGAGGCCAGACCGGACGCGGCGGCCTCCCGCACCACCAGGCCGTTCGTATCGAAGGTGGAGGGGAAGAGGAAGAGGTCCGCCCGGGCGTACCAGGCGCGGAGCGTCTCGCGGTTCCGGACCGGGCCGGTAAAGAGACACTTGCCGTCCAGCCGCAGCGTTTTCGCGTAGTCCTGCACCTCGCGCATGTCGGTGCCGTCGCCGACGAAGACCATGCGGAAGTCGATGTCCATCTCCTTGACGAAGGCGAGGGCATCCAGGATGATCCGCAGGCCCTTGTACCACATCATCCGGCCGATGAACAGGAAGACCGGCACGCCCGCCGGCAGGTCGTAGCCCGCGCAGGCCTCGCGGATCTTTTCGTCGGACACGCGGCCGAGGGGCAGGTCGACGCCGTTCGGCATCACGGTGTAGTCCTTCCCGAAGCCAAGCGAGCGCAGGTTCTCGCCCGCGCCGCGGCTCACGACCCAGACCTCGTCGCAGCCGTTTACGTTGGCGACCAGCGCGCGGATCGCGCTCTCCTGAAGGGCTTTCCCCTTCACGGCCTTCGCGATGTCGATGTCGAATTTGGTGTGGTAGGTCAGCACCAGCGGCGCGTCCACGGTGCTTTTGAGCTCCCGGGCGAGGATCGTCGAGACCACCGGGCAGTGGCTGTGCAGGAGCTCGACCTTGTTCTCCTTCAGCGCCAGCGAGAGCTCGGGCGAGAAGGGAAAGCCCGCCATGAACCCGATCTGTTTGCGGAGATCGAGGCTTGGGTAGCGCAGGACCGGGAACTTCCAGACGCTGTCGTCCGCGCCGGGGTAATCCGGCGTCATCACCATCGCGCTGCCGTAGCGCTCGTCGATGATGCGGGCATAGTTGGAGACGGCGTTGGCCACGCCGTCGATGGAGGGCGGGAATGAATCGTTCAAAAGGCAGATGCCGCGTTTGTTTTCCATGGTGTTCCTTTCACGCCGGGGACGGAGGTTCCGGTGTCCCCGGTCGCTTCTATTATACCACTTTTTGCCGCGGGCGGGGATGCCTCGGGCGCATTTTCGCTGCCGTGCGATTTTTCTTGTCAAGTCCCCGCGCCCGGGCGTACAATAGCCGCAAGAATGACAGGGAGGTGTCCTATGCTGTACAAGGATTTCGGAGAATTGAAGCTTTCGGCGCTGGGCTTCGGCGCGATGCGGCTGCCCACGCTTCCGGACGGGAGCATCGACCGCGACCAGACCTTCCGGATGGTGGACGCGGCGCTCGCCGGCGGCGTGAACTACTTCGACACGGCCTATCCCTACCACGGCGGGATGAGCGAGATCGTGCTGGGCGAGGCCCTCGCGCGCCATCCGCGGGAGAGCTTTTTCCTGGCCAGCAAGTTCCCGGGCCACCAGGACCTGCCGAGCTTCGATCCCGCGCCCATCTTCGAGGAGCAGCTCCGGAAGTGCGGCGTGGACCATTTCGACTTCTACCTGCTCCACAACGTGATCGAGCGGAGCATGCCGGTCTACACCGACCCCGCGCTGGGCATCCTGGACTACTTCCTGGAGCAGAAGCGCCTGGGCCCCATCGGCCATCTGGGCTTTTCGAGCCACGCCCGCCCCGAGACGCTCCGGCGCTTTCTCGACTTCGCCGGCGACTCGATGGAGTTCTGCCAGATCCAGCTGAATTATCTCGACTTTACGCTGCAGGACGCGCACGAGAAGCTTGACATCCTCGCGGAGCGGGGCATTCCCGTCTGGGCGATGGAGCCCCTGCGCGGCGGCAAGCTGGCGGCGCTTCCGGAGGAGGCCGCGGAGAAGCTGCGGGCGCTCCGCCCCGACGCGAGTCCGGTCCGCTGGGCCTTCGACTGGGTCCGCGCGCAGCAGGGCGTCACCGTGATCCTTTCCGGCATGTCGAGCGAGGCGCAGCTGGCGGACAATCTCGCGATCTTCTCGGAGGAGCGTGCGTTTTCCGACGATGAGAAGCAGGCGCTGCTCGCGGTCGCGGAGGGACTGAAGAACGCGATCCCCTGCACCGGCTGCCGCTACTGCACCGAGGGCTGCCCGATGGGCCTCGACATCCCGAAGCTCCTTTCGATCCTGAACGAGATCCGCTTCAACCCGTCCGGCGCGCTGACGCCGTCGATGCAGCTGGACGCCCTCTCCCCGGCGGAGCTTCCGACCGCCTGCATCGGCTGCGGCGCCTGCGAGGCGATCTGCCCGCAGACCCTTCCGATCCCGGAGCTGATGCGCGAGTTTTCGGAGACTCTGCCGCTCCTTCCCGACTGGGGCCGGATCTGCGAGGAGCGGAACCGCGCGGCGGAGATGGCGAGAAGGGGGAAATGAGGCTGCGCGGCTCGCCGCAGAGGATAGCAGTGCGCCAAAGGTGGCGACGCACGCGTCCCCGCCCCCGTTCGGACGCCCCGCAGCCAATCAAAAACCCGCCGGGAAAACATTTCCGGC
>JAZUHB010000082.1:0-6103 GCA_045641505.1 Bianqueaceae bacterium | reverse complement strand
GAACAGCTTGATCATGATGTGCCCTTCGTTGCGGGCGTAGTAGTAATCGCTGTCGATGATGCCCACGGTGTTCGCGAGCTGCAGTTTGAACTTGAAGCCGAGACCGCTCCGCGGGAAGATCTGCAGCACCCAGCCGGGCACCATGCGGACACGGAAGCCCGTAGGAACGGTCACGGCCTCTCCGGGCTCCAGCACGAGCCCGTACGGAGCGAAGAAATCGTAGCCGGCGCTTCCGGCCGTCGCGCGGCGGGGACAGATCAATTCTTCATAAGAATCCGCGGAGAGGCCGCTCGACGCAGCCTGTTCCGGGGAAACCTTTTCGAAACGCGCTATACGCTTCATTTCTTTTCGGCGCCTTCGGGCGCGACGGGCTCGAAGCCGTTCAGAGCGCGGACCTTGTTCTCGATCTCGAGCATCAGTTCGGGATTGTCATGCAGATAGGCCTTCGCGTTCTCGCGGCCCTGGCCGAGACGGTTGTCGTTGTAGGTGTACCAGGCACCGCTCTTAAGCACGACGTCGTTGCTCACGGCGAGGTCGAGGATATCGCCCTCCTTGGAGATGCCCTTGCCGTACATGATGTCGAATTCGGCTTCCTTGAAGGGAGGCGCGACCTTGTTCTTGACGATCTTGATACGGGTGCGGTTGCCGATGAAATCGTTGTTCTGCTTCAGGGTCTCCACGCGGCGGACGTCCAGACGGACGGAGGCGTAGAACTTCAGCGCGCGGCCGCCGGTGGTGGTCTCGGGGTTGCCGAACATCACGCCGATCTTCTCACGCAGCTGGTTGATGAAGACGACGATGCAGTTGCTCTTGTTGATGGCGCCGGTCAGCTTGCGGAGGGCCTGGGACATGAGACGCGCCTGCGCGCCCACGTGATTGTCGCCCATCTCGCCGTCGATCTCGGACTTGGGAACGAGCGCCGCGACGGAGTCGACGACCACGATGTCCATCGCGCCGGAGCGCACCATCGTCTCGGCAATCTCGAGGGCCTGCTCGCCGTTGTCGGGCTGGGAAATGTAGAGCTCGTCGATGTTGACGCCCAGATTCTTCGCGTACTTGGGATCGAGCGCGTGCTCGGCATCCACGAAGCCGGCGATGCCGCCGCGCTTCTGTGCCTCGGCGACCATGTGGAGGGCCACGGTGGTCTTACCGGAGGACTCGGGGCCGTAGATCTCGATGATACGGCCGCGGGGCACACCGCCCACGCCCAGCGCGATGTCGAGGCTCAGGGAGCCCGTGGGGATGGATTCGACCTGCATGGTCACGGAATCACCCAGTTTCATGATGGCGCCCTGGCCGTAGTTCTTCTGGATCTGGCTGATGGCCGCGTCGAGCGCTCTCTGTCTTTCGTCTTTTTCTGCCATTTTGATTTCTCCCATCTGAAGTGTATCTAATGTTATTATCGTCTGTTGAGCGGAAACGTTCCGCGGGAACTCATTTTTTCTCCTGCAGCACGTCCAGATTTCCCTTGAAATAGACGGCCAGGGAAATCAGGGACAGGGCCACGCAGAGATAAACCATGACCTGACACAGGATGCCGAACCAGGCGAAGGGCAGGTCCAGCAGGATCAGGATGATCGTGACCATCTGCACGGCAGTCTTGAGCTTGCCCCAGATGCCGGCGGAGATCACGCGGCCGGAGACCGCGGCCAGCATGCGGAAGCCGCTGATCACGAACTCGCGGGAGATCAGGACGATGACCGCCCAGGCCGCCATCCTGCCGGTCTGCACGAAGCAGATCAGCGCCGCGCCGACCAGGATCTTGTCCGCGAGCGGATCCATGAAGCGGCCGAAATTCGTCAGGAAGCCGTAGTGACGGGCAATCGCGCCGTCCAGGAAATCGGTGATGCTCGCCGCGATGAAGATCGCGAGGGGCAGGTATTTCCCAAAGGCTCCCGGAACCGCCGGGGTCAGATAGAACAGCACGAAGAACGGAACCAGAATGACACGAAATACCGTCAGAATATTGGGCACATTCTTGTTCATAAGAGCTCTCCGATCAGATCGTATTCGTAGGAACCGGTCACGCGGCAGCGCACGAAATCGCCGGAGCGGTACTCGTCAAGCGAGTTGAAGAAGAGGAAGCCGTCGATCTCGGGCGCGTCGCGGTAGGTGCGGGCGATGTAGGTGAAGCCCTCCTCCGTCTTCTCGGGCAGCACGCCCTCGACCAGCGCGTCGAGCTCGCGCCCGACCAGCGCCGCGGAGATTTCGTTCGAGATCTCCCGCTGCAGCTCCATCACACGGTCCTTGCGGGCCTCCTTGGTCTTCTGGGGCAGCTGGCCCTTCATCCGCGCCGCGGGCGAGCCCTCTTCCTTGGAATAGGCGAACGCGCCGAGACGGTCGAACTTCATCTCGCGGACGAAGTCCAGGAGCTTGCCGAATTCCTCCTCGGTCTCGCCGGGGAAGCCGGTGATCAGCGTCGTGCGGAGGCAGACGTCGGGGATCTCGCGGCGGAGCTTCGCGACCAGCGTCCGGAGCTCCGCCTCTGTGTTCCGGCGGCCCATCCGCTTGAGCACGGTGTCCGCCGAGTGCTGAATCGGGATGTCGAGATAGTGGAGGATCTTCTTCTCCTCCTTGATGACGGCGATCAGCTCGTCGCTCACGTCCTCGGGATAGCAGTACAGAAGCCGGATCCATTCGAAGCCGGAGATTTTGCAGAGCGCGCGGAGCAGCTCCGGCAGATCCTTGCCCTCGTCGAGGTCGCGGCCGTACTTCGTGATGTCCTGCGCGACGACGATGAGCTCCTTCACGCCCTGCTCCGCCAGGTCGCGCGCGTCCCGCAGGACCGCCTCGAAGGGACGGCTGCGGTACTTGCCGCGGAGCGAGGGGATCACGCAGTAGGTGCAATGATTATTGCAGCCCTCGGCGATCTTGAGGTAGGCATAGTACCCGACGGTTGTGAGATAGCGCTTGTAATAGCCGAGATCGCGGGCGTCGATGTCATCCAGGCGGGCGATCTTCCGTTCGCCCTCGAGGAGCGCGTCGGCCACCTCGACGATCTTCTCGTAGCTGCCGGTGCCGACCACCGCGTCGACCTCGGGGAGCTCGGTGAAGATTTCCTCGGGGAAGCGCTGGGCCAGGCAGCCGGTGACGATCAGCGCCTCGCAGCGGCCCTCCTGCTTCATCCGTCCGTATTCGATGATCGTGTTGATGGCTTCCTCCTGCGCGTCCTGGATGAAGGCGCAGGTGTTGATCACGATCACGGCGGCCTCCCGCTCGTCCTTGGTCAGCGTGTAGCCGTGAGACTGCAGGAGCTCGAGCATGATCTCGCTGTCGACCGTGTTCTTGTCGCAGCCGAGGGAAATGAAGAAAATCGTTTTATCCAAGAGTATCCTCCAGGCCGTTCTGGAGCTTGTAGGCCTCCAGAGTGTTGCGCATCAGCATGGCGACGGTCATCGGGCCGACGCCGCCGGGGACGGGCGTGATCGCCGACGCGATGCCCATGCAGCTTTCCGTATCCACGTCGCCGCAGAGCCCCTCCTCCGTATGGTGTATGCCCACGTCGACGACGCAGGCGCCTTCCTTCAGATAGCTGCCGTCGAAGAAGCGGGGACGGCCGATCGCGGCCACGAAGAGATCCGCGGTCCGGACCAGCTCCTTCAGGTTCCGGGTGCGGGAATGGCAGACCGTGACGGTCGCGTTCTCGCGGAGCAGCAGCTCGGCCATGGGCTTGCCGACGATGTTGCTGCGTCCCGCGATGACCGCGTGCGCGCCGCAAAGCTCGACGCCGTTCTGCTTCAGCAGCTCGATGATGCCGGAGGGCGTGCAGGATTTCATCGCGTGCGGATCGCCGATCCAGCCCTTGCCGACGTTCACGGGATGGAAGCCGTCCACGTCCTTCGCGGGGTCGATGGCAAAGGTGACCGCCTGCTCATCGAGACCTTCGGGCAGCGGAAGCTGCACCAGCAGGCCGTTCACGGAGGGGTCCTCATTCAGCTCGCGGATCTTTGCCAGAAGTTCCTCCTGTGTGGTTTCCGCGCTCATGCGGACGATCTCGGAGCTGATCCCGGTCCAGCCGCAGGCCTTTTCCTTGTTCGCGACGTAGGTCTGGGAGGCGGGATCCTCCCCGACGATAATGACGCAGAGCTTCGGCGCGGGAAGGCCCTTTTCCTTCAGAGCGAGGACCTCCGCCTTGACGGAGGCGCGGACGTTGCGCGCGGCTTCCTTTCCGTCCAGAAGAACCGTTTCCATGGGATGAAGTCTCCTTCCGATTTAGTTCCGACGGGCCTTACGGCCGCGTCAGTCGGTGCTGTTCGTGTTGCAGTATTCGGCCCAGGTCACCAGGACCTTGCGCTTGCCGGCGCCGTCCTGGGTGCTCACGATGCCGCGCTCCTCCAGCTCCTCGACCAGACGGGCGGAGCGGTTGAAGCCGATGCGGAACTCGCGCTGCAGCTGGCTGATAGAGACCTTCTGGCTGCGGATGACCTGCTCGATCGCCTGGATCAGATATTCGTCCTCGCCTTCCTCGTCGTCCGAATCGTTCGAGGAGGACGTCGCGGTAAGCTCGGGCAGCGAGATCTGGTTCATCGGGGTGGGATTCGGGCTGACGGCCTTGACCACCTCCTCGACCTCGCGGTCGGAGATGAAGGTACCCTGGATGCGGGTGGGCTTGGAATCGCCGATGGGCGCGAAGAGCATATCGCCCTTGCCCAGCAGCTTCTCCGCGCCGACCATGTCGAGGATGGTACGGGAATCAACGCCGCTCGACACGGCGAACGCGAGCCGGGACGGGATGTTGGCCTTGATCAGGCCGGTGATGACGTCGACGGAGGGACGCTGGGTCGCGATGATGAGGTGCATGCCGGCGGCGCGGGCCATCTGCGCCAGACGGCAGATGTACTCCTCGACCTCCTTGGCAGCGACCATCATCAGGTCGGCCAGCTCATCGATGATGATGACGATATGGGGCATCTTCTGGTGCTCGCCGTCGTCGAGGGCGGCTACGGCCTCGTTATAGCCCTTGATGTCGCGGGCGTTGAGCTCCGCGAACTTCTGGTAGCGGCCGGTCATCTCCGCCACCATCTTGTTCAGCGCGGCGGCGGCCAGCTTGGAATCGGTGATGACGCGGCGGTTCGGCGTGCAGAGATGCGGGATGCCGTTGTAGACGCTGAGCTCGACCATCTTCGGGTCGATCAGCATCATCTGGACCTCGTTCGGATCGGCCTTGTACAGCAGTGAGACGATGATCGAGTTGATGCAGACGCTCTTGCCGCTGCCGGTGGCGCCGGCGATCAGCAGATGCGGCATCTTGGCGACGTCCGCGACCATGATCTCGCCGTCGATGCTCTTGCCGAGGGCGAAGGTGAGCTTGGATTTCGCTTTGGTAAATTCGGGGCTGTCGATGACCTCGCGGAGCATGACGGTGGCCCGTTCCTTGTTGGGCACCTCGATGCCCACGGCGCTCTTGCCGGGGATGGGGGCCTCGATGCGGATGGCCGGAGCGGCGAGATTCAGGGCGATATCGTCGGCCAGATTGACGATGCGGCTGACCTTGACGCCCTGCTTCGGCTGGAGCTCGTAGCGGGTGACAGCGGGACCGCGGTTCACCTGGGTGACCTTGGCCTCGACACCGAAGCTGAGAAGCGCCTCCTCGAGGATCTGCTTGTTCTGCATCAGCTCCTGATGATTGCCGCCCGCGCCGCTTCCGTAGGGAAGCTGGAGCAGGTCGATCGAGGGATAGACGTAGGAGCCGTCCTCGGAGGTCTGCCGCGACACATATTCGATCTCGCTGGGCTTTTCCTCCTCGGGCTCGGGAGCGGCCTTCTTCCGCGCGCGGGGCCGCGCGGGCTCCTCTTCCTTCGCGGGAGCCGCGGGAACGGGCTTTTCCTCGGTCTTTTCGCGGCGGGCGGGCGCATCCTTTCCGCGCAGGATGCGGATCAGATCCTCCTCGCTGTTAGTCTCATAGGGATCGAAGCCGTTCTCCTCCATCTGGCGGATACGTTCTTCGTGGCGTTTTTTCTTTTCTGTGTAGCTGTCATCGTCGAGCGTCGCGATATCGACGGAGCCGTCGCGGATGGGCTGTCGCTTTGCGCGGGCGAGGCGCTCCTGCTCGGCGGCCTCTTCCTCTTTTTCGCGGGCCGCCCGCTCGGCATTCCGGACCGCG
>JAZUHB010000081.1:0-14948 GCA_045641505.1 Bianqueaceae bacterium | reverse complement strand
TTCTATATCGGCGGCACGAAGGTCGGCGCCCTGTTCGGCGAGGCAATCGTCTTCTCGGGCATGGCGGCCCCGGCGCACTTCTTTACGCAGATCAAGCAGCACGGCGCGCTCCTCGCGAAGGGCCGCGCGCTAGGAATCCAGTTCGACGTCCTCTTCACCGACGGCCTCTATTTCGAGATCAGCCGCCACGCGATGGAGATGGCGGAGAAACTGAAGACGGTCCTCCGGAAGAAGGGCCTTCCGTTCTTCTTCGATTCGCCCACGAACCAGCAATTCGTGATCGTCGATAACGCGAGGCTCGAAGCGCTCGCCGGACAGGTCGGCTACGGCTTCTGGTGCGCGTACGACGATACCCATAGCGTCATCCGCTTCGCCACCAGCTGGGCGACGAAGCCGGAGAGCATCGATTATCTGGAAAGCATTCTGTAAATCCATCCGCAAAGGAGCTCGAATACCATGAAACTCAGCGTCACCTATCTCGTCACGATCCTCAAGTACGGCTATCCTCCCAAGGCGAAGGACGATTTCGCGTCCCTCGAGTATCTGAACAAGCTCGGCTTCCATTATCTGGAGATGGAGGGCCTCGGCACCGAGCACGCCGCGAACCTGAAGAAGAACCTTTCCGACTACAAGAAGGCCCTCTCCGACAACGGCATCCACATCCACAATTTCTGCGCCGTGAACCCCGACCTGGTCTCGCTCGACGATACCAAGCGCCGCGCGGCCTACGACTACTTCATGGAGATGGCCGAGATCGGCTGCGAGCTGGGCGCCGAGACCCTGCATCTCGCCAGCTACGCGCCTCCCGTCACCTACCTGGGCCGCGCCCCCTACAAGCTGGACGGCGGCGAGTACGAGTTCGGTTCCTCCGCGCGCATCCACATCCCGGACGGCTTCGACTGGGAGAAGGTCTGGGACACTACCGTCGAGAGCTGCGCCTTCTGCGCGGATTTCGCGAAGACCCTGGGCCGCACCGTCATCATGGAGCCCCGCGTCGGCGAGATTATCTGCTCCGTCGATTCGATGATCCGCCTGCTGGACGCGGTCGGCAGCGATTACCTGAAGGCGAACTTCGACACCGGCCATTTCGCGGCGCAGCGCGAGAATATCTGCCTCGCCCTCGCGAAGCTGAAGGGCCGCTACGCCAACATCCACGTGGCCGACAACATCCCCGTCAACTGTGAGCACATCCCGCTGGGCGAGGGCACGATCGACTGGGTGGAGTTCTTCCGCATCCTGAAGCAGCAGGGCTACGAGGGCTACCTCGGCCTCGATCTCGGCGCGAAGGACGATCGGCAGCTCGAGGATTGGCTGATCCGCTCCCGCGACTACGCCGTCGAGTGCGCTGGGAAGAACGGAATAAAGCTGGAGTGGTAAGTAATACCGGAACACCAGAGTGAAGCGCCGCCTTTGGCGGCTAGTGAAACGCCGCCTGCGGCGGTTAGTGAAGCGCTTTACGGCTGCACCGAAAAGCTGATACAAGAACAAAGGAGTCCTTATGCCTCTTTCTCTCATTCCCGCGCCCTGGCGCTGTACCGAATTGGATCAAATCATCCCTGTCCGCAAGGTGGAGGAGCGTCTGAATCCTGAGCTTTCCGCCCAGGAATACCGTCTGATGCTCACCGAGCGCGAATGCTCCCTGGAGGGCGGAAGCGACGCCGCGATCCTTCTGGGCCGCGCCACCCTCGAGCAGATCCGGCTGCAGTGTCCCGATGCTTTCCCGGTCGCCTTCATCGAGGATAAGCCGTCCGTGGAGTGGCGCTCCTTCCATATCGACAGCGCGCGCCATTTCTGGAGCATGGACGAACTGAAGAAGATGATCCGCACCGCGTGGCTCTTCAAGTTCAACCGCTTCCATTGGCATTTCTCCGACGATCAGGGCTGGCGCATCGAAAGCAAGCGCTTCCCGAAGCTCCATGAGCTGGGCTCCGTCCGCAAGGGCGACCATTTCGGCCAGGATTATTCCGAGGCGGAGGAGGGCGCCTATTACACCCGCGACGAGGTGAAGGAGCTCGTGGCCTACTGCGCGGAGTTCGGCATCGAGGTCGTGCCCGAGATCGACTTTCCCGGTCATACCTCGGCCATCCTGCATGCCTATCCGGAGTTTTCCTGCGACGGTGAGCCGGTGGAGGTGAAGACCTCGCAGGGCATCTTCTACGATGTGATCTGCGCCGGAAACGACGACGCGGTTCGGTTCTGCTGCGACCTGCTGGACGACATGCTGGAGCTCTTCCCGGGCGAGTATTTCCACCTGGGCGGCGATGAAGCGCCGAAGACCCACTGGAAGAACTGTCCCCGCTGTCAGGCGCGGATGAAGGAGCTCGGGCTCTCGGACCTCCGGGAGCTGCAGGGCGATTTCCAGAACCGGCTGGTCGCGCATCTGAAGGAGCGTGGCCGCAAGGCGGCAGTCTGGAACGAGGCCTGCTACGGCGGAAATCTCGACCCGGACGCGCTGATCCAGCTTTGGACGAAGGACAGGAGCGGCCGTCTCCCGGCCCAGCTCGAGACCGGAAATCCCGTGCTCTACAGTCCCTTCCGCCACGCCTACTGCGATTATCCCTTCGGCCTTCAGACGCTTAGGGATATCTACAATCTGGAAACGAAGCCGAAGGAAGCGACGCTTCGGGACGGGAGCTGCCCGGTGATCGGCACCGAGTGCCTGATCTGGACCGAGTTCATCCGCACGCCCGAACGCCTCGAGGAATACGCCTGGCCGCGCTTCGCCGCCTCGGCGGAGGCCGCGTGGCGCGGGGACAAAAAGCCCGGCTACCGCGATTTCACGAAGCGCCTCAGAGCCTTCTTCCCGCACTTCGCGGAGCTCGGGATCCACGCGATGCCGGAGAACGGCTGGACCCGCTTTTCCAAGAGTACGCTCCGCGATACCTTCTCGTTCGCGAAGAACTTCCGCGGGAAATTCCGGCAGAATAACGCCAAGGCGCACCGCGATATGTAAGGAGGAGAGCATGAAAGCGAAAATCGACGAAAAACTCTTCGTGGAGCTCGGCGGCGTCCGCCAGCGCATCCACATCCGCAGCCTGGACGAGACGAAGCCCGTGCTTCTGTTTCTGCACGGCGGTCCCGGCGTCTGCAACCGCCACAGCATCCTGCACGATCATGAGGACCTGATGGACAGCTTCACCCTCGTGGGCTGGGATCAGCGCGGCACCGGCGGCTCCTACTACGGCGTGCCCGAGGAGAGCCTGACCGTGGACCGGGTGGTCGAGGACGCGCGGGAACTGGTCGAGTGGCTCTGCAAGCGATTCGAAAAGGACAAGATCTTCATCATCGGCGGCTCCTGGGGCTCTGAGCTCGGCACCTATCTCGCGAACCGTCATCCCGAGCATCTCGCCGCGTTCGTCGGCTTCGGACAGGTGGTCGACATCGCCGAGAACGAGCGCATCAGCTACGAGTTCACGCTCGGGGAGGCGCGGAAGGCCGGCTGCGCCGAGGACGTCGCGGCCCTCGAAAAGGTCGGCCCGCCCGTGATGGGCTGCTACAAGGGCGGCCACGACGGCATGATGGTCCAGCGGAACATCCTGATGAAATACGGCGGCTACTCGAAGGACGCGAAGAAGCGCTCCTACGCCTCCGCGATGGTCTGGCCGGTCCTTTTGAGCGGCGAGTATTCGCTCCGCGACCTCTACGGCCTGATCAAGGGCTACAAGCGCGTGCTCGTCGCGATGTGGGAGGAGGTCGGCCGGACGAACTTCAAGCGTGACTGCACGAAGTTCGAGATCCCGGTCTACATCTTCGACGGCGTACTCGACAACAACACCCCGGCCGTGCTCGTGCAGGACTGGTACGACATGATCGAGGCCCCGGACAAGTGCCTCATCTGGTTCGAGAACTCCGGACACAATCCGATGGGCGACGAGGGCGAACGCTTCAAGAAGCTCCTCCGGGAGAAGCTCGGCGCGGTCCGCGAAAAAGAAAGCGGAAGCTTCCGCATCTGAAAAGGAGGGTAAATAATGGTTACCGACACGAGTCTCTGCGGCTGGATGCTTTGCCTGGGTCTGGCCTGTATCGGTCTTGCGGTCCAGTGCTTCTTCATCGCGGTCGAGCATAAGAAGAAGTACGTCGCCGCCACGGTCCTCAAGGGGACCGCTTCCCTGATCTTCGTCGCGCTGGGCTTCCTCGCGATGAACTTCGCGGGCGACAAGTTTTCGAAGCTGGTCTTTATCGGCCTCATCTGCGGCGCGATCGGCGATGTGCTGCTGGAGCTCCGCCTGGTCTTCCCGAAAATCGGCTCGAAGATCTTCCTGGTCGGCATACTGGTCTTCATGGCCGGCCATATCCTGTACCTCTGCGCGCTGATCCCCGGCTGCCCGGCGATTCTTTGGTATCTCCTCGGCGGCGCGGCGGTTTCCGCGCTCCTTCTGGTCTGGATCCTGTCGACGGTCGACGCGAAGCTCGCCTTCCGCATCTTCGGCGTCTTCTACATCAGCGCGGTCACGCTCATGACGGCTCTCGCGCTCGGAAATCTGATCGCGGCTCCCGTCGCGGAGAAGCTTCTGTTCTTCGTTGGCGCCGTGCTCTTCCTCGTGAGCGACGTGGTGCTCATCTTCAACACCTTCGGCAAGGAGGAGAAGTATTCTCTCCGGATCACGAACCTGATCTGCTATTATCTGGGGCAGCTCCTGATCGCTCTGAGCCTCGGCGTTCTCACCGTATAATCCACTTGCAATTTGCCTCTGCCTGATATAAAATAATCAGGTATGCGATTCATAAGACATTTAGGAGGTTTCTATGCTCAACAAGAAAACCATCGATGACATTTCGGTCAAGGGCAAGCGCGTTCTGGTACGCTGCGATTTCAACGTGCCGGTCAAGGACGGCGTCATCACCGACGAGAACCGTCTCGTGCAGGCTCTGCCTACTCTCAAGAAACTGATCGCCGACGGCGGCCGTCTGATCCTTTGCTCTCATTTCGGCAAGCCGAAGGAAGGCCCCGAGCCCAAGTACTCTCTGGCTCCCGTTGCCAAGCGTCTTGCTGAGCTGCTCGGTCAGGAAGTCAAGTTCGATCCCGAAGGCGAGGTCGTCGGCCCCAAGGCGGCCGCGATGGCTGCTGCCCTTAAGGACGGCGAAGTGATGCTCCTCGAGAACACCCGTTTCCGCAAGGAAGAGACCAAGAACGAGGAGAGCTTCAGCAAAGAGCTCGCCGCGCTCTGCGAGGTCTATGTGAACGACGCGTTCGGTTCCGCTCACCGCGCCCATTGCTCTACCGTCGGCGTCACCGAGTTCGTGGACACCGCCGTGGTCGGCTACCTGATGGAGAAAGAAATCAACTTCCTCGGCAACGCCGTGGACAACCCCGTCCGTCCCTTCGCCGCGATCCTGGGCGGCGCCAAGGTTTCCGACAAGATCAACGTCATCAACAACCTGCTCGAGAAGGTCGACATCCTGATCATCGGCGGCGGCATGGCCTACACCTTCCTGGCTGCCAAGGGCATCAAGATCGGCAAGTCCCTGCTGGAAGAGGATAAGATCGACTACGCCAAGGAGATGATTCAGAAGGCCGCGGAGAAGGGCGTCAAGTTCCTTCTGCCCGTGGACAATCTGGTCTGCAAGGAGTTCTCCAACGACGTTCCCTACCGTGTGGTCGAGGGCAACATGGATGATGACGAGATGGGCATGGACATCGGTCCCAAGACCCGCGAGATCTTCTCCGAGGTTCTGAAGAACGCGAAGACCGTCGTCTGGAACGGCCCCATGGGCGTGTTCGAGATGAGCAACTACGCCGGCGGCACCATCGCCGTGGCGCAGACCCTGGCCGACCTCAAGGATGCCATCACCGTCATCGGCGGTGGCGACTCCGCGGCGGCTGTGAACCAGCTCGGCTTCGGCGACAAGATGAGCCACATCTCCACCGGCGGCGGCGCCTCCCTCGAGTTCCTCGAAGGCAAGGGCCTGCCCGGTGTGGACGCCGTCAACGACCGCTGATCGAATCAACCTACATCAAACATAAAGAGGCATAAAAATGCGTAAAAAAATCATTGCCGGCAACTGGAAAATGAACAAGGGACCCTCTGAGGCCGCTGAGCTCGTCGCGACCCTCGCGCCCATCGTCACGCCCTCCGAGAAGGTCGACGTGGTCTACTGCCCGCCCTTCGTGTCCATCACGACCGTCGCCGCCGGTGTCGCCGGCAGCGGCATCAAGGTCGGCGCCGAGAACCTCTACGTGCAGGACAAGGGTGCCTACACCGGCGAGATCTCCGCTCCCATGCTGAAGGACGCCGGCTGCGAGTACGTCATCCTCGGCCATTCCGAGCGCCGCGCCTATTTCGGCGAGACCGACAAGTTCATCAACGAGAAGGTCAAGAAGGCCTTCGAGCACGGTCTGAAGCCCATCATCTGCGTCGGCGAAACGCTGGAGCAGCGTGAGCAGGGCATCACCGTCGACCTGATCCGCATGCAGGTCAAGGTTGCCCTTCTGGACGTCACCGCCGAGCAGGCTGTCGACGCCGTCATCGCCTACGAGCCCGTCTGGGCCATCGGCACCGGCAAGACCGCGACCGCGGAGCAGGCTCAGGAAGTCTGCCACGCCATCCGCGTCTGCCTGACCGAGATCTTCGGCGCCGAGGTTGCCGAGGCGATGCGCATCCAGTACGGCGGCAGCATGAACGCCGGCAACGCGGCTGAGCTTCTCGCGATGCCCGACATCGACGGCGGTCTGATCGGCGGCGCGGCTCTGAAGCCCGATTTCGCCGTGATCGTCGACGCGGCCAAGGCCTGATTCATTACGAAACCGAAAGACGCAAAAGGCAGCTTTTGCGTCTTTTTTCTAAAAGGAGCCGAGATGAGATACGATGAACTGAGCGAAAGCGCTCTGAAGGAAGAATACGCGAAGGTAAAGGCGGAGTTCGAGGCCGTGAAGGCTCTGGGGCTCAAGCTCGACATGTCCCGCGGCAAGCCCGAGGCGACCCAGGCGACGCTGTCCATGGACATGCTTTCGATCCTCCGTGACCGGGAGGACCTGGTGCTCGAAAACGGCACCGATACCGCTAACTACGGCATCATGGACGGTATCCCCGAGGCGAAGCAGCTGATCGCCGACGTGGTCGGCGCCCGGCCCGAGCAGGTCTCCGTCTGGAACAACGCCTCCCTCGAGATCATGTTCAACCTGGTGAACTACGGCTACGTCCACGGCATCGGCGGCGCGGAGCCCTGGTGCCGGCAGTCCGGCCTCAAATGGCTCTGCCCCGTCCCCGGCTATGACCGTCATTTCGCGATCACCGAGTATTTCGGCTTCGAGATGATCAACCTTCCGCTCGGCCCCGAAGGTCCCGACATGGACGAGGTGGAGGAGCTGGTCAAGGATCCCTCCGTCAAGGGCATCTGGTGCGTCCCGCTCTATTCGAATCCCGGCGGCGTCTGCTACAGCGACGGGACCGTGCGGCGCTTCGCGGCCCTCAAGCCCGCCGCGCCCGATTTCCGGATCTTCTGGGACAATGCCTACCTGGTGCACCATCTCTATCCGGAGAACCCCGCGAAGCTCCTGAACATTCTGGAGGAGGCGCCGGAATACGGGAATGACGACCTCGTTTACGAGTTCTTCTCCACCTCGAAGATCACTGTCGCGGGCGACGGCATCGGCGCGCTGATCACGTCCGAGACGAATCTCGCCGAGTTCCGGAAGACCGTCGGCCTCATGACTGTCGGCTTCGACAAGATCAACATGCTGCGTCACGTGCGCTTCCTGAAGAACGCGGAAAACCTGCGCGCCCACATGGAAAAGCACGCAGCGATCCTTCGCCCCAAGTTCGAGGCGGTGGAGGAGACCCTCGCGGCGGAGCTCGGCTCCCTCGGCATTGCCGAATGGACCCTGCCCCGCGGCGGCTACTTCATCTCGCTGAACGTGCTGCCGGGCCTCGCCAAGCGCACCGTCGCGCTCTGCCGTGAGGCGGGCGTGGTGCTCACCGGCGCCGGCGCCACCTATCCTTACAAAAACGATCCCGAAGACAGAAACATCCGCATCGCGCCCACCTATCCCTCGCCCGAGAACCTGGCGAAGGCCTGCAAGGTGCTGACGCTGTGCGTGCGTCTCGCGTCGCTCGAAAAAATGATCGGCGCGTGACGTTACCTTAAGCAGACATGAACACATAACTGAGTATGAACGCAGACGATTTTTTCGAGAAAAAGTATCTTGCGCTCTACGCCCCCCTCACACGCTTCGTCTGGCAGCTGGTGCGAGACGAACGCGCGGCGGAGGATCTGGTGCAGGAAACCTTTCTCCAGGCATGGAACGAACGCGAGGACCTGGCCGGGCATCCGAATGCGGATGGCTGGTTTTACGTCACGGCCCGAAACCGTGCCATGAATTATCTGCGGCTCAGCATGCATCGGGACAGCTACGACATAGACGATGCCGAAGCGCCTGATACCTACGCCGCCCCCGAGGACGTGGAGGAGAGTGTGCTGGGACATTTTTTCCGATTCTCGGAGCTCGAAGGGCTGCTGAGCCCGGAGGAGATCGCGCTGCTCAGACTCCGCTTCGACCAAGGCTTCGAGGTCCGGGAGATCGCCCGGGATCAGGGACTCAGCGAGGGCGCGTGCAAGATGCGTTTCTCGCGGATCTTCGCGAAGCTGAGAAAGCATCCGGAGGTCTTTATGCTGCTATGTCTGCTTTTCATTTTCGGATAAGGAGGGTCGCACATGAAAAAGAACGCGGAAGCCGAGTTTCTGAAGGCTGCTTTTCCCGCGGATGACAGGAAGGTTTCCCGCCGCCGCATCGACCGTGCGGTCGAGGAGCTCGGAACCTCTCCAGAGCCGTCAGAAAGCCCGAGAACGGCCCTCAACCGTTTTTATGATAATCTGAACGTGCCGAGAAGCGAAACCGCCTCTATGGGGCAAAATAAGGCTTCCCGACGCAAATGGAATCCGGCGAGGGTCCTGTCCTTCGCGGGCGGCATGCTGGTCCTTTTCGTCTGCGTGTCGCTGACGGTATCCGGAAATAAGTCTCATCCGATGAAGCCGGAAAGCGAGATCGCGGAGGAAAGCGCGTGGACCGAACACGTTCAGCCCGGTCTCAGCGACGACGGTTCATCGAGCGGCGGCAAGCAATATGCGGGCCCCCCGATCGGTATTCTGAGCTGCACCGACCTAACTTCTGCGTCCTCACAGAGCACGTCGGAGTTCCGGCTTCCGACGTCCGGGTCCGAGATGGAAGACGCTCGGACGCTCCTCAACGAACTCGTCCTGACTTATCCCGAGTCCCGGATCGACGGCGACGGATCTTTCATCCTTTCGATATCTTTGGATGAAGCGACTTTTTACCAGATTCGTTTCGAGAGCGAGGCGGCGGCGCTTGCTTCCGACGAACCTCTCGCAAAGCTTTGGAAGCTTCTGAGCAAGCAATGAACACAACGAAAAAGAGCCTGACGGCCGCCGTTCAGGCTCTTTTCTTATGCAAAGAAGAGTAAGCTTTACTGTCCCAGATAGGCTTTCTTGACCTGCTCGTTGCCCATGAGCTCGGCGCCCGTGCCTTCCAGCACGATGCGGCCGGTCTCGAGCACGTAGGCGTAGTCGGAGATCGCCAGGGATTTTCCCGCGTTCTGTTCCACCAGCAGGATGGTGGTGCCGCCCGCGTTCAGCTTTTTGATGATGTCGAAGACCTCATCCACGAGAATGGGCGAGAGGCCCATGGAGGGCTCGTCCAGCATCAGCAGGGTGGGATGGCTCATCAGTGCGCGGCCGATGGCGAGCATCTGCTGCTCACCGCCGGAAAGCGTGCCGGCCACCTGGTTTTTCCGCTCCTCGAGCCGCGGGAAGCGCTCGTAGATGTCGCGGAGATCCTCGCGGATGTCCCGTTTCTTGCTTGCGGTGTAGGCGCCCATCAGCAGGTTCTCGTAGACGGTGAGCTCCTGGAAGACGCGGCGTCCCTCGGGCACCTGCGTCATGCCCATCTCCACGATCTTGTGGCAGGGCTTCTGCGTGATGTCGTAGCCGTTGTAGGTGACGGAGCCGGAACGGTGCGGGATGATGTTCATGATGCTCTGCATCGTCGTGGTCTTGCCGGCGCCGTTTGCGCCGATCAGGGTGACGACGGAGCCTTCCTCGACCTTGAAGCTGACCGAGCGCAGCGCCTGAATGACGCCGTAGAAGACCGACAGTTCTTTGATTTCGAGTAATGCCATCGGTTCCTCCTTAACTGCCGATATAGGCCCGGATGACCTCCGGATCGGCCAGCGCGTCCGCCGTTTCGCCCTGGGCCAGCACGGTGCCGAAGTTGAGCACCGTCACCTGGTCGCAGAGGCCGGAGACGAACTTCATGTCATGCTCGATCAGAAGGATCGTCACGCTGAACTCGTCGCGGAGCGAGCGGACGATGCGCATCAGATCGTCGGTTTCGTGGGGATTCATGCCTGCCGCGGGCTCGTCGAGCAGGAGCACCTTGGGGTTCGTCGCCAGGGCGCGGGCGATTTCAAGCTTCCGCTGCTTGCCGTAGGGCAGATTGCAGGCGAGGTTGTTGCGCTCCTCGTAGAGGTCGAAGATCCGCAGGATCTCCTTGGCGCGGTCGCGCATCGCTTCCTCCATCGCGAAATGGCGGGGGAGGCGGAGCATCGCCTGGAAGGGCGTGACCTTGTATTCGGGCAGATTCTGCAGACCGACGATGACGTTGCGGATCACGCTCATGTTGTTGAACAGGCGGATATTCTGGAAGGTCCGCGCGATGCCCTTACGGCAGATCTCTTCCTGGCCGCGGCCGGTAAGATTCTCGCCGTCCAGATAGAAGTGACCGTTGGTGGGTCGGTAGACGCCGGTCAGCAGATTGAAGACCGTGGTCTTGCCGGCGCCGTTCGGTCCGACCAGACCGTAGAGCGCGCCCTTCGGAATCTTCAGGTTCACGTCGTCGAGCGCCTTCAGGCCGCCGAAGGAGATGCCGAGGTGCTCGGTTTCGAGAATGTAATCGCTCATCGGCGCGCCTCCTTTCCGGGCTTATCCGGCTCGAAGCTGTCGCCGGGCTGGGTATCGACGGAGAGAAGCTCGTCCATCTTGATCTTGGTGCTGATGCGGTGCCAGGCCGCTTCGTCGTCGCGGATGGTCTCGGGCGAGGGCGTCTTCTTCGCGAAGATCCGGACCCACAGCTTCTTGAAATTGAGCTTCTCGCGGAGTCCCCCAAGACCCGGGGCGTTGTTGTAGAGCACCACCAGGATCAGGATGATCGCGTAGAAGAGATATTTCAGGGAGGCGAGCTCGCCGGAGAGGGCGTTCTGCAGCGCGAAGTTCACGTAGGTGAGGAGCGCCGCGGCGATGATGGAGCCGTTCAGGGAGCCGATGCCGCCGAGCACGACCATGACGAGGATCTCGATCGAATAGTTGTACGAGAAGAAGGTGGGCAGAAGCGGCGTCGTGTAGAAGCCGTAGAGCACGCCCGCCATGCCGGCGAAGGCGGCGGAGATCACGAAGACGAAGAGCTTGTAGTAGGTCACGTCGACGCCCATCGCGCGGGCGGCGATCTCGCTGTCGCGGATGGCGGTGATGGCGCGTCCGTGCTTCGAACGGATCAGGTTCTGCACCAGGAAGAGCATTAAGAGCAGCACGATGAAGGACACGATCCACAGCTGCTTCGCGGGCATGACGTGGGTGGTGAGGCCCTGGTTGCCGCCGAGGAACTCGAGGTTTTTGCAGATGTTGCGGACGATCTCGCCGAAGGCAAGCGTCACGATCGCCAGATAGTCGCCCTTGAGGCGGAGCGCCGGGAGACCGATGACGAAGCCGAAGACCGCTGCGGTGACCGCGCCCACGATGAGGGCAATCAGGAGCAGCAGCAGGTCGCTCCCGATGTACGCCGACAGGAAGTTCGAGGTCACACAGCCGAGATACGCGCCGACGCACATGAAGCCCGCGTGGCCCAGGGACAGCTCGCCCAGGAAGCCGACGACCAGGTTCAGGGACACGGCAAGGATCACGCTGTAGGCGATACGGCAGAGCAGGCCGCTCATCGAGCGGGTGAGCGCTCCGCAGGCCTGAAGGATCAGGAAGAGCGCCATCGCGGCGATGATGAAGATATAATTGGCGACATGCTTGAAGGTGGCGTCTCTTCTGACGTAGGCAAAATATTCTTTCGCTTTCATCTTACACCTTCTCTCTGCGCCGCTTGCCGAGGAGTCCGATCGGCTTCACCAGAAGGATCAGGATCAGGATGCTGAACTCGATGGCGGTGGTATAGGCGCTGACGGCGGGAATGCTCAGACAGATCTTTTCGATCAGGCCCAGAAGGATGCCGCCCAGCATGGCGCCCGGAATGGAGCCGATACCGCCGATGACGGCGGCCGTGAAGGCCTTGATGCCGGGCATGGAGCCGAGGGTGGGGGAAACGGAGGGGATCTGCATCAGGTAGAAGAGGCTGGCGAAGGCCGCCAGGGCAGAGCCGATGGCGAAGGTCAGCATGATGATGCGGTCCACGTTAACGCCCATAAGCCGGGCTGCGTCGCGGTCCTCTGAGGTCGCGAGCATGGCCCGGCCGGTCTTGGTGTGCTTGATGAAAAGGATGAGTGCGATCATCAGCATGGCGCCCACCACGAGGGTGACGACGGTGCTCATGCTGATCTGGGAATTCCCGATTCCGAGGAAGCCCAGGCTGGGAAGGGAGACCGGATGAGAGGTCGCCCCGAAGACGATCTGCGCGATGGACTGCAGGAAGTAGCTCACGCCGATGGCCGTGATCAGAACGGCCAGGGGGGAAGCACCCCGGAGCGGCTTATACGCCAGCTTTTCGATGACGATGCCGCTCAGGGTGCAGATGACGATCGCGAGGATCAGACCCAGAATGGGATTTCCGTTGGAGAGGAGAACGGTGTAGATGGCGTAGGCACCGAGCATGATGATATCGCCGTGGGCGAAATTCAGCATTTTCGCGATGCCGTAGACCATGGTGTAGCCGAGCGCGATCAGTGCGTAGATGGCGCCGAGGCTCAGGCCGTCCAGCAGGATACTCATTCTAAAACTCCAGTCTGCGGAAAATGTTCGTGTTTATTTTTTGTTCAGCTCGACGATGACGGGCTCCTTGGTGCAGGCGCCGGTCTTGTCCCAGGTCATGGCGCCGGTACATCCGTTGTACTTGAAGGAGGCGGCGGTGATGGCGTCGATTACGGCCTTGGAGAGGTCGGCGGGGGTGATGTCGGCATCCTTGACGCCGGCGTTCTTCATCGCGTTGTAGATGGCGTAGACCGCGTCGTAGCCGTCAGCGGCGAACTGGTCGGGATCGACACCGTACTTGGCCTTGAAGTTCTTGACGAAGGCAGCGACGAAAGCGTCGGTGGAGTTCAGGTCGAAGGGGGTGATGTACTTGATGGTGTTCTTGATCGTGGCGTCGATCTGGGAGTCGATGCCGTCGAGACCGTCGCAGCCGAACAGGACGGCGTTGCAGCCCTTGGCGGTGCAGGCCTTCGCGATCAGACCGGCCTCAGTGTAGTAGATGGGAAGGAAGATGACGTCGCAGTCCTTGAGGGCCTCGGCCTGGGTGGAGAAATCCTTGTTGGAATCGCCGTCGAAGGTCATCGCGGTGAAGTCCATACCGATCTTCTTCATCTCAGCGGCGAATGCGTCGAAGATGCCGGAGGAGTAGGAGCTGGAGTTGTCGTAGATGCAGCCGACCTTGGTGAAGTTCTTCGCGATCTCCTGCGCGGCGAGGGTGCCCTGGTCGGGGTCGCCGAAGCAGACGCGGAACGCGTACTCGGAGGCGGTGATGATGGCTTCCTCGGAAGCGGAGGGGGTCATGAAGAAGACCTTCTCTTCAGCGGCCTTCTGACCGAAGGCCTTGCAGGAGCCGGAGGTCACGGAGCCGAGAGAGATCTGCATGCCGGCGTCCATCAGGGCGTCGAAAGCGGAGGAGGCGTCGGCGGCGGTGGCCTTGTCGTCCTTCATGTCGAAGTAGAACTGAATGCCGTTCAGACCGCCGGCGGCGTTGATCTCTTCGACGGCGAGCTTGGCGCCGCGCTCGACGGCGACACCGTACTGGGCCGCGTCACCGGTAAGAGGACCGGTCGCGCCGATAAAGAACTTGCCTTTGGCATCATTGCTGCAGCCGGCGAAGCAGCTCATCGCGAGCACGGCGGCGAAGACGACGGCCATCACTTTTTTGAAGCTTTTCATTTTGTTACTCTCCTTTATGATACAGATTTTGAAATACCATATAAAAAGCGGCCTTGCTTTCTTTGCAAAGCCGCTCATTACCGAGAACAGGATGCGTCACATCAGGGTGAACACACGGCTTTGCATTTTGTTCCGCAGCAGTACCAGGACCAGCAGTACCAGAACCGGCAGCAGCTCGAGGGAAATCAGTCTGACAACAAAAATGAGCACCGCCAGAAGCGCAGTGCTCACGAGAAGGGACAGTCGGGAAGAAGAGCAAGCAAAACAAGACGCCTGAGACTGCTTGGCGCCGCAAGGGTAAGTGGAAGAATAGGAATTGTTTTCCATTTGCCTGCTCCTTTCTGAAAATTGACTTTAGCGCATTATAGTGCGGAAGAGAACGTTCTGTCAACCCGTGAAGCGGAGAAAACAGAACGTTCTCCGGTATTTCGTGCATTCGTCACAAAAGAGGGCGCTGCCAGGGCTCTTTTTTGTGGAAAAATCAGGCATTTTGCTCGGCGCGGTGCGCGGCCTTCGCCCGGAGATCCGCGGAAAGGATCTTCTTCTGCATGCGGATGTTCTTGGGTGTGATCTCGACCAGCTCGTCATCGGAGATGAATTCGAGGCACTGCTCCAGGGTCAGCTGCTTGATGGGGGTGAGGCGGAGCGCTTCGTCCGCGGTGGCGGAACGGGTGTTGGTGACGTGCTTCTTTTTGCAGACGTTGACCACGATGTCGCCCGCCTTGGGGGACTGCCCGACGATCATACCCTCGTACACCTCGACGCCGGGGCCGACAAAGAGGGCGCCGCGATCCTGCGAATTGAACAGACCGTAGCTGCTGGTCTCGCCCGTCTCATAGCTGACGAGGGAACCC
>JAZUHB010000080.1:0-3672 GCA_045641505.1 Bianqueaceae bacterium | reverse complement strand
TCACATGGATAATATTCCTCTCACCCCACCAGCACCACGGTCGCCACCGCGACGGCAAGCTGGCAGATCACGTTGGAAATCTCGATCACCCAGTGCACCTTCGCGTTCTTCAGGTTGGAGGCGATGCCGACCAGGCAGAGGAAGACGAAGAGGCAGATGGCGAGCGCGTATAGCACGAGGGGCAGGACCGTGGCAGCGCGCGCCGCGAGGAGGATCAGCGAGACGTAGAGCATCAGGTAGCCGACCGCGCCGATCAGGACCGCGGCCGTGTTGAACTTGCCGGTCTTGTGCCAGAGGAGCGCGATGACCGCCGCCGCGGCCGCGAGGATGCCGAGGAGCGGCAGGGTGCCGAGGCCGGTCACGTGGCACAGGAGCGCGATGCCGGAGAGCAGGATGCCGGTGTTCACGTACGAGACCAGGCCGACGGGCATCTCGAAGCGCAGGCGGCCGAGTCCGACGAGCAGCTTGACGGTCGGGATCGCGAGGCCGAAGCCCAGCGAGAGCGCGGCGCCGGCGACGTACAGCCAGAACAGCGGCGCGGCCGCCCTCCCCCGCAGGTACAGGATGACGGTGACGGAGGTGACGGCGTACAGGATCGGGTTGATGTAGTCGAACAGGCCGAGCGCGACGGAGAAGCCGTCGCTGTTTTCGCGTTTCGCGGGGTGTTTCATGGGGTGTTTCATGGGTGTTTCTCTCTTTCGGGTGTTTCGAGTGTTACGGTGTTACGGTGCTTCTTTCTCGTTCTCCTGCGCGTCGGCTCCGCTCTCGTCCCGCGAGTACCCGAGCCCCAGGAGGATGAACAGGTACGGCGCTGTGTAGAACATCGTCACGCCGAAGAAGGAGGAGACGAGGTAGGCGAAGGCCGCGCAGAGGCTGATGATCTGCGTGGGCCGGAGGCTGAGGCGGCGGCGCGCCCCGCGGATGAAGACCGCGAGGCAGAAGGCCAGGTAGCTCGCGAGCGCGGGCAGGCCGTGGTTCGTGGCGTATTCGAGAAATTCGTTGTGGACGCTGTCGACCTTGCCGTTCGTCGCCTGGCTCAGGCGGACGCGCATCTCGGCCAGCCCGCAGCCGAACAGGGGCTTTTCGAGGGCGCTGCGGAAGCCGCACTTCCAGAGCGCCATGCGGCCGCTGCCGAGGGAGTCGGAGGCCTCGCCGAGGTTCGGCAGCGCGGCGGCGGAGGCGTCGAGCACGCGGAGGTTCGCGAGGACCTTGCTCTTTAGGGTCCTGCCCGCCGCGTTCGGCACGAGGTACAGTGCCAGGAAGACCGCGCCCGCGCCGAGGAGCAGCGTGAGAAACCGCCCCGCGCGGAAGCGTTTCGTGAGGAGCAGCACGATGAACGTCAGCACGAAGCTGAGCACGAGCGCCACGAGGCAGCCGAGGGTGTTGGCGATGAGGAGCGACGCGACGCCGCAGAGGTAGATCGCGAGCGCGATCCACTGCTGCGCTTTCCTGTCGGTGAGCACGAAGACCAGCCCGGCCGCGACGGTCTCGACGAGCAGATAGTAGGCCAGGTGGTTGCTGTTGTAGAAGACGATCCCGGTGTGGCACAGGTTCCAGTGCGCGCCCGCGTAGTATTCCGCGACGATCGCGGCGTTCACGAGCCCGGCGGCGATCAGGAAGACCGCAAGGAAGCGCCGCGCCTGCTTCTCCTCCCGAAGCCCTAGCGCGGCCGGGAAATACAGCAGGAAGCACAGCGACATGAGGAGCCCGGTCCGGGCCCGGTCGCTGCCGATGACGCTCTCGGGGACGAGGCCGGTCACCGCCGTCGAGACGATCATCCAGAACCCCAGCAGGAGCAGGAAGAGGTACGCGGGGTTCCGGCGGAAGACGCCGATGAGGCGGGAGAACGGGGCGGGCTTGGCGGCTCCGGCGGGCAGACGGTTCTTCAGGCAGGCGTACAAAAGGAAGATCAGCAGCACCGCGATCAGCGCGAAATTGTAATCGCGCCAGATCGGCAACATCGGGATGACGAAATCGGGGCGTCCGAAAAAGGGCGAGACCTTCCATCGGCCGAGGCAGCCGCGGCAGAGGTTTACGAGCGGAAAGAGGGCATAGAGCGAGAGGCCGCCCAGGCAGAGCGCGCCGAGCGCCTGCGCCGCGTCCATCTCCTTCGTCAGCTTCGCGCGGATCCGTCCGTCCATGGCAGTCTCCTTTCCGTAGCGTTTCCGGGGCGGGACGTCCCGTTTTTTTCAGTATACCATTTCCGCCTGCCTTTTCCTATGTTTTTTTCGCCTTTTGCCGCAATGTTTTTCCCACCTTTTGCCGCAATGTTTTTCACGCCGTTTGCCGCGAATTCTTGAAAGCGCGGCGGCTTGGTGGTATAATCACTTTACCTATTTTTCGAAAAGGAGATCGTTTCAATGAAAAAGTACATTGCTGAATTCATCGGCACCTGTGTGCTGGTGGTCTTTGGCTGCGGCACCGCGATGACCGTGGGCTGCGACGCCGCGGCGGGCTGCGGCTACCTCCTGACCGCGTTCGCGTTCGGTCTCGTCATCGTCGCCATGGCCTACTCCGTGGGCAACGTGAGCGGCTGCCACATCAACCCCGCTGTTTCCATCGGCATGCTGGTGGCGGGCAAGATGAGCTTCAAGGATTTCGTCGGCTACGTGATCGCTCAGTTCCTGGGCGCCACCGCGGGCGCTGCCATCCTGAAGGGCATCTTCGCGCTGGCGGGCCTCACCGATAAGACCGGCGCCCTGGGCTCCAACGGCCTGGCCGGCGGCTCCATCGTGGCCTCCCTCATCATCGAGCTGATCCTGACCTTCGTCTTCGTGTTCGCCATCCTGGGCGTCACCTCCAAGATCGAGAACGGCGCCGTCGCCGGCATCGTGATCGGCCTCACCCTGACCCTGGTCCACATCCTGGGCATCGGCCTGACCGGCACCTCCGTCAACCCCGCCCGCTCCTTCGGCCCCGCCCTCCTCGCCGGCGGCGCTGCCTTCGCCAACGTGTGGGTCTTCATCGTCGCGCCTCTGGCCGGCGGTGCGCTGGCCGCGCTTTGCTACAAGGCGCTGACCGCGAAGAAGTAAGTTTTTTCGGTGGCAAAGCTTGCTTTGCCGCATGAGCGACGCGGATTGCCGCGGAGCTTGCCGATTTACACAAGAAGTAAGCCGTCCCCGGTTGGGGACCTCTTTTTTTGTTGGAAAAATGCGGCCGGGTCGATCGCCGGCTTCGGCGGCAGCGCGATTCGCGTCTTCGGCAGTAGCACAGTTCGCGTCTTCGGCCGGCCGCGGTGTCCGGATTGGGCTACGTGCGGGGCCGCGGATGCATCGGTGGGAGTGACTCTGGCGGGAGAAGGCACTTTTCCTCCCATTTTTTAGGGAAAAAGGAGTAAATCGTCTTTTTTTAAGCGGTTTTACTCCCATTTGCTTCGAAAAAGGGAGCAAAACGAGGTGCTCAGTCTGAATCTGCTCCACTTTGTGGATTAATTAGGAGGAAAACGGGAAAAAAGAGGGGTCGCTACTCCCGCGGCATCGCGCGGCGACACAACGACGGCGCAACCGCGGCATCGCGGCGGCACAATGGCGGCGTCACGTCACCACATCGGCATCTCGGCGGCATCCCGCCCCTCCGTCACATCGCAATCACGCTGGCGATGATGGCCGCGCCGCCCGCGACCGCGGTCAGCGCCGCCGTGAGGAAGATGTTCATCCGCTTCAGCGCGCGGCC
>JAZUHB010000079.1:0-8033 GCA_045641505.1 Bianqueaceae bacterium | reverse complement strand
AGCAACCCCCCATCCCAAACCAAACAAGCCCGGGCCCGCTCGGGCCGCGCTCCTTCATTCTACAAACCGAGGAATTACTCCTCCTCCGCGGCGGCCATGGCGGCCTTCGCGGCGGCGGCACGCTTCGCGCGCTTCTTCTTCACGGAGGCGACGACGATCACCACGGCGATCGCCACGGCGGCGGCCAGCGTCAGCAGGACAGGCAGCGCGGAGACGAACCAAACGCAAAGCTCCACGAAGAAGTCGCCCACGGCCTTCAGGCTTTCCATGAAGCCCTCGCTCATGCGGCTGCCGGGGGTCGGCTTGTCGATCTTGGTCTCGGTCTCGACCTCGTTCAGCGTCATGGAGACGGTCACGTAGTCGATCTGGTTGTCATAGCTGCGGATGCGGGACTCGTAGCGCTCGATCTGGTAGCGGACGCTGGTGAGCTTGTCCTCGATGGTGATGAGCTCGGTCAGGTTCTTGGCCTCCTCGAGGAGCTCGAGCAGCCGCTCCTCCTGGACGCGCAGGGCCTTCAGCTGGCTGGCGGTGTCGGTGTAGTCCAGGGTGACGTCGGTGTTATGCTCCTCGTTGCGGAGCACGTGCGCGGAGCCCTTCACCTGCTCCAGGAAGAGGTCCGCCTTGTCCTTGGGAATGCGGATGACCAGCGTCGCGGCGCGGGAGTTGTTGTAGCGGGAGTTCACGCTGTAGTTCTCGAAATAGCCGCCCATTGCCTTGACGGAGGCGGCGAGCTCATCCAGCACGGCGTCGAACTCCTTCGTCTCGGCCAAAAGCCCCACGGTGCGGACGATCTTGCGGCCGTCGGCCACGGTAGGCGCGGAGGGCGCGGTCGGGTCGGAATCGGTGCGCTCGCTCTCATACTCGTACTTCTCGCCGTCGGACTTCCCGCTGTTGTAGTTGAAGCCCATGTCCCATTCCTTGGCCCAGAGGTCCTCGCTGCTGGGCGAGGCTTCAGCCTTTCCCTTCGCGCAGGCGCAGAAGGTGCTGACCGCCGCGAGAAGCGCCAGGGCGAGCATGAATTTCTTCATCATTTTTTTCATAGAAGTGTCCTCCTGTGATTTTCGTCTAATATTCATAGGTGCTGAAAGAGCGAAAAGGTAACGGAACATATCATCATATGCATTAATTTTACCTCACGCTCCAGAAATGTCAACATTCCCCGAATTAGCAAAATCGGTATTGACAATAAAACTTTGCAGATGTAATATGAAAATGAAAAGAAAACTTGGCAGGAGGCTCAAATGAGTAATAACGAAGAAATATTGCAAGCAGCAAGAAACGAAAAAGGGCATGCCGAATATGACCGCGATGTTCTGTTGCACGGAGACAACAAAGCAGCAAATATTGCAGGAATTGCCGCTATCGCTCTATTCTTGGTAAAGTGGTTTTCTCAAAGGCAACTAGAGTTCGGATTTGCGTTTATCGCTTTTCTTATCTCGGCCATCCAGTTGATTATGGATGGAGCAAAACTCAGGAAGCCTTTTCGCCTCGTAGCAGGAATTATCGCCGCTTTGCTCGGCGTCTTCTCCTTGCTATTGTTCTTCGCGGAGGTCTTTTCAAAATGAAGTCGCATTTGCACCTGAAAAACAATTTGAAAGAATACCGAACGAAAGCCAAACTCTCCCAAACGGAGCTTGCTGACAAGGTAGGCACTTCTCGAAACACGATTAGCTCCATCGAAACCGGGGTATTCTGTCCGACGGCATATCTGGCCGCATTACTATGTGTTGCATTGGAATGTAAATTCGAAGATCTATTCTTCTTGGAAATAGAAGAAAACTAATACGGAGATAGAGTATGAGCGAGCAAATCAATATAGACTGGTACGAAGAGCATGACGAAAAAGACCCAATAGGAAATGCGTGTTGCGTAGTCAAAAACGGAAAATGCCAGGATCTTCACTGGGAAGATCTGTTTGACGCACACCAGTTTGATACTCTGTATTGTGTGACCTATGTATCATCCGGCTCTTTTTTTACAAAAGCAACCTCCGGATTCCGAAATGTCCAGATAATTATCGGAATTGAAAAGGAGACACCCCGTCAAGCTTTTATGGAAAACATAAAGCGTATCACAAAAAACGAGGGAGAACGATTCTTTGACTCCCTAAAAGATACAGAAAAGATTCGTCTAGTCAATTCGGAAATTATCGTTCGCTACGCTATAACAAATTCAATCATTCATTCCAAGTTTTATCTTTTGTCGAATTCCGTCACCGGTTCAAATCGAGTCATCTTTGGGTCAGCCAATTTGACATACAGCGCTTTCAGCAATAGAGTATCCCAATATGAAGACATCATTGTTTTCGATAATGATCCAATTTATGAAATATACTTGAAACGGTTTGAGAATTTATACCAGCACACCGAAGATTATGTTCCTCGTCAGGTAATTGAAAACTACAAGGCAGGAAAGGTTTTCTCCATTGACGAGTACACACCCGAGGAAAAAGTTGATTCCATAATAAACGCAATCAAAGAAAGCAAAATAACCTCTTTGATCTCCGATGAATTCCTTCAGGAATGTCAGGAGGACCAGAATATACAAAAAGCCAATGCAGCAGACAGCCAAATTGCTCTTCAAATCATCAGCACGGTAACCAAAAAGCCGAAACGCGATTCCGATGCGATGGTCATGAAATCTCCCGCAGAAATAGCGGCCATAAAACCAAAAATTCAAGACCTCTTGTATAAAACAAATGCGTCAGAGACTCTCATAGACCGTTTCTCGTTAGCGTACAGCGATTACGATAAAAAACACTATCGTATATTCACAAATTCAAAAGACGAAACAGCAAAACGTCAGCCAGAAGAATATGGCAAGCAGGCAACAACCGAAGAAATCACTCAATCCGTATTCAACATTTTAAAATTCGTTGATGCATATAGCCGTTTTGTGTCTTCTTCCGACATATGCAAAACCAACCTATCGAGAATCTTTGAAGCAATCCTTTACGCCTTCCTTGCCGCATATATCTTCAAGTTACGCGATGAAACTTCTGGCAACAAAATTGATATCCCGATTTTCTTAGTTATCGGTGGACGAGGAAGATCCGGAAAGTCCTATCTGTTGGCCTACATTGATCGAATCCTAAGTGGCCGAGTTTTATCAAATGACAAGCATTACATCGCATATAAAGATGTGAAAAATCAAAACACCATTGATAAATTATTCGCTACCGATAACACGTATCCTCTACTAATTGATGAGGTTGAATCAGCTTTTTTTAACGGCAAAAAAGGCGAAGAGCGCGTAAAAAGCTTGTCAAATTCTCTATCCGGAAAGCATCCCGTGATGATTTGCACGACCAATCTCAAAGATATTTCCATGCCCAGCCAAGTTGAAAGGAGAATCTATTTTCTCGCGGTCGATTCTTGTTTTGACGAAACAAAAAAGAGTGAATGCGAAAAATACTATGGAGACGTAATGCAAGAGGCCTCAAATCTCTTGTTCCGCGATTTTTGCTTCAGAATGTCAGAACGGCTTCGCAAAGGGGATACGCTTTTTGGTGAAAACACTGCAGATTATCTCTATTGTGCTCGAGAAGCTTTCCAAGAGTATTTCACCATTGCCGGCGTAGAAATCCCTCCCTATTTCCCCAGAACACAGTTCAACGATTACGACGAACGGGGAATACGAATGTGGAAAACTCTCTTTGAACAAGAGCAAAGCAACTTTGATTTCAAGCCGGCCGTAAACGCTCAAGACGCTCAACTGACAATACAGTTGAAGAAGGTGGTTGCAACTGCAAAGTTCGATAAGGATGCCGAGGTCTATATGAACTATCTGCGCCAGGATATCTTAGTCGAAGAATCCGGATCCTATGTGATTCTTCGCGCCAACCCTTTTTTCGAATGGCTGAACATAGATAATCCTTGGATAAAGAAAACATTCCTTGGAAAAATCTTCAAACGAAAAAACAGACTTTCTTCTCAGAAATAGCACTTTCCTCCCAGATAAAAAGCCTTGGCCGAATTCGGTCAAGGCTTTTTGTATTACTCTTCCATATCTCCCTTCTCCTGCGCGTGCTCCATCAGCTCGCGGATCTCGTCCACGGTGAACACGTACTTCTCGCCGCAGTAGTGGCAGCCCATCTCGACGGGCTCGCCCGCG
This sequence comes from Bianqueaceae bacterium, assembly GCA_045641505.1. GTDB lineage: Bacteria > Bacillota > Clostridia > Lachnospirales > Bianqueaceae > JAZQNF01. The sequence goes on along the minus strand of JAZUHB010000079.1, from coordinate 3,920 downwards.
TCGCAGAGCTCCTGAAGGTCGGCCAGGCCGACGGAAAGCAGGGCGGCGGAGACCTTGTCGCGGCTGCAGTTGCAGCGGAAGGCCAGGTCGCGGCGCTCCATCGGGACGAAGCCCATGTCGCCCAGGAGATCGTGCAGCATGTCCTCGGGGGTCTTGCCCATCGCCAGGTATTTGCTGACCGGCGGGAAGGCCTCGACGCGCTGCTGGAGCTTGTCGGCGGTGTCGTCGTCCGCGCCGGGCAGGAGCTGCAGGATGAAGCCGCCGGCCGCCCAGACGCTCTCGTCGCGGTTCACCATGACGCCCAGCGAAACGGCCGAGGGGATCTGCTCGGAGACGGTGAAATAGTAGGCCAGGTCCTCGGCGATCTCGCTGGAGACCAGGTGGGAAGAGCCGGTGTAGGGCTCCTTGAGGCCCAGGTCCTTCGTGATCGTGAGGACGCCCACGCCGACGCCGCCTGCCACGTCGAGGTGGCCGTTCGCCTTCAGCGGGATGCGGACGTCGGGGTTGTTGCAGTAGCCGCGGAGCCGGCCCGCGCCGTCCGCGACCGCCACGGTCTTGCCCAGGGGACCGTTGCCCTCGATGTGCAGGGTGATGGTCTCCTCCTCGCTCTTCAGCTGGGAGCCCATCATCGCCGCGGCGGAGAGGGCGCGGCCGAGGGCCGCCGTCGCCACGGGAGAGAGGCCGTGCCGGAGCCGCGCGTCCTCCACGAGCTCCGTGGTCTCGCAGGCGAATGCCAGGATCTGACCGCCGTAGGCGGTGCCGTGCACCAGATAATCACTCATTGTTCTGCTCCGGGGACCGTTCCGGCCGCGCTCCCGGGATCCGTCCCGGGGACCGTGTCATCGCCGAGGTCCCGCTTCTTTCCTAATTGATCGTAGAGATATTCGCGGGCCACGAAGCAGATCCGCTCGGAATCCGCCCGCGGCGCGTCGAAGGTGAAGGCGTCGTAGACCGCCTCACAGCGAAGGCCCGCCCGCGCGAGCAGCTCCTTCACGCGCTCCGTCCCGAAGACCCGCTCGTAGTGGGTCTCCTCGTGGCGCTCGTAGCGGCCGTCCTCCGTCTGCTCGAAGAAGGTGACGGCATACTCGTTGATGCCCTCATCCTCGTAGAAGTAGTTCTCCCAGATGAACGCCGCGTCGTCGGAGGTCTCGGCGAAGGTGTTGTCCGCCAGCACCTCCTCGAACTTGTAGCGCGTGTTCAGGTCGAAGATGAAGCTGCCGCCCGGCTCGAGGTAGTTTTCCACCAGCCGGAAGACCCGGCAGAGGTCCTCCTCGTCCGGCAGATAGTTCAGGCTGTCGCAGGTGCAGAGCACGCTGTCGACGGTGCCGTAGAGCTCGAATTCGCGCATGTCCTGCTGGAGGCAGAGGGGCGGCTCGGCGGTGACCGCGGAGAGCTTCTCACGGCAGAGCTCCAGCATCTCGGCGGAGCCGTCCACCGCGATCATCTCGTAGCCCTTGCGGCAGAGCTCGGCGGTCAGACTGCCCGTCCCGCACGCGAGGTCGAGGACCAGCTTCGGCCGGCGCTTCCGCCCGCCGCGCGCGAGGCCGCCGTGGCGCTTCCAGAGCTCTTCGATGTAGTCCGCCCAGAGGTCGTAGGAGGCCTCCGTCATGAACTCGTCATAGATATCGGCAAAATGCTCGTACATGGGCTTTCCTTACCGGTCCGGCCCGACGCAGCGATGCTCGTCGAAGGCCATGACCTCCGTTTCCTCCCGATGATTTCACATTACAGTATACCTTTTCGGCGGGCGGGCGTCAAGAAGGGGGCCGCCGCGCAGGCCCGACAAAAAGAGCGCCGCATTTCGCGGCGCTCTCTCGTTTCACAGCAAATGGCAGGAACCGGCGCGAAGCCTTATTCCTTGGGGGCGTACATCGCCTGCAGGTCTTCCAGGTGAGCGCGGTATTCCTTGGCGTGCTCGGCAGCCTGGTTGAAGAGCTTCTCGGCGCGCTCGGGGAAGGAGCGGGTCAGGGAGCTGTAGCGGGCCTCGTTCAGGATGAACTCCTTGTAGTCGGTGGTGGCGGGCTTGGAATCGATGGTCAGCGGGTTCTTGCCCTCGGCCTTGAGCGCGGGGTTGAAGCGGAACATGTTCCAGTAGCCGCAGTCGACGGCCTTCTTCATCTCGGACTGGCAGTTGGTCATGCCGCCCTTGATGGAGTGCATCTCGCAGGGAGCGTAGCCGATGATCAGGGAAGGACCGTGGTAAGCTTCCGCTTCCTTGATGGCCTTCAGGGTCTGGTTCTGGTCGGCGCCCATCGCAATCTGCGCGACGTAGATGTAGCCGTAGCTCATGGCGATCTCAGCCAGGCTCTTCTTCGCGATGGCCTTGCCGGCAGCCGCGAACTGAGCGACCTGACCGATCTGGGAGGCCTTGGAGGCCTGACCGCCGGTGTTGGAGTAAACCTCGGTATCGAAGACCATGACGTTGACGTCGTTGCCGGAGGCCAGGACGTGGTCCAGACCGCCGAAGCCGATGTCGTAGGCCCAGCCGCCGCCGCCGAAGATCCAGACGCTCTTCTTGGCAAGGTATTCCTTGTTGGCAAGCAGGGTCTTACGGTTCTCGCAATCGCAGCCGCAGGCCTCGAGGGCAGCGACCAGCTTCTTGACGGCAACGCCGTTCTTCTCGCCGTCCTCGTAGGTGGCCAGGTACTCGGCAGCCGCGGCCTTGATGTCCTCGGGAGCCTCTTCCTTGGCGGCGATCTCCTCGACGATGCCCTTCAGGCGCTCGCGGATGGCCTTCTGGCCGTAGTACATACCAAGACCGTGCTCGGCGTTATCCTCGAACAAGGAGTTCGCCCAGGCGGGGCCGTGGCCCTCGGCGTTGGTGGTATAGGGAGAGGTAGCGGCGGGACCGCCCCAGATGGAGGAGCAGCCGGTCGCGTTGGAGATGTACATGCGGTCGCCGAACAGCTGAGTGATCAGGCGGGCATAGGAGGTCTCGGCACAGCCGGCGCAGGAGCCGGAGGACTCGAGCAGAGGCTTGCGGAACTGGCTGTTCAGCGCGGTGGCGGTGGTGGCCACTTCGGGCTTCTCGGTGACCTTGGCCACGCAGTAATCGAACACGGCCTGCTGGTCTTCCTGAGACTCGCGGCTGACCATCTTCAGAGAATTGGTGGGGCAGACGCCGATGCAGACGCCGCAGCCCATGCAGTCCAGAGGAGACACGGCCAGGGTGTAGCTGTAGTTGGTGCGCATGACCTTGCGGGCCGCGGTCTTGGTACCGGCGGGCGCAGCGGCCAGCTCTTCGTCAGTAAGGGCGAAGGGACGGATGGTGGCATGGGGGCAGACGAAAGCGCACTTGTTGCACTCCGCGCAGGTCTCGGCGTTCCACTCGGGGACGGAGACGGCCACGCCGCGCTTCTCGTACGCGGAAGCGCCCTGCTCGAAGGTGCCGTCCGCGTGCTCGGTGAAGACGGAGACGGGCAGGCTGTCGCCGTTCATGTCGCCGACGGGCTTCATGATCTCGTCGACCTGCTTGACCAGCTTCGCGGGACCGTTCTCGGTGGCAGCCTTGGGGGCGTCCACGGCGTTGGCCCAGTCAGCGGGCACGTCGATCTTGACGTAGGCGTTGACACCCAGGTCGATGGCCTTGTGGTTCATGTCGACCACGTCCTGGCCCTTCTTCAGGTAGGACTTGGTGGCGGCGTCCTTCATGTGCTGGACGGCCTCTTCGATGGGCATGACCTTGGCCAGCGCGAAGAACGCGGACTGCAGGGTGGTGTTGGTACGCTTGCCCATGCCGATGGAGGCGGCCAGGTCGATGGCGTTGATGGTGTAGAGCTGGATGTTGTTCTTGGCGATGTAGCGCTTGGCTTCGGCGTTCAGATGGTGAGCCAGTTCCTCAGCGGACCACTGGCAGTTGATCATGAACACGCCGCCGGGCTTAACATCCTGAACCATCTTGAAGCCCTTGGTGACATAGG
>JAZUHB010000078.1:0-17118 GCA_045641505.1 Bianqueaceae bacterium | reverse complement strand
GGCCTTCACCAAGTCCCGCCGGACCGCGGACAACGCGGAGAAGGGCTACAAGGAGATCAATCTGGCGGCCCTCCGGCTCCTGCCGCGCGGGGGCTATTTCGCCACCGCCTCCTGCAGCCATTTCATGCCGGTGGAGCGCTTCGAGAAGATGCTCCGCGAGGCGGCCGCCGAGGCCGGCGTGGAGCTCAAGTGCGTCGAGGTGCGGGGCGCGGCGCCGGATCATCCGGTGCTCTGGAACGTCCCCGAGACCGAGTACCTGAAGTTCTTTATCTTCCAGGTCATCTGACGGCGCGAACGGCGCGTCCTGTTACTCACGAAAAAAAGACCTCTCCGCGCAGAGGTGTTTTGCTGTAGGTTCGCTTATTCGGCGGTTTCGGGCGCGGGGGCGGGGATCTCGCCGGGGACGATCAGCTGAACGCCGCAGTTGGAGCAGAACTTGGTGCCTTCCTTGAAGGTCTTGCCGCAGCTGGGGCAGACGGGCTTCATGGATTTCTGAGGCGCGGAGGGGTTCTTCACTTCCTCATACCAGGCAGCCTGCACGAGGCCGATGAACAGGGGGAAGAAGAGGATCCAGGCGAGGATCAGCACGAACTCGATGATGGCGAAGAGGATGCCGATGTAGCGGATGGAGGCCAGCAGGCCGATGATGCCGAGCGCGGCGCCGAAGATCACGGGAATCAGCACGTCCGCCCAGAACATCTTCGCCTTGTAGCCGTCGGTCATCTTCTTGGATTCCTTGAGGGCATCCTTGGGCGCGATCTCAGGCTGAAGGGCCATGATGTAGGGAACGAAGCGGTACTCGTAGGCGCGGATGATCGCGAAGATCGGACCGACGACGGGGATCAGGCTCCAGATGAAGATCCAGAGCGCTCTCCAGCCCATGCCGCAGAGGATGCGCTTCGCGCGGTCCCAGTTCTTGAAGTTGTCGAAGATCATCAGGGTCTCGACGTTCTGGCGGCGGTAGCCGGCCAGCAGGATCAGCGTCATGGCGACCTTGAACAGGCAAGCCACGGCAAGAGCGGCGATGGGGATCAGGAACAGGGTGGCGGACAGGTAGATCATCAGTGCGCACAGCCAGGAAATACCCCACAGTTTGAAGGGCTTCTCCGCCAGGACGGCGAGAGCTCTCTTATAAATGGTAAAAATCATTTTGAGGCCTCCTTGATGGATAGATAGTTATATTATACTTTATCGCATTGAACTTTTCAAGTTTTTTCGCGGCGGCGGGTCCGGGCAGGCGCGGCGGCGGGTCCGGCCCGCGCGGAAGCCCCGCAAGTTCCTCTTGCCGTCCGGACGCTTTACTGATATAATTGAAATGCAAAATGAAAGAAAGGAAAGGCCATATATGAACGATAAAAAGAACCCCGAGATCGAGCAGGAAGAAGAGGAGAGCTTCACCCTCGTCCTGACCGACGAGAAGACCGGCGAGGAGACCGAGTTCGAGTACCTCGACACCATCGATTACGAGGACAAGCAGTACATCGTGCTGCTGCCCGTGAAGGATGACACCGATCAGGTCTACATCTTCGAGATCGAGCCCTGCGAGGATGATCCCGAGTCCGAGATCTACAAGAACGTCGAGTCCGCCGATGTGCTGAACGCCGTTTTCGAGCTCTTCAAGGAGCGCAACGCCGACGAATTCAATTTCGTCGACTGACACGAAGCCAAACGCAAAGAGACCGCCGGAGCGCATCCGGCGGCCTTTTTTATTGTTCTTTTTCCTCCTGCGCGGCGGCGAAGAAGCGGACGATCTCTTCTGCGTCCCGGGCGCTGATGCCGGGCGCGGCGGCGAGCTCCTCCGCGGACAGAGCGCGGATCCGGTTCACGGAGCCGAAGGTCTCGGTGAGGATCTTCCGTTTCGCGGGGCCGATGCCGGGGATCTCCTCGAGGAGCGAGGAAAGCTGGGCCTCCCGGCGCAGCGAGCGGTGATAGGTGATGGCGAAGCGGTGCGCCTCGTCCTGGATGCGGGTGATCAGGTGGAAGAGGTCGGACGTGGGGTCGAGCGGAAGCTCCTCGCCGCGGAAGATCAGGCCGCGGGTGCGGTGGCGGTCATGCTTGACCATGCCGGCGACGGGAAGCGGGAGCCCCAGCTCCGCGAGCACCGACTCGGCGTAGGCGATCTGCCCGGCGCCGCCGTCCATCAGCAGAAGCTCCGGCAGGCGGGTGAAGCTGCCCTCCGCGGGATTCTCGCCCGCGCGGACCAGCTCCTTCATCTCCTCGATGCCGTGGGTGAAGCGGCGGCGGAGCACCTCCGCCAGCGAGGCGAAGTCGTTCGCGCCCGCCACGGTCTCGATGCGGAACTTGCGGTAATCGCTTTTCTTGGGCTGGCCGTCCTCGAAGACCACCATGGAGCCCACGGAAAAGTAGCCGAAGGTGTTGGAAATATCGTAGGCCTCGATCCGGTGCAGCTCGCCCTCGCCGAAGCCGAGGAGCGCGCCGAGGGCTTCCGAAGCGCCCCGCGTGCGTTTTTCCTCGGAGGCGAGCTTCTGCCCGAACTGGTCGAGGGTGAGCTCCGCGTTCTGGTGCGCCAGCGCCATCAGCTTCGCCTTCTTGCCGCGCACGGGCTCGGCGAGACTGAGCGCGCCGCCGCGGTGGCGGGTCAGGAACTCGCGGATGAGCTCCGGCTCGTCGGGCAGGCATTCCACCAGGATCTCGCGCGGGACCAGCGCGGTGCCGCCGTAGAACTGCCGCAGGAAGGCGTTCATCACGGCGCTGTCGGAGAGCCCCTCGGCCGCGTCCATCATGAAATGCTCCCGGCCGATGAGCTTGCCGCCGCGGATGAAGAAGGCCTGCACGGGCGTGAGCTCCTCCGTCCGGGCGAGCGCGATCACGTCCCGCTCCTCGTCGGGATCGGCGTCCTCGAGCTTCTGGGACTGGGAGAGCTGGGCGATGCCGGCCAGCCGGTCGCGGAGCTTCGCGGCCTTCTCGAAATCGAGGGCCGCGGCCGCTTCCTTCATCTCGGCCTTGAGCCGGGCGGTGACGTGGCTGTCCTTGCCCTCGAGGAGCTGGACCGCCTCGTCCACGTATTTTCGGTATTCCTCCTGCGTGACGCAGCCGGTACAGGGGCCCGCGCACTTGCCGATGTGGTAGTTGAGGCAGGGCCGTTCCTTGCCGATATCGCGCGGGAGCACGCGCTCGCAGTCGCGGAGGGGCCAGAGCTCCTGCATCAGCGCCAGGGTCCCGTTCAGCTGCAGACCGTTGGTGTAGGGGCCGAAATAGAGGTTCCGGTCCCGGGCGACCGTGCGGGTCTTCAGGATGCGCGGGAAGGGCTCCTGCACGGTGACCTTGATATAGGGATAGCGCTTGTCGTCCTTCAGCAGGATGTTGTAGGGCGGCCGGTGCTCCTTGATGAGATTGTTTTCGAGGATGAAGGCCTCCATCTCGTTGTCGGTGACGATGTACTCGAACCAGTCGACCTTCTCCACCATCCGCTGCGCGTTGATCCGGCCGTCGGCGCCGGGACGGAAGTACTGCGAGACCCGGTTCTTCAGGTTGACCGCCTTGCCCACGTAGAGCACGGTGTCGCCCCGGTGCATGATGTAGACGCCCGGACGGTCGGGCAGATTTTTGAGCGCTTCCTTGATATCGAACATGGCCGGGCCTCCTTTCACGGGTCTTTTCGTCATTATAACTTTATTGCGCTGAAAAAACAATGACAGACGCCCGCGGACGTGGTAAAATAAACTGACGGGCTATGGCCGAAGATTTCGAAGGGGGAGGGAACGATGCCGAAAAACATGATCGAGACAGATTCGCCGGTGCAGCGCTTCGTGCTGTTCGCGGCGGAGTCGGAAGACGCGCAGATCTCGGCGGAAAGCTCCCTGGACGAGCTTTCGGAGCTTCTGTACACGGCCGGCGGCGAATACGCGGGCCGGGTGATCCAGAAGCGCGAATCCATCCACCCCCGCACCTATCTCGGCAGCGGCAAGGTGGAGGAGCTCCGGGCGCTGATCGCGGAAACGTCGGCCGACGGCGCCATCTGCGACGACGAGCTGAGCCCCGCCCAGATCAAGGAGCTGGGCGAGCTCCTGGGCGTCAAGGTGCTGGACCGGACGCTTCTCATCCTCGACATCTTCACCCAGCGGGCGAACACCCGCGAGGGCATGCTGCAGGTCGAGCTCGCGCAGCTGAACTACCGTCTGACCCGCCTCACGGGCCTCGGCACCGAGCTGTCCCGGCAGGGCGGCTCCACCGGCGCCGCGAAGACCAGGGGCGCGGGCGAAACCAAGCTGGAGCTGGACCGGCGCTACATCCGCCGGCGCATCGACCAGCTGAACCGCGAGCTCAAGGACGTGGAGGCCCAGCGGGCGCTGCTCCGGAAGAACCGCGAGGGCGGCTCGCTCCCGATCGCCGCGCTGGTGGGCTACACCAACGCCGGCAAATCGACGCTGTTCAACAAGCTGACCGCCGCGGGCGTGCTGGAGGAGGACAAGCTCTTCGCCACCCTCGACACCACGGTCCGCGGGGCGGTGCTGCCCGGCGGCCGCAGGGTGCTCCTGACCGACACGGTCGGCTTTATCCACAAGCTGCCTCATCATCTGGTCAAGGCCTTCCGGGCCACGCTGGAGGAGGCGGCCTTCGCGGACGTGCTGATCCACGTAATCGACAATTCCGACCCCGAGGCCGCGATGCAGGCAAGCGTCACCGCCGAAACGCTCCGGGAGCTCGGCGCGGGCGACAAGCCCCTGATCGCCGTGCTCAACAAGGAGGATCTCCGCACGCCGGAGATGGATTCCTGCCTCCTGCCGTATCAGGCGGAGGAAGTGCTCCGGATCTCGGCTCTCTCCGACGACGGTCCCGCACGGGTGCTGGAGGCGCTGGAACGGGTCCTCGCGAAGGCGGAGGAAGAGGTGGAGGTCCTGCTTCCCTACGGGGAGGGCGGGCTTCTCAGCGAGCTCCATCAGAACGCGCAGGTGCTCGCGGAGGAATACCTGGCGGAGGGCGTTTCGGTCCGCGCCAGGGTCGCGAAGAACGGAAAAATCTACGGGAAGCTGAAGCGCTTTCTGAAATAAGGACAAGTCAATGGAAACGAAAGTAATGCGGATTGCGAAGGAGATCCTTTATCCCGGAATCTTCCGGGAGGCGGGCGAGATCTTCCTGTCGGAGGGCATCGTCGGCATCCCCACGGAGACGGTCTACGGACTGGCGGCCTGGGTGGGCTCCGAGGCCGCGGTCGCAAAAATCTACGAAGCGAAGGGACGTCCCTCGGACAATCCCCTGATCGTCCACGTCTGGCCCGGCTGCACGCTGGAGGGCATCGTGGCGGAGATCCCGCCGCTGGCGCGGCCCCTGATGGAGGCCTTCTGGCCCGGCCCCATGACGCTGGTGATGAAGAAGGACCCGCGGATCACGCCCCGGGTCACGGGCGGGCTCGACACCGTCGCGGTGCGCATGCCCTCCCATCCGGTGACGCGGGAGCTCCTCTCGGAGCTCAAGCTGCCGCTGGTGGCGCCGAGCGCGAACACCTCCGGCCGGCCCTCGCCCACCACGGCGCGGCACGTCTACGACGATCTCGCCGGCAAGATCCCGCTGATCATCGACGCGGGCCCCTGCGGCGTGGGCGTGGAATCCACCGTCATCGACGTGACCGGTGAGGTGCCGGTGATCCTCCGGCCCGGCGCGGTCACCCGCGAAATGATCCTTTCCGTCTGCGGCGCGGTCGAGGTCGACCCGGCCGTGACCGAGGGCGGGATGAAGGATCCGAAGGCGGTCCCGAAGGCGCCCGGCATGAAGTACCGTCACTACGCCCCGAAGGGCAGGATCACGGTGCTGCGCGGCGGCGCGGAGTTCTGGCGGAAGGCGCTTGAAACGCGGCCCGAGCCCGAGGCGTCCTGGGTCTTCATCCTGACCGACGAGAAGAAGGAGGAGCTGGCGGGGCTTCTGTCCGAGGGGGCGAAGATCTATTCGCTCGGCTCCCGCGCTCAGCTCGGCGAGGCCGCGGCGCGGCTGTTCTCGGCGCTCCGCGAGATGGACGACGAGGGCGTTGCCTACGCCTTCGCCGAGGATCTGCCCCGCGAGGGCATCGGCGAGGCCGTGATGAACCGGCTGCTCAAGGCGGCGGGCGGCGACCTCAGAACGGAATAAGGGGAGGCGGCCATGTCCTATGAGGCGGTCATGAAAGTATTGGAGGAGAAGGGCTTCGCCAACCGCATGACGGTCCATACCGTCCCCTGCGACACCGTTCCCCACGCGGCGGAGTGCATCGGCTGCAGTGAGGCGGAGATCGCGAAGACCATGTCCTTTCTCACCGCGGACGGTCCGGTGGTGATAGTCTGCGCGGGCGACGTGAAGGTCGCCAATTCGAAATTCAAGGCGTTTTTCTGCGAGAAGGCGCGGATGGTCCCCTGGGAGCTCGTGGCGGAAACGATCGGTCACGAACCGGGCGGCGTCTGCCCCTTTGCGCTGGCGGAGGGCGTGCGCGTCTATCTGGACGAGTCGCTCCGGCGCTTCGGGACTGTGCACGCGGCAGGCGGCGAACCCGCGGCGACGGTCATGGTCCATCCGGAGGAATTCGAGGTCCTCTGCGAGGGCGCGGTCTGGGCGGACCTTACATCGCCCGTCTGTCAGAATGTGTAACAAGGAATAAAACATAGATGAAGGGAGCAAACGCATGAAGTACTGTTATGACGGCAGCCGCAGGTTCAACATCAAGAGCTTCGACTGCGCCGACAAGGGAGAGTTCAAGGAGCGCCACGAGGCGATCGCCGAGTTCACCCACAACCTGGAAAAAATCAACGAGTATCAGCAGAAGCTTTTCGCCGAGCAGAAGGAAGGCATCATCTTCGTCTTCCAGGCGATGGACGCCGCCGGCAAGGACGGCGCGGTCCGGGCGGTCCTCAGCTGCCTGAGCCCCCAGGGCGTCTCCGAGAGCTCCTTCAAGACCCCGAGCGCCGAGGAGGGCCGCCACGACTATCTGTGGCGCATCGTCAAGGCCCTGCCTGAAAAGGGCCAGATCGCGATCTTCAACCGTTCCCATTACGAGGACGTGCTGGTGCAGAAGGTCCACGGCTACTACGCGAATTACAAGTGGGCGGACCGCATCGAGCAGGACAAGCTGATCGATCAGCGCTACGGCCAGATCCGCGACTTCGAGAAATACCTTTGGGAGAACAGCTTCCGCGTGGTCAAGATCTTCCTGAACGTCAGCAAGGAGGAGCAGGCCCGCCGCTTCATCTCCCGCATCGATACCCCTAAGAAGAACTGGAAGTTCTCCTCGAGCGACGTGAAGGAGCGGGAGTTCTGGGACGATTACATGGACGCCTACGAGACCGCCATCAACCGCACGGCCCGGCCCTACGCGCCCTGGTACGTGGTCCCCGCTGACCATAAGTGGTACGCCCGTCTGGTCATCAGCCGCATCGTTCTGGAGGAACTCAAAAAAATCGATCCGCAGTGGCCTGAGATCGATGAGGAAGAGAAGCAGACCTTCGATCAGCTGCGCGCGCGTCTCGCGCTCGAGTGTGAGCTGGTCGAGGAGGAGAAGGAGGACAAGCAGTACAAGATCCGTCCCGCCGACACCGCCATCTCTCTGGCGCTCAAGTCCGACATCAGCGCCTCCAAGCGGAAGAAGCTGGAGAAGAAGCTGAAGCGCCACGTGGCCGAGACCTTTACCGAGGAGTTCGGCGTTTCCGAGGAGACCCGCGAAGCCATCGGCGAGCTGTACCTGCAGTTCGAGGAACAGGAGACCACGGCCGAGGCCGAGGTCGCCAAGGAGCTCGGCAGCGAGTACGAGATGATGAAGGATGACCTGCGGGCGCTCGTCGCCGGCCGCGGCAAGGAGGGCAAGAAGCTCTACAGCCGCTTCAAGAAGGATGCGAAGGCCCGCATCGCGCTCCACGACGATGCCGTGAACGCGCTGTATCTTCGCTACGCCGAGAACGTCCGCCAGTTCGTCACGGACTTCGATCAGGACCTTGCCGAGGGCATGGATCCCGCCGCGGCGCTGGAGGGCTTCCGCGCCGCCATCTCCTGTGAGTACGAGACGCACCGCACGGACGCGACGGAGCTGGCCGAGGAGACGGGCGAGGCCCTGTCCTCCCTGTACGGCAAGTACGTGCTGATCGCCGGGTCCTTCGAGCCGGAGGAAGAGGAGGCCGAAATGGACTGGGAGCTGGTCGATTTCGAGGATGAGGATCCCGATACCACCGAGGAGACCCTGTTCGACGCCTTTGCCGACGAGGCTGACGAGGCAGACGAGGCAGACAAGGCCGACGAGGCCGGTGAAGCCGATGAGGCCGAAGCTTCCGAGGTTGAGGAATAACAGTAATTTTCACGCAAAAAAAGACCGGAGCCGCGGGTATCGAACCCGCAGGCTTCGGTCTTTTCTTATCGGTCGAGCCGGAGATCCGGCCCGTAGAATTTGAGCATTCGAAGCTCTCCGCAGACCCGGCTCGCGAAGCGCTCGCTGTAGTTTTTGGCCAGCTGGTTCGGCGTCAGGTTGGTGGAAAGGATGACGGCCTTCCGGCGGAGCATCCGGTCGTTCACACAGTGGAAGAGGTCCGCGACGGAGGGGGCGGAGGCGAACTCCGTGCCCAGGTCATCCACGATGAGCAGGTCGCAGTCGGCGGCCTGGCGGGCAAGCTCGCTCGCGGCGCCGAGATCCTCCGCGCTCCGGCTCCCTGCGAAGCGCAGGGCAGAGAGAGCTTCGCAGAGATCGTAGGCGCTGAGATAGAGGACGCTGTAGCCCTGGTCCATGATCTCCTTCGCGATGCAGCTCGCGAGGAAGGTTTTGCCGGTGCCGGGGTTGCCGTAGAGCAGGAGTCCCCCGCCCTGGTCCTCACGGAAGTGCCAGACGAAATCCATCACTTCCTGTTTGATTTTTTCCATGTTCCGCCGCGGGCTGTCCTTTTCGCCGGGAAAGGCGGCGTCGGAGAAGCGCCCGAGGGCGAAGGTATCGAAGTTCTGGCGCTCCAGCAGGATGCCCAGGTGGGAGTTCCGGTAGGACTCGGTGATCAGGGCCTGCTCCAGGCAGCGGCAGTGCTTGCCGTCGATGAAGCCGGTGTCCTGACAGTCGGGGCAGAGGTAGTGCAGCTCGAGCACGTCGGCCGGGTAGCCCGCGGCCTCGAGGAGCGCGGCCTTTTCGGCGATGAGCGCCTCATTTTCACGGGCGACGGCGGCCACCCGCTCAGACAGGCTGTGAGCGTCGCCGCGCTGTGCCGCGGAAAGCAGGCGAAGACCCGTGGAGGAGAGCAGTCCGTCGATTTCGGCGACCCGGGGCAGCGCCCGGTAGACCTCGCCGCGGCGGGCCTCCAGTTCTTCTTTGTTCCGGTCCCGCTGCTGCTCGTAGCGGAGCAGGAGCGGCCTCAGGATCTGTTCGGGAATGGGCATGGGAGTCTCCTTGCCGGGGGCTCAGCCCCGGGAATTTTCAGCGTAGGCGTCGTAGTCGGTGCCGGTGGCGGTGAGGCCCCGGAAGGGGTCGCCGGGACGTCCGCCGGTGAACGAATCGCCGTTTTCGATCTTCTCCAGCGTGTCGAGCCCGCGGGACTGCCAGTTGGTGAGGATCTTGTCCATATAGGGGAAGGAGGGCTGGTGAGCCTTTTCGAGGGTGCGCGCGGCCGCCTCGCAGATCACGTCGAGGGGCAGCTTGTACTCATCCAGCCATTTGAGCATCATTTTCCGATCCTTTTCGGAGGGCTTGCCGCCGGGGATCTGCAGGGCCTTCATGATGGGGTAGAAGCGGCGCGAGAGCTCGGACTGGGCCTTCGCCTCCTCTACGGTGCGGATGCCCTTGTCGCACCAGTCCTGGATCACCTTTTCGGCGTAGCGGAGGCTGCGGCGATCGGTCTCGCGGCAGTAGTCGAGCAGATATTCGATGACCTCGACGGGCATGCGGTAGTAGTCATAGAAGCTGAAGAGGGTAGAGAGGTTCGGAGCGGAGAGCGGAGCGCCCATCATCGCCTCGCCGCGGGCGAAGAGCTCGCGCATCATCGGATTCTGCTGATAGAGGGACATTTCTTCGGGCGAATAGACAGGGGGCTTTTCCAGCCGCACCAGCTTGGTTTCGGCGGAAGCGGGCCCGTCCGTCAGGGCCTCGGAGCGGTTGCAGCGGCGGCGGCCCGAGGGATCCTCGGGAGCGCCGGGACAGCAGATCGTGAAGTCCACGGAGAAGGCGCCGTCCTTGCGGTCCAGGATCAGCTGGCCCTTGTTCTGCCAATAGCTCAGAGCCTCGATCACGTCCTCTTCCATCATGCCCAGCGCCTCGGCCACGCTGTTCAGCGTGAGACCCTCGGTCTGGTTGTAGAAATGATAGAAAACATAAAGGTAAACCTTTACGGACGCGCCCGGGGCGCCTGGCAGCAGCTTCGCCAGAAACTGATTGGATACGGGCGTGCAGAAGTCTGCGCCCTTCTTTGCAAAGATAACGTCGGCCATGGAACTTTTCTCTCTTTTTTTGTTTCAAAAGTATTGGGATTATAACGCGCCTTTTTCGTTTTGAAAAGAGGGGGACAATTCACCGGCCGGCGGGGGACAAATAAACGGAGACTGTGGAAAACTCCCGGAAAAGAGGAGGGGAAAACTCCCGGAACCCTTTATTTCAGGTGTTTTCGCGAAAAATAAAATTGTGCACAGCTGTCTGCGAGTTGTGCACAATCTGGGTCTGTCAAGGGTTTGTGGATAAAGTGGACAACTCAGTGTCCCAGCAGCGATTCGCCGATGGATACCACATCTCCGGCCCCCATGGTTATCAACAAATCCCCGGGGGAAAGATTTTTCAGAAGAAAATTTTCGATCCCGTCGAAGTCGGGAATGTAGGTCGCGTCGCAGCCCTTTTCGGTCATCAGATCCGCGATATCCTGGGAGCTGATGTCGCCCGGATCCTTCTCGCGGGCCGGGAAGATCTTCGCGAGCACCACGTGGTCGGCGGCGGAGAGCGCCTCGGCGAACTGGGGCAGGAAGCTCTTGGTGCGGCTGAAGGTGTGGGGCTGGAAGACCACGTAGAGCTCCCGGTGCGGGACCTCGTGCGCCGCCTCGAGGGTGGCCCGGATCTCGGAGGGATGGTGCGCGTAATCGTCCACGACGGTGACGCCGCCCACCTGACCCTTGAATTCGAAGCGCTTCTTCGTGCTGCGGTAGCTGGCGATGCCCTTTTTGATGTCGTCGAACGCGATGCCGTCGGCCAGCGCCGCGCCGATCGCGCAGAGAGCGTCATAGATCAGGTGATGGCCGGGCACGTAGAGGTCCACGCGGCCCAGGTTCTCGCCCTTGAAGATCACGTCGAAGGAAGCGCCGACGGAGTCCATGTGGGGCGTGATGTCCGCGGCCAGGATATCGGCCGGGGCCTTCAGCGAGACGGTCCAGAGGCGGCCGGTGAAGTCGGAGAAGAGCCCGGCGAGCTCCTTGCCCACGATCAGCGTGCCGGCGGGACGCATCCCCTCCACATACTTGCGGAAGGAGGCCTTGATGTTGTCGAAGTTCTGGAAGTAGTCCAGGTGCTCCGCCTCGATGTTCGTGATCACGCTCACCTTCGGATGGAAATGCAGGAAGCTGTCCATGTATTCGCAGGCTTCGATGATCATATAGGAGGAGTTGCCTACCCGGAAGTTTTCGCCCAGGTTCTGCAGGATGCCGCCGATCGCGACGGTGGGATCCTTGCCCGCCTGCATATAGATGTAGGAGATCATGCTGCTGGTCGAGGTCTTGCCGTGGGTGCCGGCGACCGCCACGGGTACGCCGTACTCGTCGAAGAGGTCGCCCAGGAGCACGGCGCGCTCGATGACGCGGGTGCCCGGGACCCGCTCGGCCAGGGCGCGGGCGGCGCGGAGCTCTTCGTTGTCCTCCTTGACCGCCGCGGTGTAGACGATGGTGTCCATGTCCTCGGTGATGTTTTCGGCACGCTGCCCGATCGCGACGGGGATGCCCAGGGAAATGAGATGCTCGGTGATCTCGGTCTCCTTCAGATCGGAACCGGTGACGCGGTAGCCCCGCGCGGAAAGGATCTGCGCGATGCCGCTCATGCTGATGCCGCCGATGCCGATGAAGTGTATATTTTTCATCGCAGAGAAAGCCTCCATGACATGCAATTTTCAGGGTATGGTTATTAGGTACAGTATAGTCCCGCGGGGCCCCGTTGTCAATCTTTCGGCCGGGACGGTTGCTTTTTCGCCGCGGCTGTGGCATACTGTAAAGTGTCATTTATTGGACAGAAACAGAGGAGAATGAACTATGAAACTGATCGTCGGTTTGGGAAATCCCGAAGCCCGCTACGCCGCGACGCGGCACAACGTGGGCTTCGACGCGGCGGAGATCGTCCGTCAGAAGCTGGGCTTCGACCGGGAGAGACTGCGCTTCCACGCCTGCGTCTCGCAGGGGAGCTACGCCGGCGAGCAGCTGATCGTCTGCCGTCCGCAGACCTACATGAACCTGAGCGGCATCGCGGTCCGGGAGATCGCCTCTTTCTATAAGATCGCGCCGGAGGACATCCTGGTGATCTGCGACGACGTGGCGCTGCCCTTCGGCTCGCTCCGCGTGCGCGCCCAGGGCTCGGCCGGCGGCCACAACGGTCTGAAGAATATCATCGCGCAGACCCAGAGCGAGAACTTCGCGCGGATCCGGCTCGGCGTGGGCGAAAAGCCCGAGGGCTGGGATCTGGCCGATTTCGTGCTGGCGAAGTTCACGCCCGCGGAGATCCCCGCGGTGCGCGAGCTCTGCACGAAGGCGGCCGAGGCGGCGCTCTGCTGGGTGAAGAACGGTCCGTCCGTCACGATGAACCGCTTCAACGTCAACGTCAAAAAGGCGCCGAAGGAAGAGAAGACCGTCCCGCCCGCGGCGCAGGAAACCAAGGAAGAAACGAAAGAATGAAGGGTTTACTCAGCGCGTTAGCGCACGAACCGGCCGTAAAGGCCGCACTCGCGCGGGTGGAGCAGCGCTCGTCCGCCCTGGTCTACGGACTGGGCGACGGCGCCGAGACGCTCCTGGCCTGCGCCCTTGCCGTTCTCGCGGACCGGCCGCTTTGCGTCGTCACCTCCAACGAGCTGAAGGCCCGCACGGTGCTGGAGGATGTCCGGCTGTTCATGAAGGAGGAGACCCGGCCCGAGCCGCTGTTCTTCCCCGGCAAGGACCCGCTGTTCTACCAGGCCGACGTGAAGGGCCTCGCCATCGAGGGCGACCGCACGAAGGTGCTGCGCTGCCTCCGGGAGGAGAAGAAGCCCACCCTCGTGATGTCCGTCGAGGCCTTCTACGACCGCATGATGCCCCGCGCCGCGTGGAATTCCTTCGTGCTCAGCCGCCGCATCGGCGACACGCTTCCCATGGCGGAGGCGGCCGAGCAGCTCGTCCGCATGGGCTACGAGCGCCGGGACCAGGTGGAGGCGCCGGGACAGTTTTCGATCCGCGGCGGCATCCTGGACGTCTATTCGCTGACGGAGGACACCGCCCGCCGCGTCGAGTTCTGGGGCGATGAGATCGACACGGTCCGCGTCCTGGACGTGGAGAGCCAGCGCTCCGTCAAGCATGTGGACGGCTTCACGGTCTTCCCCGCGACGGAGATCATGGTGGACCGGGCGCGCATGCTGGAGGGCACGAAGCGCATCCGCGCGGAGCTCTCTTCCGGCGCGGCCTCCCTGCATAAGCTCGGAATGGAAGAGGAGGAAGAGCGGCTCAAGGGCCTCTGCGCCGCGCTGCTCGAACGCCTCGAGAACGGAAGCTACCGGGGGCTCGAAAGCTACGTGCCCCTGTTTTTCCCCGATTCCGTGACCTTCGCGGACTATCTGCCGGAGGATTGTCTGATCTTCGTGCAGGAGCCCGCCCGCACCGCCGAGAAGCAGCGGGTGCTGGAGGAGGAGCTCCGCGACAGCGTCGGGCACCGTCTGCAGAAGGGCTACCTTCTTGCCTCGCAGGCGGCGATGTATCCGGACCGCGCGGAGATCGAACACGCGCTCGGCCGCTTCCCGCGCATCTACAGCTGCGGGCTGCTTGCCGGCAACGAGAACGCTTTCCCGGTAAAGGAGATCCTGGACCTGCAGAGCCGCAGCGTGAGCGGTATCCAGACCGCGGAGAACACGCTCCTCGCGGAGCTTCGGAGCAACGTGCGGCTCGGCTACCGCACGGTCCTCTTCTGCGAGAGCTCGCTGCAGATCCCGCGGCTCGTGGGAGAGCTCTCCCATGAGGATATTTCCGCCTACGCCTACGAGAACCTCGGGGATCTTCCCCACGCGGGCGCGGTCGCGGTGGCTCACGGCAAGCTCACCCAGGGCTTTGCCTTCCCGGCGCTGAAGCTCGCGCTGATCCCGCTTAGGGAGACCGGCGAGAGCAGAAAGACCGGCAAGCGCCGCAAACGCTTCGCGGGCTCCAAGCTGGACAGCTTCGCGGACCTCAAAATCGGCGACTACATCGTACACGAAAACCACGGCGTGGGCATCTACCGCGGCATCGTCCAGATGGGCGAGGATGACCGGCGCCGGGATTATTTCAAGATCGTCTACAAGGACGGCGGCGTGCTCTACGTGCCGACCACCTCGCTGGACCTTCTGCAGAAATACTCGGCGGGCGAGGACGCCGTCCCCAAGCTGAACAAGCTGGGCGGCACCGAATGGGCCCGCACCAAGATGAAGGTCAAGGAGGGCGTGGCGGAGCTCGCGGAGGATCTGGTTTCCCTCTACGCGGCCCGGAAGGCCCGCCCCGGCTACCAGTTCTCGCCGGACAACGTCTGGCAGCGGGAGTTCGAGGAGCTCTTCCCCTACGACGAGACGGCCGACCAGCTGGCGGCCATCGAGGACACGAAGCGGGACATGGAAAGCTCCTCCATCATGGACCGCCTGATCTGCGGCGACGTGGGCTACGGCAAGACCGAGGTCGCGATCCGCGCCGCCTTCAAGTGCGTGCAGGACGGCAAGCAGGTGGCGATGCTCGCCCCCACCACCATCCTCGCGCAGCAGCATTACAACACCTTCAGCTCCCGCATGCGGGACTATCCCATCCGGGTCGAGCTCCTCTCGCGCTTCCGCAATCCCCAGGAGATGCAGACCGCCATCCGCGACACCGCCCGGGGCCAGGTGGACATCCTGATCGGCACCCACCGGCTCCTCAGCGACGACGTGAAGTTCAAGGATCTGGGCCTTTTGGTGGTGGACGAGGAGCAGCGCTTCGGCGTCGGCCACAAGGAAAAGATGAAGGCGATGAAGGAGGACGTGGATGTGCTGACGCTCACCGCGACGCCCATCCCCCGCACCCTCCACATGAGCCTCACCGGCATCCGCGACATGAGCCTGCTGGAGGAGGCGCCCCAGGACCGTCAGCCCATCCAGACCTACGTGATGGAGGAGGAGGACACCCTGGTCCGCGAGGCCATCTACCGGGAGCTCGCCCGGAACGGTCAGGTCTTCTTCCTGCACAACCGCGTCCAGAACATCGACGAGGTCGCCCTGCGGGTGCAGCGCCTGGTGCCCGAGGCCCAGGTCGCCTTCGCCCACGGCCAGATGTCCGAAAAGGAGCTCGAGGCCGTGATGCTGCGCTTCGTCCAGGGCGAGGTGGACGTGCTGGTCTGCACCACCATCGTGGAGACCGGCCTCGACATCTCCAACGTGAACACCATCATCATCGAGGACGCCGACACCATGGGCCTCGCCCAGCTCTATCAGCTGCGGGGCCGGGTGGGCCGGTCCTCCCGCCAGGCCTATGCCTATTTCCTCTACCATAAAGGGAAGGTGCTGCCGGAGGCCGCCGCGAAGCGCCTCGAGGCCATCGGCGAGTTCACCGAGTTCGGAAGCGGCTTCAAGATCGCGATGCGCGACCTCGAGATCCGCGGCGCCGGCAACATCCTCGGCGCCGAGCAGCACGGCCACATGGGCGCGGTGGGCTACGATCTCTACTGCAAGCTGCTGGAGGAGGCCATGGCGAATCTCCGGGACGAGCCGGTGCGCGAGGACTTCGAGACCGAGGTTCACGTAAAGGTGAACGCCTTCATCCCGCCGGAATACATCCCCAACGAGGGCCAGAAGCTGGCGATCTACCGCAAGATCGCGGCGATCCGCGACGAGGAGGACTTCTTCAACATGCAGGACGAGCTGCTGGACCGCTATTCCGACATGCCGCTCTGCGTCAGCAATCTGCTGGATGTTTCCTACATCAAGTCTCTCGGCCAGAGCGTGGACGTCGAGACTGTCGAGTACGCCGGCGGAGAGCTCTCGCTTGCGTTCCGCTCCGGCGCGCAGCCCGACATCCCCTGCCTGCAGGACTATCTCGCGCGGAAGGCCGGCGCGGCCCGTCTCGTCTCGAACGGCGGCCGCAGCAGGCTCCTGATCCGCGTGAAGCATGACGACCGCGACGAGGTGCTCCTCGACCGCATCAAGAAGGAAATGAAAGACGTACAGTGCATCAAAGGAGGACAAGATGCCTAAATCTGCCAATCAGAAGATGAAGATCCTGCTGCTGCTCCGCATGCTCTGGGAGAAGACCGACGAGGAGCATCCCATGTCGATGGCGGAGATCATCCGCCGTCTGGAGGAGGAGGGCGTGAACGCCGAGCGGAAGAGCATCTACAGCGACTTCCAGACCCTCCGCGACCTGGATTTCGACGTTTGCTACCAGGGCGGCGCCGACGGCGGCTACTACATCGGCAGCCGGAATTTCGAGATGGCCGAGCTCAAGATCCTCGCGGACAGCATCCAGGCCTCCCGTTTCCTCTCCGAGAAGAAGAGCCGCGGCCTGATCCGGAAGCTTTCCTCCCTCTGCAGCGAGGGCGAAGCCCGGCAGCTGGAGCGCACGGTGCTGCTTTCCAGCAGCGTGAAGGACGTGAACGAGGCGATCTTCTACAACGTCGACGCGATCCACCGCGCCATCGGCGAGGATTCGCTGATCGCCTTCCGCTATTTCCACTACGGCGCCTCGAAGGAGAAGGAATATCATTACGAAGGTCACCACATCAAGACCAATCCCGTGGCGCTGGTCTGGGATGACGAGAACTACTATCTGGTCGCCTGGGACAGCTCCTGGCACCGGATCCGCAACTACCGCGTGGACCGGATGGAGGACATCAAGCTGACCGGCGAGCCGCGCCGTGAAAAGGATAAGATCGAGGAGATCGACCTGAAGAACTACGCCTCCGTCAACTTCTCGATGTTCGCGGGCGAGCGCCAGAAGGTCTCGATCGTCTTCTCCGAGAGCCTGATCGGCGTGATGCTG
>JAZUHB010000077.1:0-4924 GCA_045641505.1 Bianqueaceae bacterium | reverse complement strand
AAGAAACTGATACAGCTTTTCTTCATAAGCCCGGTCCCGGGTGCTGAGCCAGACCTGGCGCCGGCCGAAATCATCGTGTTCCATGTGTTCCTTTCCGGAAAGCCGCGCCGGCCGTTTGCTTTTTCAGGGTGAGGAAGGTGGTCCGGAAAATCAAGGGGGAAGAGCCCGGACCGTGGGCCGGCGCGGCCCCTCCGCAGACTTCATGTTCTCTCTTCCTCACTATTCATTATCGTCCGTTTTCCTCTGCCGTTCCGCTTCCGCGGACGATCCGCGGAAAAAACGTACACAAAAAGATCCCGCTCATTCCTGAACGGGATCTTCTTGTTTAGGGGAAGATATCAGTAATAGTCGTAGGGTTCAGAGGGTAGGATCAGCGCGGCGATCACATAAAGAGCTACGCCGATGCCGCTGAGCGCCAGCAGCGCCCAGACCAGGCGGACGATGTTCGAATCGACGCCCAGGTAGGTGCCGAGGCCTCCGCAGACGCCGCAGATTTTGCGGTCCTTCGCGCTTCTCAGTAATTTCTTGTCATTCATTATCGGAACTCCTTCCAATCGTACATGTTCAGCGTTTCATTCTCGCCCATCACGACGGGCTTGCCGTCCCGGTCGAGAAGCGGGGTCATGCTCAGACCGTAGCCGCCGGTGATCACCAGATAGCAGACGCCGGTGACCTTGTCCCGCCAGATCTCGAACTGGTAGGAAAACGCACTTCCCTGTTTGTAGACCCGCTCGAAGCAGTCGGTCGTCTTGGTTGCCATAATAGTCCTCCTTTGTTGGCGTATCGCGTCTTTCGCGCCGCGTCGCCTTTCTCCCCTTTACGCCTTTATTATCGCACGCCAAAGGCCGCGCATAAAGGGCTTTCGGGAGGAATTAGGAGGCAGTAATCCGCCGCGCGGGCGGTAGGTTCAGCTGCGGAGCGCCATTTCGGCCCGCTTCATCCACTTGCCGCGCAGATAGTAGATCACGAGGATGAAATCGGTGAGCACCCAGGACGCGAGGTAGGTGAAGCAGAGGATCTTCAGCGTCGGGATCCAGCGGAAGAGCGTCACCATCCAGATCACCCGGAAGAGGCAGATGCCGAGGCCGATGATGACCACCGGCCGCACCGCGTCGCCCGAGCCGCGCAGCACCGCGGAGAGAACCTCGATCAGGGTCCAGGTGAAGTAGTAGGGAACGAAGTAGCTCATCATCTCGAAGGTCATGTCGATGACCGCGGGATCGTCCGTGAGGATCCGCAGGAAGGGCTTCGCCAGCACCATCAGCAGGGTGCTGACCGCGACGGTCATGCCGAAGGAGATCAGAAGCCCCTGCTTCACGCAGGTCTTCATCCGGTCCTTGCGGCCCGCGCCGAGGTTCTGCCCGATGAACGCGGTGACGGCGGTGCCGAGCGCGTTCGAGAGCGCCCAGTAGAAGCCGTCGGTCTTCGAGGTCATCGCCCAGGACGCGACGGCCACGGTGCCCAGGGTGTTGACGCCGACCTGGACCACCATGTTCGAGACGGCGTACATCGTGGACTGCATGCCCGCGGGCACGCCGAGCCTAAGCATCGACGCCAGGTACCGGCCGTTCAGCCGGAACTCCCGGACGCTCAGGCGGTAGCTCTTTTTCGTGGTCATGAGCTCCAGCGTGAGCAGCCCCATGTTCACCACCTGCGCGATCACCGTGGCGATGGCCACGCCCGCGATGCCCCAATGGCACACGAGGACGAACACGAAGTCGAGGATGATGTTGGTGACGCAGCCGGCGATCATGAAGAGGAAGGGGCTGGTGGAGTCGCCCACGGCGCGGAGCATGTTGGACTCCATGTTCAGCACCAGGATGAAGGGAACGCCGAGGAAATAGATGCGCAGATACTGCACCGCGCCCGCGATGGTGTCGTCGGGCGTCTTGAGCAGCCGGAGCATCCAGGGCGCCGCGCCGTAGCCGAAGACCATCAGCGCGATGCCCAGCAGCAGGCAGAGCACGATCGCGTTGCCGCCGGCCTTCTGCACGTCCTCGCGCCGGCCCGCGCCGTAGATCTGGGCGATCACGACGGAGGCGCCGGAGGTGAGCGCGACGAAGAAGCCGATCAGCAGATTGATGATCTGGGCGGAGCTGCCGCCGACCGAGGCGAGCGCCGCCGTGCCCACGTATTTGGAGACGATCATGCCGTCCACCGCGTTGTAGAGCTGCTGGATGAGCGTGCCCGCCGCGATGGGCAGGAAGAAGGTGATCAGGCGTTTCCAGACCACGCCCGCGGTCAGATCCTGTTCCTTCATCGCGCGAACCACTCCTTCGCGGTGCTCGCGAGGACCTCGGCGAGGGCGCCGGTCTCCCAGGAGGCGGCGTTCACGGTGAGCTCGAAGAGGGAGCAGTCGCGGCCGTTCTGGCCGGTCAGGATCTCGCGCGTGCGGATGCGGCTGCGGTCGAGGGCGCGGATGTTCCGGCGGATCTGCCGCTCGGTCAGGCGCTCCTCCTCGGGCTTCTTTTCCTCGTGGCGCAGACAGCGCTGCACGCGGAAGGCCTCGTCCGCGCAGACGTAGATCCGGAAGGGATGCTCGTCCCTCAGGATCACGTCGGCGTCGCGGCCGACGATGATGCAGTCCCGTCCGAGCGCGGCGATCTCCTCGATGATCCGCCGCTCCTCGCTCAGAAGCGACAGCTGCCAGTTGCTGTTCGCGCCGATCTGCGCGAAGCTGTTGTGGTCGGTGCGGGAGAGCTGCTCCAGCTCGCGGCCGTGGAGCATGCGGGCCGCGTAGTCCGCGTCCAGCCCCTTCTCGTCGCAGAGCCGCTCGATGATCTCCTTGTCGTAGTAATCCCAGCCGAGGATCTCCGCGAGACGCCGGCCGAGCTCGCGGCCGCCGCTGCCGAACTGCCGGCTGATCGTGATGATGCGCATGTTTTTCTCCTTAATTGATAAAAAGCTGACCTCGGATGAGATCAGCTTTTTGAGTTGCGGGGGAAGGACTTGAACCAACGACCTTCGGGTTATGAGCCCGACGAGCTACCAACTGCTCCACCCCGCGAGAGGTAGGCTTTCCGCTTGCGCGGAAAAGCATTTGAAACGGTTCGTAATGAACCGTGAGTGGGGGAAGGTGGATTCGAACCACCGAAGGCAGTGCCAGCAGATTTACAGTCTGTCCCCTTTGGCCACTCGGGAATTCCCCCATATCATATGAAGCCAGCGATCGGACTCGAACCGATAACCTGCTGATTACAAGTCAGCTGCTCTGCCAATTGAGCCACGCTGGCGTGCGATCCGGCGTGCCGCTTTTTGAAGGGAGTGGTCGCTACAGGGCTCGAACCTGTGACCCCCTGCTTGTAAGGCAGGTGCTCCCCCAGCTGAGCTAAGCGACCATACAAATTATGCGGCAATCCTTGTCAAATACTGGCCTGTCCTTATCGGACGTTCTTTATAATACCACGTATGGGCCCTGTTGTAAAGAGGAAATCTCGAGGAAATGCAAATAATTAGCTCCTTTCGGGCCTGTTTTCGGAAGATTTCGCCGTTCGGACCGCCCGTCGCCCGGCCGGAGCTTCTCCGCGAAAAAATTTCCCGGGAAATACTCTTTATGATATAATGAACATATCAGTTTCGTCCGAGGACGAACGCCGCATTCTTTCTACTCAGAGGTATCGCCATGGTATTCCGTTTCCGCCCCGACGGGCAGTTCCGCGTTCTGATGGTCTCCGATATCCAGGAGACCGCCGACAGCTCCACCCACGAGGCGTCCTTCGCCGCCGTCCGCAGCCTCATCGCACGGGAGCTGCCGGACCTCATCGTCCTCGGCGGCGACAACTGCGACGAGGGCATCGAGACCCCGGACGGGCTCCGGGCGTATCTCGACCTGATGACTGCCCCGATGGAGGAAGCCGGCGTGCCCTGGATCTTCCTCTTCGGCAACCACGACCACGATCTGCCCTTCGACGACGCGGAAAAGGCCGCGATCTACGAGTCCTATCCGCATTGCGTCGCCGCGCGCGTGACCGGACTTTCCGGCACCACGAATTTCTGCCTGCCGATTCTCAGGCATGACTCGGACCGCGTCGCCTACGCGGTCTGGGGCCTCGATTCCGGCAACCGTCCCCGCCCCGAGCTTGCGCGCTACGCCTGGCCGAACGGCTGGGACTGCGCCCATTTCGACCAGCTGATGTGGTACTACGAGGGCTCCCGACGGCTGGAGGCGGAGAACGGCGGCAAGGTGCCGGGCATCCTCCTCGAGCACATCCCGCTCTACGAGCATCAGATCCCGATCGACCACCCGGATTTCTGCGGCACCGTCGGCTGCACCTCCGAGCACCTGGCGCTCAGCTACCTGAACAACGGTCTCCTGAGCTGCATGGTCGACCGCGGCGACATCCGCGCCTTCTGCTGCGGCCACAATCACGACAACAACTTCGAGGCCGACTGGTGCGGCATCCGCCTCTGCTACGCCGGAAGCGCCGGCTACTACGCCTACGGCGACAACGAGAACCGCGGCGCCCGCCTCTTCGTCCTTTCGGAGGACGGTGGCCTCGAAACCCGCTTCTGCCCCCACGGCCCCTTCTCGGCCGGAGAGTGATCCTGATCCCGAACAACAAAAGGTCTGCGCCAAAGATATGACGCAGACCTTTATTTATATGAAGAAACACGGCAGCGCCCGGGGTGCCGGCGGCTTCCCGGGGCCGAAAAAGAGACAAAAAAGTTCCGCTCTTTTCAGAGCGGAACCAGCGACTCGGACGGGGCTCGAACCCGTGACCTTCGGCGTGACAGGCCGACGTACTAACCAACTGTACCACCGAGCCAACGAAGGCATGTTTCTGAACCTTCAAAATTGCATATCAAACTTAGTGAACCGATGTTGCACTTCAAAGCACTCAATGTGCTATTGAACAAGCTCCTCGACCTATTAGTACCGGTCAGCTACGTACATTGCTGCACTTCCACCTCCGGCCTATCACCT
>JAZUHB010000076.1:0-7717 GCA_045641505.1 Bianqueaceae bacterium | reverse complement strand
CCTGACCGCCGCCGCCATGGGCCGCGAGACGGGCCTGCCCTCCAAGCTCTTCGCGCTGAAGGAGCCGGGCAGCATCCTCCGCGCCGTGCGGGGCGAAAACGTCGGGACCTTCGTATCCAACGGAAAATAAGAACATTGAAGAAAAGGAGGATCGCACATGGCATCCCTCGAAATCGAAGAATTTGAGTACAAGATGGCCCGTACCATCGACAATCTGGAAGAAGAACTGAACACGATCCGTGTCGGCCGTGCCAATCCCCACCTGCTGGACAAGATCACGGTCGAGTACTACGGCGTGCCCACTCCCCTGCAGCAGGTCGCGAACATCTCCGTGCCTGAGGCCCGCGTGCTGGTCATCCAGCCCTGGGACAGCACCCTGATCAAGGCCATCGAGAAGGCCATCAACATGAGCGACATCGGCATCAACCCCAACAACGACGGCAAAGTGGTCCGTCTGAACTTCCCCGAGCTCACCGAGGAGCGCCGCCGCGATACCGCGAAGGACGTCCGCAAGAAGGGTGAGGCCGCGAAGGTCGCCGTCCGCAACGTCCGCCGCGACGGCATGGACGCCATCAAGAAGCTCCAGAAGAACAGCGAGATCACCGAGGACGATCAGAAGAACCTCGAGACCGAGCTGCAGAAGCTGACCGACGATTACACGAAGCAGGTCGATACCCGCATCGAGAAGAAGATCGAAGAGGTCATGCAGGTCTGACGCGGAACGGCTTTTCCGCTGCCGTGGCGGTTTTCATGCCGTGACGGCTCAGCTGCCGCCGCGGTCCGACCGCCGCAAAATATAAACGAACCAATCAGCAGCAGTTTGGCTGATATCAGCCAGCTGCTGTTTTTTGCCAATACAGACGCAGTGAGGTGCTCATGATACCGAATCACGTAGCCATCATCCTGGATGGAAACGGCCGCTGGGCGGCCGCCAACGGGAAAAGCCGCAGCCAGGGCCATCTGGCCGGCGCCGACAACGTGGAGACCATTTCCGACGCCCTGATCGAGCGAGGCGTGAAATATCTCACGGTCTACGCCTTTTCCACCGAAAACTGGAAGCGCTCCGAGGAGGAAGTGAGCTACCTGATGGGGCTCCTCCGGACCTATCTGATCCGCAACAAGAAGGACGCCGTCCGCCGGCGCATCCGCATCCGCGTGATCGGCGACCGCAGCCGCCTTTCCGACGAGCTGCGCGCGCTGATCGAGGACGTGGAGACGGCCACCGCGGAGATGGATTCCTTCAACCTCACCTTCGCCATCAGCTACGGCGGCCGGGACGAGCTGGTCCGGGCGGCGCGGAAGCTGGCGGAGGAGGCCGCGGCGGGAACGCTCGCGCCGGAGGCGATCACCGAGGAGACCCTCGCGGGCGCGCTCGATACCGCCGGCATCCCCGATCCGGACCTCCTGATCCGCACCAGCGGAGAGCTTCGCCTCAGCAATTTCCTGCTCTGGCAGCTCGCCTACGCGGAGTTCTGTTTCTCGCCCAAGTTCTGGCCCGCCTTTACGGTGGCGGATCTGGACGAGGCGCTGGAGAGCTATTCTTTACGTGAAAGGCGCTTCGGAGGACGCAAAGCTTGAGGAGATTTTTGGGAAGCGCCTTGCGCTTCGGAGGACGTAAAGCTTGAGGAGATTTTTGGGAAGCGCCTTGCGCTTCGGAGGTCGTAAATGAAAGAACGTATTCTGGGCGCGTTGCTGCTCGTCCTGATTTTCGTGCCGCTCCTGCTGCTCGGCGACTGGCTGCTCGCGCTGGGGCTCTGCGCGATGAGCATCGTCGGCGAGTTCGAGTTCGCCCGGGCGATGAAGGCGAAGGGCCACGCGCTCTTCTTCATCCCCCAGTGCGTGCTGACCGTGCTCTGGTACGCCGCGCTGTATCTGTGGAATCCCGTGCTGCCTGAAACCGGCCGGGCCCTCGGCGCGCATTCCGGGACCGCCGCGGTGTTCCTTATTTGGTGCATCGGGTCGCTTATCCTGTTCATGATCATCGCAGTGCTCGGCTACCCGAAGCGGACGCTGACGGAGACGGCCTGTTCGTTCCTGTCCCTGCTGTACGTGGCGGGGCTTTTGAGCTTCGTCTGGCTGCTCCGTGAGAGGGAGGCGGGGCTCTGGCTCGTCGGGTATCTGTTCGCGGCGGCCTGGGGCAGCGACATCTTCGCCTATTTCGCGGGACGCCTCTTCGGCCGGCGGAAGCTGGCGCCGGAGCTCAGCCCCAAGAAGACGGTGGCGGGCGCGATCGGCGGTCTGCTGGGCGGAGTGCTCCTCTGCCTGGCCTGCGGCTGGGCGTTCAGCCGCTTCGGCACTGCCGCGGGCGCGGGGCTCCCGCTGTCCCGGATCCTCTGGGTCTCGGCGGCGGTCGGCGCGGTCGGCGCGCTGCTCGGCATGATCGGCGATCTCTTCGCGTCCTCCGTCAAGCGCCAGACCGGCATCAAGGATTTCGGCAAGCTAATTCCCGGTCACGGCGGCATTCTGGACCGTTTCGACAGCATCCTGATGGCGGCGCCGGCCGTGTGGCTCGTGCTCGCCCTGTTTATGAAATAAGCTCTTTTCTCCGGAGGGAAAGATGAAAAGACTGAGCATCCTGGGTTCGACGGGCTCCATCGGCACCCAGACCCTGGACGTGGTGCGCGCCCATCCCGAAAGCTTTTCGGTGGAGGCGCTCGCGGCCGGCGGCAAACGGACGGAGCTTCTCCTGGCGCAGGTCCGCGAGTTTTCGCCGAAGCTCTGCGCGGTCTATGACGAGACCGCGGCCGCGGCCGTGCGCGAGGCCCTGCGGGGGAGCGGCTGCGAGGTTGTGACCGGCATGGACGGCCTTCTCGCCGCGGCGTCCCTTTCTTCCGCGGACACGGTGGTGACCGCCCTGGTCGGCATGATCGGCATCGAGCCCACCGCCGCCGCGATCCGCGCGCACAAGCAGATTGCGCTCGCCAACAAGGAGACCCTGGTCTGCGCCGGCGAGCTGATCATGCGCATGGCGGCGGAGGAGGGCGTCGAGATCGTCCCCGTCGACAGCGAGCACTGCGCCATCTGGCAATGCCTCAAGGCTCTGCCGGAGGGCCGGAAGGACGCGCAGCTTTCCCGCATCCTGCTCACCGCCTCGGGCGGGCCGTTCCGCGGCCGGAGCCGGGCGGAGCTCGAGCACGTCACGCCGGAGGAGGCCCTCCGTCACCCCAACTGGAATATGGGGCCCAAAGTCACTCTGGACAGCGCCTCGCTGATGAACAAGGCGCTGGAGATGATCGAGGCGCGCTGGCTTTTCGGCACCGAAAACATCACGCCGCTGATCCAGCCCACGAGCATCGTCCATTCGCTGATCGAGCTGACGGACGGCACCGTGCTGGCGCAGTTGGGCGTCCCGGACATGCGCCTGCCCATCGAGGTGGCGCTCTTCTGGCCCGAGCGCGGACGGCGGATCACGAAGCCGCTGTCGCTCACCGAATGCGGGCCCCTCGTCTTCGAGGAGATCCGCGATCCCTTTACGGCGCCCATCGAAATGGCACGCTATGCCCTTTCCCGCGGCGGCCTCTACCCGGCCGTGTTCAACGCCGCCGGTGAGACCGCGGTCCGCCGCTTCCTGGCGCGCGAGATCGGCTTCCTCGATATCTACCGCACGGTGGAGCAGGCGCTCGACGCCTACGACCGCGTCGCCCCGGCCTCCCAAGCCTATTCACTCGAGGAGGCGGTCGCGGTCCGCGGCCTGGTCGAAGGCCTGCTTGCCCGATAACTCCACAGGAGACAGAAATGAACACTTTTATCAGTATCCTGCTTACCCTTTTGATCTTCACCCTGATCGTGGTCATCCACGAAGGGGGACACTTTTTCGCTGCCCGGAAGGCCGGCGTGACCGTCGAGGAATTCGCCATCGGCATGGGCCCGGTCCTCTTCAAATGGATGTCGAAAAAGAACACCCAGATCTCGGTGCGCCTCTTCCCCATCGGCGGCTTCTGCCGCATGTACGGCGAGGAAACGACCGCGCTGGAGGGCGAGGCCGGCAAGGCCGTGAAGGAAGCGCTCGCGGCGGAGGGCTCCTCCGTGCCGAAGAAGGTCGGCTTCAACGACGTCTCGGTCTGGAAGCGGATCGGCATCGTCGCCGCGGGCCCCGTCATGAACTTCATCCTGGCGCTGGTCCTGCTGCTTGCGCTCGACCTGGGCTTCGGCTACGTGGACGGCCTGGTTTCCGAGGTGGAAGCGGGCTCGCCCGCGATGGAGGCGGGCCTCGAGGTCGGCGACCGCATCCTCGGCATCGACGGCAAGGCCTCCCGCCTCTTCGAAAAGTTTTCCTATTATCTCGCTGAATATCAGGGCGAGGGACCGGTGGAGCTCTATGTCCGCAAGGCCGACGGCACGAAGACGACCCTTTCGATGACGCCCCGCTTCGATGAGGAGCTGGAGCGCTACCGTGTCGGCTTTTCCGCCACGCCCTACTATAACGTCGCCGACATGCTCGAAAAGCAGGGCGCGAACCGGCTGCCGGCCGTCCTCGGTCAGGTGATCGGCCACAGCTTCCGCTATTTCTGGTACGCGATCGACATGACGCTCCGCAGCGTCGGCGGTCTGATCACGGGCGCCCTCGGTCTCGAGGCCCTCAGCGGCCCCATCGGCATCGTGTCGGTGGTGAGCGAGGCCTACGGCGAGGGCTCTGCCTACGGCTTCTGGGGCGTGTTCTGCTCGATGGCCTCGCTGGCGATGCTTCTGTCCGCGAACCTCGGCATCCTGAACCTGTTCCCGATTCCCGGTCTCGACGGCAGCCGCATCGTGATCCTGCTCATCGAGAAGATCCGCAAAAAGCCCCTCGATCCCAAGGTCGAGAGCCTCATCTACCTGGTCGGCTTCGTGCTGCTCATCGGTCTGATGGTCGCCGTCGCGGTGAGCGACGTGATGAAACTGCTGTAAATTACGGAGGAAAGTCTCATGCTCTGCACGCGGGAAAACACGAAAGCGGTGTCGGTGGGCGGACTCGTGATCGGCGCGGGCGCGCCGGTCCGCATCCAGTCCATGTGCAATACCAAGACGGCGGATGCCGCGGCGACCGTCCGGCAGATCCTCCGGCTGGAGGAGGCCGGCTGCGAGATCGTCCGCGTCTCCGTGCCGGATCAGGCCTCGGCGGACGCGCTGCCTGAGATCAAGCGGCAGATCCACATCCCGCTGGTGGCCGACATCCATTTCGACTGGCGCATGGCCGTCGCCGCGATGGAAAACGGCGCCGACAAGATCCGCATCAATCCCGGCAACATCGGCAGCCGCGGGAACCTCGAAAAGGTGGTCCGCGCCGCGAAGGAACGTGAGATCCCCATCCGCGTCGGCGTGAACGCCGGCTCTCTGGAGAAGGAGCTGCTGGACCGTCTCGGCGTCTGCCCGGAGGCCCTCTGCGGGAGCGCGCTCCGGAACGTTGCCGCGATCGAGGAGCTGGGGTACGACAAGCTGGTGGTCTCCATCAAGTGCTCGGACCTTCAGCTCTGCGTGAAGGCCTACGAGCTCTTCGCCGAAAAGAGCGCCTATCCGCTCCACGTGGGCATCACGGAGACCGGTCCCGTGAAGGACGGCATCATCAAGTCCGCCATGGGTCTGGGACTTCTGTTCGACAAGGGCCTCGGCGACACGCTCCGCGTTTCGCTGACGACCGATCCGGCGGAGGAGGTCACCGTCGCAAAGAAGATCCTGCAGTTCGCGGGGCTTCGGAAGTTCGGCGTGGAGATCATCTCCTGCCCCACCTGCGCCCGCACGAACATCGACATCATTTCGCTGGCCGAGCAGGCCGAAAAGGCGCTCAGCCACATTCAGAAGCCCCTCAAGGTGGCGGTGATGGGCTGTGCGGTCAACGGTCCCGGCGAGGCCCGGGAGGCCGACTTCGGCATCGCCGGCGGCAACGGCGAGGCGCTCCTCTTCAGCCGCGGCGAGGTTCTCCGCAAGGTGCCGGAGAGCGAGGTCATCGCCGCCCTCGCCGAGCTGGCGGAGCAGTATCAATAATGAAAACGGGCCTTTTCGAAGGCCCGTTACCTTCTGACGAGTAAAGGAAACGACATGATCGAGACCAAAGGAACCCTGCGGGAACTCTTCCCCCTGTGCTTCAATTATCAGGACGAAGCGCTGGCCGGCGAGGTGCACGTGCTGAACGTGGCCGCCTATTCGAAGCTTTTTCTGCTGGAGGTGAGCTTCACCGCCTTCCGTTATCTGGAGGACTGGGAGATCACGCTTCTGCAAAACGATATGCAGCAGGGCTTCGACGGCAACATCCAGGTGAAGCTCCTGCAGGTGCCCAATCTGCTCGTGGCCCCGACGGCCGACGCGGAGGGGGACGGCATCCTGCCCCCCGCCGAAGATTTCTGGCCGGAGGAGCCGCCCGCGAACGTGACGTACCGCGAGTATCCCGACGAGACCGTTCCGGCGCCCGTTCCGGCGTCTCCGGAGCCGCCCGCGGAGACCGGCCTCGAGGTCCTGGGCGATCCCGAGGAAGAGGAGCCGGAGGAGGAGCAGGAGACCCCCGACAAGCCCAAGAAGCCCCATAACAAGCTGCTTTGCGGCAAGCCGATCTCCGGCCGCGAGACCGCGCTCGAAGCCTGCGACGAGGAGAAGCGCGGCATCGTCATCCGCGGCATTCTGTCCTCGTTCGAATACCGGGAGGTCAAGGGCGACAAGGCGCTCCTCACCTTCCGTCTCACCAATTACAGCGCCGAGGTGTCCTGCAAGGCCTTCGTGGTCCTCAAGACCTTCCATCAGAAGATGGAGAAGGAGCTGGTCAAGGGCAGGACCCTGCTGGTCAAGGGCTCGCTCGAGATGGACAGCTACGTCCAGGACCTCGTGCTCATGTGCAATTCCATCACGGTCTGCGGCGAGGATCTCTACGTGGATCCCGAGAAGAAAAAGGCCCTCGAGGACATGATCCTCGGCCGGCCGTTCTCGGCGGACAGCGTGATTACGATCGAGGAGGCCCTGAAGAGCGAGGGCCAGGGAAGCGTGGCGGTCCGCGGCGACGTGCTCGAGACCGAGACGAAGGAGCTTCGGGGCGGCCGCGTGCTGCTCACCGTCCAGCTGACCGACTACAGCGCCTCCATCACGGTGAAGGCCTTCGTCTCGCCGGAGACCGTGGAGACCAAATCGCCCCTGTGGAAGAACGGCAAGCAGCTGCTCGTCCGGGGCGTGGTGGAGGAGGACTCCTTCACCCATGAGCTGACGCTCGAGGCCAAGGCGATCAGCCCCTACAAGGCCTATCTGAAGCACGAACGCAAGGACGGCGCGCCCCGCAAGCGCGTCGAGCTCCATGCCCATACGACCGTCTCCGAAATGGACGCGGTGGTGACCCCCGCCGACCTGGTGAACCAGGCGTACCGCTGGGGGAGCCCCGCCGTGGCCCTCACCGACCACGGTGTCGTGCAGGGCTTCCCGGAGGCGATGGACACCGTCAAGGCCATCAAGAAGGCCGGCGGCAGCATGAAGGCGATCTACGGCATGGAGGCCTATCTGGTCGATGATCTGAAGACCGCCGTGACCCGCAGCCGCGGCCAGGGCTTCACCGACCGCTACGTCGTCTTCGACCTGGAGACCACGGGCTTCGATCACCGCGCGGACAAGATCATCGAGATCGGTGCCGTGAAGTTCGAAAACGGCGCCGTGACCGACCGCTTCAGCCGCTTCATCGATCCGGAGATCCCGATTCCGGAGCGCATCACCGAGCTAACCTCCATCACCGATGAGGACGTCCGCGGCGCGGGCACCGTCCGCGAGG
>JAZUHB010000075.1:0-2731 GCA_045641505.1 Bianqueaceae bacterium | reverse complement strand
GTCATGGCCAAGCGGGATGACACGGAACTCAAGGCCCATCTTGACGCCGGCTTCGGCGCACTGCTCGATGACGCCGCCCACCATGAACGTCATGATGCCCTTGGACTGATAATCCTTGACAACGGCCGCCACGTCAGCGGCATTGTCGGCCTTACCAAGCACAACGGCCACGCCGGGAATATCGCCCGTGACCAGCGGCACGCCGAGGCTGCGGATGACGGGATCCGGCACGAAGCCGATGCCGCTCTCGTTCGCGTAGGGCTCTTCGTTCTCCACGTACTTGAGGAGCTCGAGAATCTCCGCGCCGACGGCGGTGGCGAGACCGGCGTTCAGCGCCTGGCCCAGGTCTTCCTCATTGGTGATGAGCGATTTCAGCACGCCCACGCAGGCAGGCAGGTCGCCCAGCGTCTGGACCTTCACGCCGGTGGCGGCGTAGATGGTGGGGCAGAAGTAGGCAGTGCCGGGGAACGCAGCTTTCTTGTCCGCGCCGTACTTTTCGATCGCGGCATTGACAGCGCCTTCGGTAAGGCCGGCGACGGCATTGGAACCGCCGTAGATCAGATCGGTCAGAACACTCATGAATCTTGTTTCCTTTCTTGTGTTTCTTGTGGAACGAAACGGGACGAGGCCCTTAATAACGCGGCCCGGTGGGCCGAATAACGGGCCGAAGGCCGAATAACGCGGCTGCGCCGTTATTGCCGCGCCCCGCGCGCCCGTTATTCATTATTACTTTTTACTGCTGGAAAATCGCATCCGCGTACAGCGTATTGTTCCGGATGATGTCCGCGGCCTTGATGGTCTCCATCAGGCGCTGGTCGCAGGGGTTCGCGATCGCGGAGGTAAGGCCGCAGTACATGGCCATCGCGACGGTGGTGGAGTCCAGGATGGGACGGATCTCCTTCGCGGTGCTGTTGGACACGTTGGAGAGGCCGCCGGTGGACTTGAAGCCCATGTCGGAGAGGTCGCGGATGAACTGCAGCACGTCCATCTGCTTGTCCTGCATGCCCTTGATCACCAGGAACAGCGGGTCGAACCAGAGGTCCTCGGGGTCCATGCCGAGCTCCATCGCGTGCTCGAGCATCTCCTGGCAGTAGAGCATGCGCTCGTCGTTGTCGGAGGGGACGCCGGCCTTCGCGCAGAGGGCGATGCAGATCGCGTCGTTCTCGGCCGCCAGGTCGATGTTGCCGATGCGGTCGCCCGCGTCAGCCGAGTTGATGATGGGCTTGCCGTTGGTGCGGTTGTAGACCTTGAGGCCCGCTTCCAGGGCCTTCCGGTTCGCGGTGTCCAGGCACAGGGGGACATTGCCGAGCTCCTGCTGGATCGTGGTGACGGCCCAGGCCATCAGCTCTTCCCCGTCCTTCTCGGCGGGGCCGATGTTCACGTCCAGGTAGGTGGCGCCGGCCGCGACCTGCGCGCGGGCCCGCTTCAGGATCGGCGCGGGGTCGCGCTCTTCCATGGCCTTCTTGATCACGGGCGAGATGCAGTGGATGCGCTCGCCGATGACGATGAATTTACCCATTGTGTTGCTCCTTTACTGATAATCTTTCATGAATTTCACGAGGGACGTTGCCTCGGTAGTGCCGACGACGATCTTCCAGCCGGGGAGGCGTTCCTCCAGCTCGCCCTTCAGGACGGCGACCTTGCCGGGGATGATCAAAGTGCGGTTCGCGATCTTCTCCTCGATGCCCTGCTCCTGGATGAAGCGGGCGATGGAGCCGGCGCTGAATTTGCCGGCGGCCCAGGCGGTCAGCACGGAGTAGCCGCCCGCGTCGGAGATCAGCAGGTTCACGGGGACGCCGGAGCGCTCCAGCTCGCCGCTCACCAGGAAGTAGGTCAGCGCGAAGTCGACGGTGGTGACGCAGGGGCTGTTCGCGTCGGCGCCGTTCAGCGGGTAGATGCCGGGCGCGACACGCATGGGCTTCTGCGGGTCGGTGAAGATGTTCTGGCGCAGACCGTAGAGCGGAAGCGCCTCGGCGTAGCTGATGTTCTCCATCAGGATGATGCTGCCGTATTTCAGGGTGAACAGCGAGGCGAGGGCCGTCTGCATGTTCATGTCGCCCTTGGCCAGGCGGCAGACGTTCACGATCGAGGGATAGCCGGCGCTACGGTCACCGTCCTTGAGGGCGGCGCGGCGGAGCTGCACGGCGTTCGCGAAGGCTTCCTTGACGGAGGAGCCGGTCACGTCCAGGATTAGGTTCTTGTAATCGAGCTTCTCGATGGCGACGACGGTGTCGTAGAGCTCGTCCAGCGTGGGCGCGGAGACGCCGAGGACGACGCCGAACTCCTTCGCGAGAGCGGCGGCCGCCTCATAGTTTTCGGGGGTGGCGGCGTTCAGCACGGGCTTCTTCGCCGCGCAGATCTCGAGCGCCGCGCGGGCGGTGCCGAGGTCCTTCGTGTCGAGGATGATCACGCGGTCGCCCTCGAGGACCTCGCCGACGAGGCGGAGATAGCCGTCGCGGTCGCCCTTGTCGACCAGGTTCAGCACCTCGACGTGCATGCGCTCGCCGATGCGCTCATAGTCGACCTTGCCGACCTCCGCGAGCTTGCGCGCGCCGCAGGGACCGGTGCAGACGTTGATGCCGTAGAGATTGCGGTTGACGAAGGTCTTCTCGTGACGGAAGAGGACGGTCTCGCCGCCGAGCGCGTGCTCGCTTTCGCCCGCGCCGACCTTCACGGTGGCCATGGGAGGCGCGGCCGCGTCACTGACGAGCTTAAGTCGGATCGTAGCCAT
>JAZUHB010000074.1:0-13745 GCA_045641505.1 Bianqueaceae bacterium | reverse complement strand
TCTTACCGCCGGTATTGGGGCCGGTGATCACGAGGGTCGTGAAGCCCTCGCCGAGATAGACGGTGATCGGGACGACCTGCTTCTCGGGAATCAGGGGGTGCCGCGCCTTCGGAAGGCGGATCGGCCCCTGCTCGCTGAGCTCGGGGCAGGAGGCGTTCATGACGCTTGCGAGCTTGGCCTTCGCAAAGATGAAATCGAGGGTAACGAGGATCGAATAATCCGCCGTAAGCTCGGTGGCACAGTGCGCGACGCGGCCGGAGAGCTCGATCAGAATCCGCTCGATCTCAGCCTCCTCCGCGGCGTAGAGCTCGGTAATCTTGTTGTTCAGATCGACCACGGCCATCGGCTCGATGAACAGAGTCGAGCCGGAGCCGGACTGGTCGTGGATCATGCCGGAGAAGCTGCCGCGGTATTCGGATTTGACCGGAAGGCAGAAGCGGCCGTTCTTGACGGTGACGACGGGGTCCTGCAGCATCTGGGAGCCGGACTGCGAGTGGATCATCTTCTGCAGCTCCGTCCGGATCTTCTCCTGTTTCTGGAGGATTTCGCGGCGGATCGCGCCGAGCTTAACCGACGCGTTGTCCGAGATCTCGTCCTCGCCGAGGATGCAGCGACGGATCTCATGCTCGACGGAATCCGGCGGATTCAGCGCAGTGAAATACGGGGAAAGACGGGGGAACTCCTCCGCGTACTCGCCCTCCTCCGTGCGCTCCCATTTGCCGTAATCCTTCATCTGGCGGATGGCCGAGATCACGCGGGCGACCTGCAGCAGTTCCTTGGGGATGAGGACGGCGGAAACGGCGGCGCGCTCTACGGCTCCGCGGATATCGCAGAGGCCGGAAAGCGGCGGAGCCGACTTGATATTCAGGTATTTCAGCGCTTCGGCCGTCTCCTCGAGCGCAAGCTTTGCCTCGTAGAGCGTGCCGAGCGGGCGGAGATTTCCCGCCTTCTCTTTTCCGGGTTCGGAAACGGCCCGGTCCTTCAGCATGGCGCAGATTTTGTCATATTCGAGCCGGCGGAGATTCTTTTCGCGGATCTCCTCGGGTACGGCCGGTTCAACGGGATACTGATTCCATTCGAAGTTTTCTTTCGTCACGGGACGCCTCCTTTCTTGTGTTTATTCGTAATGCAGACGGTGCAGCTCGCCCTCGAGCTCGAGCCCCTCGAAGCCGAAGTGCCTGAGGGCCTCGTAGAGCACGATGGCGGCCGAATTGGCGAGATTCAGCGAGCGGAAGCCGCTCCCCATCGGGATGCGGATGCAGCGGTCGCGGTGCTTCGCGAGGATTTCCTCCGGGATGCCGGCGGATTCCTTGCCGAACATCAGAAAATCGTCGGGACGGAAATCCGCCTCGGTATAGAGGATCTTGCCCTTCGTCGTGGCGTACCAGATGCGGGCGTCAGGATTTCGTTCGAGGAAATCCGCATAGCAGTCGTACCGGTGCAGGTCTACCTGATCCCAGTAATCCATCCCGCTCCGCTTTACGTACTTTTCGTTCAGCGAGAAGCCGAGAGGCTCGATGAGATGCAGGGAGCTGCCGGTGCAGGCGCAGGTGCGGGCGATGTTGCCGGTGTTCTGCGGGATCTCCGGCTCGAGCAGCACGATGTTCATAGCGTGGAAATGAAGTGCTCGATCCGGTCCAGCGCGAGCTTCAGCTTTTCGAGACTGTAGGCGTAGCTGATGCGGACGTGGCCCTCGCCGGCCTCGCCGAACGCGTTGCCGGGCACGACCGCGACGTGCTCGCCGTACAGGAGCCGCTCGCAGAACTCGTCGGAGCTCAGACCGAATTTGCCGATGTACGGGAAGACGTAGAAAGCGCCTTCGGGCTTCGGACAGTCGATCCCCATCTTCGCGAAACGGTCGAGAATATAGCGGAGACGGCGGTGGTATTCCTTCCGCATGGCCTCTACGTCATCGTCGCAGTTTTTCAGCGCTTCCACGGCGGCCAGCTGGCTGGTGGTGGGTGCGCACATGATCGCGAACTGATGGAGCTTGGTCATCTGGGCGATGATCTCCTTGGGTCCCATCGCGTAGCCGAGACGCCAGCCGGTCATCGAGAAAGCCTTGGAAAAGCCGTTGATGACGACGGTACGTTCCTGCATCCCGGCCAGACGCGCGGGCGAAACGTGAGGAACCGCGCCGTAGTTGAGCTCGGCGTAGATCTCGTCGGAGACGACGAACAGGTCTTTATCGATTACGAAATCGCGGATGGGAGCAAGGTCCTCCTCCGTCATGACGGCGCCGGTCGGATTGTTCGGGAACGGCAGCACGAGGATCTTGGCGGCGGGTGTCCAGACCTTTTCCAGGTCCGCGACGGTCAGCTTGAAATCGTTCTTTGCCTGCAGCGGGATGTCGCGCACGACAGCGCCGGCCATCTGCGCGCAGGGCGCGTAGGCCACGTAAGAAGGCGTGGGCAGAAGCACCTCGTCGCCCGGCTCCAGGATGCAGCGGAAGGCCAGGTCGATGGCCTCGCTGCCGCCGACCGTAACCAGTACCTGCTTCAGCGGATCGTAGGAAAGGCCGTATTTTCGGGCGGTGTACTCCGCGATCGCGATGCGCAGCTCCTTGAGGCCGGCGTTCGCCGTATACTTCGTCCGCCCCTGCTCGAGGGTATAGATGGCCGTTTCGCGGACGTTCCAGGGCGTTTCGAAGTCCGGTTCGCCGACGCCCAGAGAGATCACGTCGTCCATCTCGGCGGCGATGTCGAAGAACTTGCGGATCCCGGAGGGCTTGATCGACCGGATCGTAGAATTGATGAAATCCCTCACGGCGACACGATCATCCTTTCGTCATTCTTTTCCTGTTCCATGATAAAGCCGTGATCCTTGTACTTTTTCATGATGAAATGGGTCGCGGTGCTGAGGACCGTGTCGAGCACGGCCAGACGCTGACCGACGAAAAGCGCGACCTCTTTCATGGTCTTGCCCTCGACGATGACGGTCAGATCGAAGGCGCCGCTCATCAGGTAGACGCTGGAGACCTCGCGGAAGTTGTAGATGCGCTCCGCGATGGCGTCGAAGCCCTGGTCGCGCTGAGGAGTCACCTTGACCTCGATCAGCGCGGTGACGCGGTCGGTGTTCGTTTTGTCCCAGTTGATCAGCGTGTGATAGCCGCAGATGATCTTCTCTTTTTCCATCTGGCTGATCTCGGCCGCGATCTCGCTTTCGGGCTCGCCGAGAAGGACCGCAAGGTCCGCGTTCGTGAGGCGGCTGTTCTTTTCCAGTACGTCCAGGATTTCGGTATTCATGAGTTATTACCTCTGTATATAAAGATTAGAGTTATTTTATCACTCTTTGCCGCATAAGTAAAGGAAAAACGCTGAGCCGGACGGCTTCGAAGAAGCCTTAACAGAGCTCCTCCCAGAAGGCCGAGCGGTTCACGCGGCCGAGGGCGTAGCCGGAGACGCAAAGTTCGTCGCGTGCCCGCGTCATCGCGACGTACAGGATGCGGCGTTCCTCCTCGAGACCGTCCTCCGAAACCGAGCGCGGGTGCGGAAAGATGCCCTTGCAGACGCCCTCCACCCATACCTTCCTGTATTCGAGCCCCTTTGCCGCGTGAACCGTGGAGAGCGTGACGCCTCCTCCGAAGGGACGGCGGAGAAGCCCGGACCATTCATCCGCGTCCGCGGCCTCCTCCGCGATGCGGAATACGTGGGTGAAAAGGCGGTTCTGACTATCCGTATCGAGGTGACGTTCCTGCCGGAAGCGTTCCGCGTAGTCCGCCACGCCGCCGAAATGCCAGAGATGCCGAAGGGCCTCCGGAAGCGGCTTTCCGGCGATTTGCTGGAGCAGACCCACCGTCTCCTCCGTCTTTTCGCGTTCCGCGAGGGTAAGTGCCGGGAGATTCGCGAGAGCGTACACCGCTCCGTCTGGGTTACGAAGCGCCTCACGAATCAGATGATCCGGCACAGCGAAATACCGGCAGACGGTTTCGAAGGCGTCCGGATCCGCGATTCCGTTTGCTGTGAGGATAAAAGATTCGAGCAGCTTCACAACCTTGTGATCCGCGGGCACACCCTCCTTTTCGGGACTTCGGAACGGGATCCCGGCCTGGGCGAGGGCCGCCGCGACCGCCCGGTTCTGCGAATGAGTCCGGTACAGGACCGCAATCTCCTCGTAGGGACAGCCCTTCGCGTGCCATTCGAGGAGCGTATCCCGCAGCCGCTCCTGTTCTCCGGCGGGCCTGCGGCACAAAACAAAGCGAATCTTCGAGCCCGGCCCCCGGTCCGAAATGAGCTCCTTGGGATAGCGGGCAAGGTTATGCGCGATGAAGGCGGACGAAGCGTCCACGATCTCGCTGCCCGAACGGAAATTCCGGTAGAGCGTGTAATGTGCGCTTCCGGGAAAGAACTCCTCGAAGCGAACCGTGAGGGTTGGGTCCGAGCCGCGGAAGGCGTAGATCGCCTGATCCTCGTCGCCGACCGCGAAGAGATTCCGCGAAGGGCCAAGAAAATACCGGAGCAGCTCGAACTGGACCGGGTTTACATCCTGGAACTCGTCGACGAGAACATATTCATAAAGTCCCGCGCAATAGTCAGCCAGAGCCGGCTTCTCCCGCAGATGACGAAGAAGGAGCGTCTGCATGTCCTCATAATCGATTAATCCGTTTTCTGCTTTGTACCGTTCGTAGACGGTCCGGGCTTCCGGATCGCAAGCTTCTGTCCCTCCTTCACAAGAAAAGGCAGGACCCTCGAAGGTCCTGCCCTTATTACGTGCACGGTCGTAATCGTCCAGCCATTGTTCGGCCTCTTCCGCCGCGTTCGGCCCGAGTTTTTCGAAGTACTCTTCGAGGGCCGAGAGTGCATCCTCCCGCCGGACGAGCTTCACTCCGTCAAGGATTCCGGTCACGCGAAGCATCCGCAGAAAGAACGAATGAAATGTTCCGATGAACACGCCTTCTGGCGCATTTCCGTTCCCAAACAGGCGTTTTTCGAGCTCCAGACTGGCCGAAACCGTGAAACTGATCACGAGTACCCTGCCCTTCGGATCGTCCTCCAGGAGGCGTCTCACCCGCTCCGTAAGCACCGCGGTCTTGCCCGCGCCGGGTCCCGCGGTCACGAGAGCAGGCCCCTTTTCGTGTCGGATCGCGGCCAGCTGTTCCTGTGTGAATTCCATGATCAGATGTAAATCTCCTTGCCCGTCCGCGTCGCGTAGAGAAGCTTTTCACGGACGTTCCGGTGCAGAATCCGCTCCAGCGCGAGCTGGTAGAGCTTTAGCTGCAGACCGTACATGCCGAGCGCGTTGCCGTCGAGATTCCGGTCGGTCTTGTAATCGGCAAGGACGAGTTCCCCGTCCTCCTCGAAGAACAGATCGATGATGCCCTGCACCATCAGGCGGGCGTCGGGCGAGCACTCGGCACCTGCTCCCAGCGGGAACCATTCGGGCGCGAGTTCCTTCATCTCCGCGGCAGTCAGGGACAAAATGAAAGGCTGTTCCTTCCAGACCTTCGGGGAGCGGAGCATCCTGGCGCAAAGCTCGGAGGAGCCGAACGTGAGAAGCTCGCGTCGGTACTTTTTGAGAAGCTCCGCGTCATCGTCCGAAAACAGCTCCATGCCGCGAAGCCGCTCCAGCTCCGCGTCGAATTCGCTCTCGCTCCGGACGCGCGACCAGTCGGCGACCGCAAGGAACGCGTGCATCACGGTACCCTTCCGGGCGCCCATCGCCTTGCGCTCCGCAGCGGCTTCCTTGCTTTCGGGCGTCTCCGCGGGATCTTCGTCCGCAAGGTCCCCGAGAGGAATCAGCGTTTCCGTACGGGCTTCTTCCTCCCGTTCTTCTTCGCTGTAAGCGTCTTTTTTGATTTCGGACACGGAATACCGGGCCTTCAGCGCGCCCTCCGCGGCAAAAGGATAACTCCAGCCGAAGGAGGCGCCGGGGTCGGCGTTGTCAGATTCCGAAGAGCCGGACGCGTCCGGCTGCGACGTTCCCCCGGCGGGGGAAAGCGCAGCCCACTCCTCCGCTTCCGCCGCGGAATCGACCGATTCCACCGTAAGGAAGGGATGCGGGACGTTCTTCGAGGCCTGAAGGGAAAGGGCGCGAAGCAGCCAGCTCAGGTAATCCTTTTCACGGTAGAGGATCTCGTCGGGCAGGGCTCCCCCGCCGTAGGACGCGTCGAAATACAGGGCTTCGGGCGACCCGTAATAGGCTTTCGAGGAACTCAGGCTGCCGGAAAGAAACAGATGGTTCTCCGCGCGGGTCATCGCGACGTACAGAACGCGCATTTCCTCCGCGAGGGAACGGCGGTGCATCGCGCGAAGCATCATGTAGCGCTCCAGCGTATCGTGCTGCTGCGCCTTCTTTTTCGCGAAGATCTTCGTGCCGATGCCGCTGTTTCGGTCGAACAGGAGGGGCTGACGCTCGTCGTTCGTGTTGAAGGGCTTTTCCAGCTCAGG
Organism: Bianqueaceae bacterium; assembly: GCA_045641505.1. GTDB lineage: Bacteria > Bacillota > Clostridia > Lachnospirales > Bianqueaceae > JAZQNF01. The sequence continues at coordinate 7,359 of JAZUHB010000074.1, read as the reverse complement.
CAGGAAGACGCAGGGAAATTCGAGACCCTTGCTCTTGTGGATGGTCATTATCCGGACAGCGTTTTCCTCGCCGCCGGAAACGGAGATCTCGCCGCTTTCCTCATCGAACTTCTCGATCTGCTCCAGGTATTTCAGGAACTGATACAGGCCGCTCAGGCTGGAGTTTTCGAAGCGGATCGCGATGTCGAGCAGGCGGTCGAGATAGGCGCGGCGCTGCTCTCCTCCGTTCGGGTCCTCCGCGGCAGTGAAATAGATTTTCGATTCGAGGAAGACCTTCCACAAAAGATCGTGGACACCCAGATGAAGGGCGGCCTCTCGCCAGGAACGGAGCGTTTCGAGGAAGGAACGGCATTTTCCGCCGAGTTCTCCCCGGTCTTCCGAAGCGCAAAGCCCGACCGCCTCGTAGAAACCGCTCTGCAGGGAACGGAGCCGGACGCGGCCGAGCTCCTCAGCCGTAAAACCGAAGACGGCGGAATGGAGCACTGAAACCAACGGAACATCCTGACGGGGATTGTCGATGACCGTCAGGATCCGCCTCACCTCGAGGATCTCCTCGCTTTGAAAATAATTGGCCTTGCTTACGCAGACGGTCCGGAGCCCCGCCTCTTCGAGAGCCTTCCGGTAGATATCGAATTTCTTCGAGTCATGGAGGAGAAGCACCACGTCGCCGAGCTCCATCGGGCGGGTCGGAGGGGCTTCCGGATCACGGCTCTTATTGTTCACAGTAAGGCCCTGGTCCAAAAGCGCGCGGATCTTCAGCGCCACATGTCTGGCCTGGGTCTCGGCGTCGGCCTGCCCGAGCAGATCGAGTTCCACGACGGAGGGGCCTTCCTGCTTGCCTTCCGGCAGGACGAGACGCTGCGTGGCGTAATCGATGTTCTCGCCGGAGCCGTTCATCAGACAGGAAAAGAAATAGTTCGCGCTGTCGAGGATGGGCGCCTCGCTGCGGAAATTGTTCGCGAGCAGAAATTTGCGGCCGGGAGAATCGGGCTCGTCCCGGTCGGGATAGCTGCTCTCTTTTTCTTTGAATAGATCGGGCGCGGCGTGACGGAAGCCGTAAATGCTTTGCTTGACGTCGCCCACCATGAACAGATTCGAGGGCGCGCCCTTCTCGTTCCGCCGCGAGACCGCGGAAAGGATCAGCTCCTGGATGCGGTTGCTGTCCTGATATTCGTCGATGAAAATGTAATCGAAGCTCTGCTGAAACGCCTCGGCCGCTTCGGAGGGAACACTCCGGCCGGCTTCGTCGCGCGTGAGCAGAATGCGCAGCGCGAAATGCTCGAAATCGGAGAAATCGACCAGGGCGCGCCTGTTCTTCGCCTCACGGTAGATCGCCTCGAGCCGAAGGACCGCGTTCCGCAGGCCCTGCATCATTTCGTAATTCTTCACGGCAAGCTCCGCGTCCGGCTTGAGAAAACGGCGGAGCTCATCGAAATCGGTTTTCGTGGTCAGTCTTTCTTTCGCGCGGTTGCGCGCGGCTTTCAACCCTTCATAAACGTCGCCGGCCTCGACCTTGAGGGCGAAACGGCCCCAGTCGAGCCCTTCGAGCGTATCCATGATGTCGTCCGGAGAGAGCGAGTCCCAATCGGCCAGAAGACCGCGAAGAAAATCGATCTTGTCGGTAAGCGGCGTCTCATCGAGCGCTGAAAACCCGGTTTTCGTCGCCTTGGGGACGAGCTCGGGATAGAGCGACAACGCCGCCTCGAGATCGAATATACCCTCCAGGACCTTTTCGCGGAGCACTCCCTTCACGTCGTCCGCGTAGCGGGAGGCCAGGGAAGGATCGTAGCGTGAAACGCTCCGGTCGAGCCATTCCTCGGGCTCTTCCGTCGTATAGGCAGCCTCGTGGGCCTTGAGGATCAGCTCCTCGATGCCGCGGTCGCCGCGTTTCCCGCCGAAATTGCGGGAAAAGAGAAGAAAGCCCTGATTAGCCTCCGGGTCGGTCTCGGCATCGCGATACAGGTTTTCGAGCGCCTTGTCGAGCGCCTCCTTCTTGAGCAGCACGGCCTCGGTCGGATCACAGATCCTGAATCCCGGCTCAAGTTCCGGAATCAGGCTTTGATAATCCTTCACGACCGAAAGACAGAAGGAGTGGATGGTCTGGACGTTGCAGGAGGAAACCGCCAGGAGCTGCTCCTGCAGGAAGGGATCGTCCGGCGCCTCCTCGGCCTTTTTCTGCAGACCCTCGTAGATCTTTTCGCGCATGTGGGCGGCGGCCGCGTTCGTAAAGGTCACGACAAGAAGACGGCTCAGGGGCACGTGTTCCTCCGTGATGATCCGGAGGATCCGCGCGACCATGACCGTCGTCTTACCGGAACCGGCTGCCGCGGAAACGAGGACGTTTCCCTTGCCGTAATCGATGATGGCCTGCTGGGCCGGAGTCGGGGCACTCATTTATCTTTTCGCTCTGAGACTGTCTTTCTTGATCTTTTCCAGCTCTTCCATGAAGGTATCGATATCGGTGAACTGACGGTAGACCGACGCGAAGCGGACATACGCGACCTCGTCGAGCTCGCGCAGACCTTCCATCACCATCTCGCCGATCTCGCGGCTGGAGATTTCCTTGTTGAAGTTGTTGAGGGCGCGGTTCTCGATGTTGTCGACCAGACCCTCGATGTCGTTGATGGAAACGGGGCGCTTGTGGCAGGCGCGGAGGATCCGCTCCACGAGCTTCTCGCGGTCGAACTCCTCGCGGGTCTCGTCGCGCTTGATGACGATCAGCGGGACGGTCTCCACCTTTTCGTAGGTGGTGAAACGCTTCTGGCATTCCTCGCAGAGACGGCGGCGGCGGATGGTGCTGCCGTCCTCAGAGGGACGGGAATCGATGACACGGGTATCGATGTTGCCGCAGAAAGGACATTTCATGAGGGTTCCTCCTTACATGCTCAGCTGATCGCTTTCCTCGAGGAAGCTTTCAGCCAGATAGTGCTCGCGGTCGAGGGCGGCGTCGACCGCCAGCTTGTCGCAGAGATTGTTGTAGGTATTGTTCTCGTGCCCCTTCACCCAGATATACTGGACGAAATGGGGCGCGGAAGCCTCTTCCAGACGGATCCAGAGATCGCTGTTCTTGACAGGCTCCTTCCGTTTCTTATCCCGGAACCAGCCGAGGGCCTTCCACTTGTCCAGCCAGCCGAGCTTGTGCGCGTTGACCAGATACTGGGAATCGGAAAAGAGATTGACGAAGCAAGGCTCCTTCAGGCTTTCGAGCCCGACAATCGCGGCGAGAAGCTCCATCCGGTTGTTCGTGGTCAGGCCGAAGCCCGCGGAAAGCAGCTTCTCGTGGACCTCGCCGGAGGAATCGGTGAAGCGAAGGACGATGCCGTAGCCGCCGGGGCCGGGATTGCCGCGGCAGGCGCCGTCGGTGTAGAGATCAACGGTCTTCATCGGAGTCTCCTTTCTGCTCACCCTGAGCGCGGCGCGCCATCCTGTATAGGATGGACATGAGCTCGCGGACGTCCCCGCGGTCCTCCTGCGGAGCGTCAGGGAAATAGGTATCGAGGATGCGCGCGGTCTCCTGTGCCTCGCGGTCTTCGTCGCGGACGGGAAGACCCTTCGCGGCCTTCAGCGCCCCGACCTTCGAAACGGCCTCAGAACGGCGTTTCAGCGCGCGGACGAGTTCGTCATCGCTTCGGCTGATTTCGGCCCTTATTTGAGCCAAATCGGGCTGATTCGCGGCATCCGAAAAGCTTTGCCGCAGATCGAAGAGCGCGATGCGCAGGCACGCCTCCACGACCGAGATCGCGCGGACCAGGATGCAGGGATCGTGCCGGCCGGAAACGCGGACCTCGGTCTCCTGCCCGTCGAAGCCGACCGTACGCTGCGGAAGCGCGATCGACGGCGTCGGCTTGAAGGTGACGCGGACCAGGAGCGGCATGCCGTTCGAGAGACCGCCCTGGACCCCGCCGGAACGGTTCGACGCGGTCCGGATCTGACCGTCCTTCAAAATGAACGGATCGTTCGACTCGGAGCCCTTCATCCGCGCGAGCTCTTCGCCCGCGCCGAAGGATACGGCCTTTACGCCTGGAATCGAGTACAGGAGCGAACTGACAACGCTTTCGATGCTGTGAAAGAACGGCTCGCCGAGCCCGACCGGAAGTCCGGTCACGCAGGTCTCGAGCATGCAGCCGAGAGAATCGCCCTGTTCGCGCGCGGCCGCGATGCTCCTTTCGATTTCCCGACTTCCGCCTTGCGCCACTGCCGGGAAACGTTCGGCTCGGAGCCGAAACAGAAGAGCTTCATCCGGTTCGAGCGGGAAGGCCTCATCCGTAAAATCACCGAGCCGCAGTATGTGCGAACCTACCGAAACGGGAAGCGAAGCACCGAGCACCACGCCGAGCGCGACGAGCGGCGCGGTCATCCGGCCCGAGGGACGGTTATCCGGACGGTCTGGATAGCGCACGCTGTAAGTATAATCCCCATGGGAGGGACGGTAATAGGACATTTTCTCGTACGGACGGAGATCCGCGTCGCGGTTCGGGATCCGGAGCACCAGCCGGCCGCCGTCCGTGACGCAGTTTCCGGAAGCATCCTCCGAGACGCCGAGGTCGAAGAAGACCTCGTCCGGCTCACGGCGAGGACTGGTCAGACTGCTCCCCGGGGCGCGGCGGCTCATCTCGCGGGAAAGCTCCGCGCGGGTAAACCGGAGCCCGGCGGGAATACCGTACACCTCGGCACCGACACAGTCAGCGTGAGAGGATCCGAACAAACGGATTTTCAGGCTTTCGCCCCATTCGTCGGCCATCTGTCTCCTTTCCGCGGCTCACTCCGCCAGGCCCATCGCGCGAAGCTCGTCCGCGAACGAGGGCCATGACTTCCGGGTGCAGCCGTCTTCATGAATGCAAATAGGTTTTCCGGCTCCGAGAGAGAAAAGCGTCTCCGCGAAGACGATACGGTGATCTCCCCATCCGGAAATATCGTCGCAGCAAGCGTCCGCGTTCCGCCCGCAGACGAAAATCTCGTCATTTTCTCCAGGGACAATTTTTACTCCCAGTGCGGAAAGTGCCTTTCCGACGGTCTCGACGCGGTCGCTTTCCTTGTGACGCAGCGCGGAAAGCCCGTAGAACCTCCAGTATCGGCCTGAAAATGAGCCAAGAACGGCGAGAAGCGGAAACAAATCAGGCGTGTAACTGACATCGAGGCATTGTTCACGCCATTCAGAGCACTTCCGTACCGTGACTGAATCTCCGGATGTTTCGATCCCGGCACCGGAAGAAGCGAGAATCTTCAGAATCTCCCGGTCGCCCTGCGCGGAAGCGGGATCGAGACCTCGTACCGTGAGACCTTTTTCGGCCCGCAGCGCGCCGAGGCACAGCCAGAACGCCGCCTGCGACCAGTCGCCCTCCACGCGGAAACGGGCGGGTCCGGCGGGCCGGTCAGGCTCCACCTCGAAGCCTTCCGCCGTACGCGAGATCCCAAAGCCAAAGCGCTCCATCGTCCGCGCAGTAAGCTCGATATAAGGAAACGACACCGATTTCTCAGGACAAATGATACGGACGGTTTTCCCCGCGAGCGGCGCGGCCATCAGAAGACCGCTGGCAAACTGCGAGCTGATCTTCCCCGAGGGACGAAACACCGTTTCCCGGCATTTCCCGCAAAGAAGCAGCCCCTCCTCCGTCCAGGAAAGCGAGCAGCTTTTCCCGAGAAGATCCGCGAATTCGAGGACAGGCCGTACGCGAAGTCCGGGGCTCACCCGAAACAGCGTCCTCACGCCGAGAAAGGCCGCGTACGGGATCAGGAAACGAAGCGTGGACGCGGACTCGCCGCAGTCGATGACGGCTTCGGACGCAGCGCCGGATAAGGACCCAACCGTCACGGCATAGCCCCGACGCGTCACGGCAACACCTAAGGCGCGGAGCCCCTCTGCCGTACGGCGGACGTCGTCGCAGTCCGAAAGTGCCTCGAGCTCTGTCCGGGCTCCGGGCATGCAAAGAGAGGCCAGGATCAGCGCCCTGTGACTCACGCTTTTCGAAGGAGGCGCCGTGACAAAGCCGTCCGCGGTCCCCGGAACGATGCGAAGCTCCCTTTCCATGGCATTCTCCGTTTCACAAGATATAGATAATGATTTGCTGAATTATACCACATGGGGCACCCATTCACAAGATAATCTTTCCCCCGCATTGAAATCCCGCGCTTTCTTTGATATAATGAACGAACCAAAACGCGAATGAAAGGAAAGCATACCATGGCTACTCCGCATATCAACGCAGCACCCGGGGATTTCGCAAAGACCGTCCTCATGCCCGGCGATCCTCTCCGTTCCCGCTTCATCGCACAGACCTTTCTGGAAAACGCCCGCCTCGTCAACGACGTCCGCGGCGTCCAGGGTTATACCGGCACCTATAAAGGTACTTCCGTTTCCGTCATGGCGAGCGGCATGGGCATGCCCTCCATGGGAATCTACAGCTACGAGCTCTTCAACTTCTTCGGCGTCGAGAACATTATGCGCATCGGCTCCGCCGGCTCCATCCATCCCGAGATCCGCGTCCGCGACATCGTCATCGGCGAAGGCGCCTGCACCGATTCCAATTTCGCCTCTGCCTTCAATCTGCCCGGCACCTTCGCGCCGATCGCGAGCTACAAGATCCTGAAGGCCTGCGCGGACACCGCCGAGGATATGAAGCTCCGCTACCACGTGGGCAACCTTCTCTCCAGCGACGTCTTCTACGGCGACGACGCCGATCTTCCCGAGGCCCTCAAGGCCAACGGTCTCTGGTCCAAGATGGGCGTGATGGCCATCGAGATGGAGGCCGCGGCCCTCTACATGAACGCGGCCCGCGCCCGCAAGAACGCGCTGGCCCTGTGCACCATCTCCGACCAGATCCTGACCGGCGAGAAGCTTTCCGCCGAGGAACGCCAGACCTCCTTCACCGAAATGATGGAGCTGGCACTCCGCACCGCAGTCGAGCTCGACAAAATGTAAGAGGTTCATCCATGAAAAGAGTATTCCTGATCGTACTGGACAGCTGCGGCGTCGGATATCTTCCGGACGCCGACCGCTTCGGCGACGTGGGTGCCGATACGATGAAAAGCATCAGCGCGTCCCCGAAATTCAACGTTCCGAACCTGCTGGAAATGGGCCTCGGCTCCATCCCCGGCGTCGATTATCTCCCGATAGCGGAACACATGAAGGCCGCGGTCTGCCGTGCCCTCGAGCGCTCCATGGGAAAGGACACCACGATCGGCCATTGGGAGATCGCGGGCCTCATTTCGCCCGATCCGCTGCCGACCTATCCGGACGGCTTCCCCGAGGAGGTCATCCGTGAATTCGAGAAGCAGACCGGCCGTCACTGCATCGTGAACCGCACCTATTCCGGCACGGAGGTCATCAAGCATTACGGCGCCGAGCATCTCCGCACCGGC
>JAZUHB010000073.1:0-5759 GCA_045641505.1 Bianqueaceae bacterium | reverse complement strand
GACAACATATTAGGACAACTCCTTGGCTCACAGAACGGCATGGCTACGATCCGACTTCGAGGGCGGCGAGAACATCACCACGGTCCTGCCCTTCGAGGGCCGGCCGGACCGCTACTTCATGACCACGAAGCAGAACTGCCTCCCGTGCGAGGGCACGGTCGCGTTCGGCGGGCAGACCGTCAGCTTCGACAAATGCGACACGTTCTGCGTGCTCGACTGGGGCCGCGTCTGCACGCCCTACCGGCTGGTCTGGTACTGGGGCAACGGCTCCACGCGGATCACGGACGCGGAGGGCCGCCGCCACAGCTTCGGCTTCGAGATCACCTGGGGCATCGGCAGCGAGGCCCACGCCACCGAGACCTGCCTCTTCTACGACGGCCGCGCGCACAAGTTCGGCGCGGTGGACGTCGAGGAGTTCCCGAAGCCCGACGGCTTCGAGCGCCCCTGGCACTTCGTCTCGGAGGACGGCCGCTTCGACTTCACGATGACGCCCTTCTTCGACCATCACTCGGACCTGAACCTGCTGCTCTTCCGGATGCACAGCCACCAGGTCCACGGCTTCTGGAGCGGCCGCGCGGTCCTCGACGACGGCACGGTGCTCGAGATCCGCGACATGTACGCGTTCTGCGAGTACGTGGAAAACAGGTGGTAACAAAAAAAGACACCGCCGGAGACATTGAAGGCGCCGGAATAATACAGCTAATACAAAAAAAGGAGAAACCGAAAATGGCAAACAAGTACGCAGGAACCCAGACCGAAAAGAACCTCGAGGCCGCCTTCGCGGGCGAGTCGCAGGCGCGCAACAAGTACACCTACTTCGCGTCCAAGGCGAAGAAGGAGGGCTACGAGCAGATCGCCGCGCTCTTCGAGAAGACCGCGAACAACGAGAAGGAGCACGCGAAGCTCTGGTTCAAGGAGCTGGGCGGCATCGGCAGCACCGCCGAGAATCTGGCCGCCGCAGCGGACGGCGAGAACTACGAGTGGACCGACATGTACGAGGGCTTCGCCAAGACCGCCGAGGAGGAGGGCTTCCCCGAGCTGGCCGCCCGCTTCCGCCTGGTCGCCGCGATCGAGAAGCATCACGAGGAGCGCTACCGCGCGCTGCTGAAGAACGTCGAGACTGCCCAGGTCTTCGCGAAGAGCGAGGTCAAGATCTGGGAGTGCCGCAACTGCGGCCACATCGTCGTCGGCGAGAAGGCCCCCGAGATCTGCCCCACCTGCCTGCATCCTCAGTCCTACTTCGAGGTGAACGCGGAAAACTACTAAGGTCCGGGCGGCGGCGTTCTCGGACCGCTTCAGCCCGCGGAACGGAGGAGCAATGGGCCGCCGTCATCCTCGGAGAGGGCTGAACCCCCGCGATGTCCCGGTCACCTTCGCCGAGTAAAAGCCTTCACACGAACACGGAAGCCCGCGCTTCCGTGTTTTTTTATTCGGAAAAAGCGCGGCCGGGCGGGAGTCGCGGGAAGCGGCTTTTGTGGTATAATAAGCAAAATTATGTCAGTCGGAGATGAGCGGTCATGAGCAAGGTTTTCAAATCTTTACGAAACATCAACTTTCAGCTGTATACGGCGCTCCTCGTGCTTGGGCTGTGCCCCGCCGTCTATACGACGGTCCGCACATTCTTCCTCGGGCAGCTGCCCGGCGAATGGGCCTACTCGATCGCGGGCCAGCTCAGCTGGGTCAATCTGATTTATGAGATCGTGAACGAGGCCATCATTCTGCCCCTGTTCTTCTTCATGGGCAAGGTCGTCTCCGACAAGCAGGAATTTACCAACCGCGTGAAGACCGGCCTCCTGATCTCGCTCAGCGTCTACACACTTCTGTCGACCGTGATAATGGTCTTTGCGGAGCCCCTGCTTGCGGCGATGGCCGCCTCGCCCGATATCATCCGTGAATCCGCCGCGTACATCCGCATCGAGGGGATCGCCAACATTTTCGGGATCCTCTTCAGCTTCGCCTCCGTTGCCCTGATTTCCCTCGGGAAGGACCTCCTCGTGTATATCCTGACGGGCGTCCGGCTCGTTCTCTGCCTCGTTTCGGACACTTTCCTGGTGTCCGAGCTGCCGTGCTCGCTCAGGCTCGGCGTAAACGGCATCGGCGTTTCCAATATCCTCGTGAACGCGCTGCTTCTTGCCTCGGCGCTCGTCCTGCTCGACGGTCAGGGCTGCCGCGTCTTCAGCAGGGGCCGGTTTTCCTTCGCGTGGGCAAAGGATTTCGCCAAGGTCGGCGGGATCTCCGGGCTCGAATCCTTCGTCCGCAATCTTGCCTATATGCTGATGGTTTCGCGCATGGTGAACATGGTCGGCGAGCAGGGCACCTATTGGGTAGCGAACAATTTTATCTGGGGCTGGCTGCTGCTGCCGGTTACCCAGCTCGGCGAGCTGATCAAGCAGGAGACCGCCGCGGACGAAAAGGCCGTCGGGAAAAACTCGCTCGGCTACTTCGCCGTTACCGCGGCCGTGTGCCTCCTGTGGGTCCTGCTCATTCCCGCCTACAAGCCGTTTATGCGCCATGTTCTCGGCTATTCCGACACCGACAAGCTGTTCGGGCTGGTCATGCTCCTGCTTGGCTTCTACGTCCTGTACGCATTTCAGAACGTCTTCGACTGCACATTTTACGGCCGGGGCAAAACGGCGTACATGCTGTTCGAGTCGGTCGTGACGAACTCGGTGTATTACGGCACCTTCTTCGTCCTGTATCTCACCGGCGTCTGGACGCCGACCCTCGTCGGCATCGCGCTGATGTTCGGCCTCGGCAACGCCTTCGACAGTATCGTTTCCGGCGTTGCGTACGCCGTCTTCCTCCGGAAAAACAAATACAATATCCTTGAGGTGGAGTGACGCGGAGGGAAGGGCCGTCTCCCCCTTGCCTTGCCGCCGCCCTTGTGCTACGCTGAAAACAAAAGCGCGCAGGCCGGTCATGCCCGCCTGCGGTAATTTCCCTCCAAAAGAAAGGATCCTCCTATGGGCAATGCGTTCGCGTTCGAGTGGGAAAACCAACTCATCATTTTTCTGCAGCAGTTCATGCCGGAGTGGGTCGTCGGGATCGCCGCCGTCATCACGGAGTTCGGCGATGCGCTCGTGCTGGTCGGGATCATCGGGCTGTTTTACTGGGCCCTGGACAAGGAACTGGGGAAGCGGCTGCTGGTGTATCTGTCGCTGGTGAACTGCGTCAATCCCTTCGTCAAGAGCCTGGTGCAGCGGCTGCGGCCGTACATGGTCGATCCGCGGATCAAGTGCCTGAAGGCGGTCAGCAGCGAGGGCGATATCTATGACGTCGTGGCGCAGGAGTTTGCGTTCCCGAGCGGGCACGCGGCGGACTGCACCGCGATCTACGGGCCGCTGGCCGCGCGGTCGAAGCGTGCGGGGTGGGTGGCCGCCTGCGTCGTGCTGACCCTGCTGGTGGGCGTGTCGCGCTTTGCGCTGGGCGTGCATTATCCGACCGACGTGCTGGTCGGGTGGGCGATCGGCTTTGCGTGCGTCGGGCTGTTTTGTCTGCTGGAGAAGGCGGTCGGGCGCAATCGGGCGCTTCTGATCCTGAACGTGCTGGGGCTGGCGGGCTTCTTCGTCGCCCGGACCAACGATTATTTCTCGGGCTACGGGATGCTCCTGGGCGGCACCCTGGGCATCCTGTTCGAGGAGCGCTTCGTGCGCTTCGAGGGCACGAAGAAGGCGCTGCCGGCGATCCTCCGCACGCTCGTCGGCGCGGGGCTCTATCTGGGCCTGAACGAGCTGATGAAGCTGCCGTTCTCCGCGGACTTCCTCAACAGCGGCACGCTGCCGGCGTTCATCGTGCGGGCGGCGCGCTACGCTATCCTGGTCTTCCTGCTGCTGGGCGTCTACCCGCTGGCGTTCGGGCGTTTCGGGACGAAAAAAAAGCAATGAATATCAAGCGGGAAAAGGACGTTTCCACGATGATCTTCGAGGCGCTGTGCGTCCTGATCATCGATAAGAAGAGGGAGACCTCGAAGCTCTCCGTGAAGGACATCGTCGAGGAGGCCGGCGTGTGCCGGAATTCGTTCTACCGGAATTACTCCGACATCGACGAGATCCTGCTGAAGAAGATGGACAGCGTGTGGACCACCACCGCGATCGACGGCGGCATCGAGCGCTACGAGGGGGTGGAAAGGGCGCTGTATTACTACTTTTCCGTCGTCCGGAGCAACGAGCGCTTCTTCCGCGCGTTCTATCTGTCGAACCCCGGGCGGTATTTCGACATGTTCTCCAAGATGATCATCCAGTCGAACTCGAAGAACGAGGCCGGCGAGGTCAGCAGGAACGACTATTACCGCTTCGCCTGCCGCGCGTGGGTGGGCGTCGGCATCATGACGGAGTGGATGCTCCGGGATTTCGACCTCTCCATCGACGAGATGATCCGGCTCGTGATGAACGCGTACAAGGACTGGTAAGGCCCGCAGGGGCCGCGGCGCCGCGGCGCGGTTGCGCGGCGGCGCGGCTGCTCGGTTGCTCGGCGGCCCGGCGGCCTTTGGGGCCCGGGCTTTGCCCCGCGGTTCTGTCCCGCCTGCACATTTCGGCGCATTCGCCGCGCCTTCGTCTCATTTTTTGAGTGCAAAACGGAAAATTTACGACAAATCGATGAATTTCGAGGAATTTGACGTAAATGCAAGGGCGCCATTTTCGAGGTTTACGTCAAACTTGTCGTTCTTGGCGTTTTTGTCGTAAATTGGATGCATCATTTCGGGATTATGTGCGGCGGGGACGGAAAATAACCGGCTGAAGGCGCATCTCAAGCCGCCGAGACAGGTAAACTTTACGACAGATTTCTCGCTTTTGCCAAATTTGTCGTAAATCTTGAAAAAGCAATTTTTTGCTTTACGACAAGTTTCCGCTTTTTCACCGATTTGTCGTAAAATTTGAACAAGTGCTCCCAAAAATGAGACGAAGGCCGCGATCCCCGCGGCGACCGCCCGCTTTCCTGCAACTCCGCCCCCTTTCAGGGCCTGCCGACTCGGCAAAAAAGCAGCAAGCGCAGGCCAAAATACATCAAACACAAGAAACGCGCCGGAGAGGTGAATGATTCCTCTTCGGCGGGCTTTTTTACGGTCGGCAACCCAGGTTCAGATCGGCAAACCGGGTTCAGGTCGGCAACCCGGGTTCAGATCGGCAAACCGAAATCCTCCGCCCGCTCAGCCGAGCACCTTGTTCAGGAACTTCACGATCAGCGGATGCTGCTTCCGGCGGACGTAGCCGGCCTTCACGTGGGGCGCCTGGTCGTGGAAGAAGCCCTCGAGCTCGTGGTATTCGACGTCGGCGCCCGCTTCCTTCAGCTTGACGAAGGCCATGCGCGCGTCGTCGCGGAGGGACTCGCGGTCGGAGGCGTCGATGTAGACGCTCGGGAAGCCGCTGAAGTCACCGGCCAGGGGCGAAACGTACTTGTGCGTGTAGTCGAGGTCGCCCTTCAGGGAGGGGTAGACCCGCTCGTTGATGCCGAAGGTGATGCCCATGTCGGTCTTGCCGGAGCACTCATAGTAGCTGTAGGCGTAGCGCTCGAACTGCATGACAGGGGAGAGCGCGACGATGCCGCCGGGCAGGGGAAGGCCCTCGTCCTTCAGCAGATGGCTCAGCGCGAACACGAGATGGCCGCCCGCGGAATCGCCCATGAAGCAGATGTCGGCCGGCTTGTAGCGCTCAAGCATCGCCTTGTAGGCGTTCAGGCAGTCCTCCAGGATGTCCCGGATGTTATGCTCGGGGATCTCCCGGTAATCGACGCCGCACAGATTGTAGCCGAAATTTCTCACG
>JAZUHB010000072.1:0-7853 GCA_045641505.1 Bianqueaceae bacterium | reverse complement strand
TCACGGAGCTCATCGCTGAGCGCTCCGTCGGGATCATTCCCGGCATCGGCAAAAAGACCGCCGAGGAGCTCTCGCGCTACGGGATCGTCCGGGTGAAGGACGCGCTCGCCTGGGAGCGGGAGGACCTCCGCCGCGTCTTCGGCGAAAGCGGCGCGGCGCTTTACGAGCGGATCCGCGGAATCGACGAGCGTGAGGTCCCGGCCGTTCCCGACGAGCAGAAATCCTACGGGCGTGAGATCACCTTCCAGTACGATCTCACGAGCTTCGAGGAAATGGACAGCGCACTGCGGCTGATTGCCCGCGAGCTTGCCACGAACCTGCAGCGCTGGGGCGGCTGGTGCGGAAGCGTCACGCTCAAGCTCAAATACAACGATCTGTCCCTGCATACCCGCGCGATCCGGCTGGACGCTCCTTCGAACGACGCCGACACCCTCTACTCCGCCGCCTCCTCCCTCCTTCACCGGGACGGCTTCTCTCGCCCGGTCCGCCTGGTCGGCATCTCCACCTCGCGGCTGACCGACAGTCCGGCCGAGCAGCTGAGCCTCGACGGTCCGGTCCTCAGCGAAAAAAAGACCGAGCTCAACAAAAGCCTTCTGAGCCTTTTCGACCGTTTCGGGAACGGCATCGTCCGGACAGGCGCCGAGATCGAAAGCGAAAAGCTTCTGAAGAAGGAGCCCTGAACCTCGACTTTCCGAAAGTTTTGCTTGCCAAGATCATCGCATTTTAGTATAGTTTCTTTATCTGCGCAGTACCTGTCCGCGACGATCCGCGAGCTGCGCGGAAAAAACCGAACCCGGCAGCGGGTTAACATATATGAAAAGGAGAACATTTCGATGAACAACTTTTCGGATTTTGCGGTATGGGGATCCCTCAATCTGGTCGCCGTGCTGCTGCTCAGCCTTCTGGCTGCCAATTTCCTGAAAAAATCCATTCCGTTTCTGGCAAGGACCCTGATCCCGACCTCGGTGCTGGGCGGTCTTCTGATTCTGATCGTCACCGCCGTCTACCGTCTGATCACCGGAAACTCCCTGCTCGACACTCCCTTCTTCAATAACAACGGCACGAACACAGCCGAGATCATCACCTATCACAGCCTTGCGCTCGGCTTCATCGCCACCGTCTACAAGCCGAACGTGGGACGCATGCCGAAGAAGCGCTACATCGAAATCTTCGACACCGGCGTGACCACCGTTGCCTCCTACCTGCTCCAGGGCGTCCTGGGTCTCGGCATCACGCTGATCTGGGCCGCGCTCGTCGATCCCTCCTTCTTCAAGGCAGCCGGCATCCTGCTTCCCTTCGGCTACGGCCAGGGCACCGGTCAGGCGATGAACTACGGCGCCATCTACGAGGCGGATTACGCGTTCGCCGGAGGCAAGAGCTTCGGCCTTTCCGTCGCCGCGCTGGGCTTCATCAGCGCCTCCGTCGGCGGCGTCCTGCATCTGAACCTGCTCCGCAGGAAGGGCCGTCTGATCATCTCCGAGGAACAGATGGCGGAGAAATTCACCTCCGACGACACCCAGAAATCGGACGAGATCCCGATGAACGGCAGCATCGACAAGATGACGCTGCAGCTCGGCATCGTGTTCGCGACCTATCTCCTCAGCTATCTGATCATCTATCTGCTCGCCAAGCTGATCCCCGGCTTCAGCTCCGTCCTCTACGGCTTCAACTTCCTGATGGGCGTGCTGGTCGGCACCGGCATCAACGCGATCCTGGGCGTCCTGAAGCGCAGGAAGGTCATCCAGAAGGAATACATCAATCCCTTCCTGATGAAGCGCATCAGCGGCTTCTTCTTCGACCTGATGATCGTCGCGGGCATCGCGGCCATCCGCATCGAGACCCTGAAGCACTACTGGCTGATCCTCTTGATCCTCGGCGTCGTCGGCCTCCTTGCCACCTACTTCTACAACCGCTGGATCGCGCGGAAGTTCTTCCCCGGATATGCGGAGGAACAGTTCATGGTCATGTTCGGCATGCTCACCGGCACAGCGAGCACCGGCATCATCCTGCTCCGCGAGCTGGACAAGAACTTCGAGACCCCCGCGGCCGACAATCTCGTCTACCAGCAGCTGCCCGCCATCGTCTTCGGCTTCCCGCTGATGCTTCTGGCCACCCTGGCGCCCAAGCAGCCCGTGCTCACGCTCATCATCCTGGCTCTCTTCTTCCTTACGATGAACCTGATCCTGTTCCGCCGTCAGATTTTCAAGCTTAAAGATATCGATTGAGTTTTATCTCTCTGCAGCAAAAAACGGTACCCGCGAAGGTACCGTTTTTTGTCGTGTATCATTTCATTCCGTATATCGCATGATGATCAGCATGCAGGCGTCGTTTGCGTCGATGTTGCCGTTCTTCGAAGCCGCGTCGGTCTCGAGAAGATCGGCCAGGATGGCGCGGAGCCGGGCCTCGCCGAAGGAGCGAGCCTCGCTGACCAGGTAGCTCGCGCGGCCGGACCGGACGCCGAGCTCGTCGGCGACCTCCGACACGCTCTTGCCCTCCTTCGTCAGGATGACGGCTCGAAGCATCGAACGGAACTGATTGATGATCATCGCCAGGACCTGCTGGGGCTTGGTCGAGCGCGAAAGCATCTCGTTGTAAACAGTCAGCGCGGCGCCGGCCTTCTTCGCCGCGATTGCATTCACGATGTCGAAGACCTTGTCATTCACGTCCGGCGTGCAGACCGCCTCGACGTCCTCGCGGGTGACGGCAGTCCGCTCGCAGAGGTAGCTTCTGAGCTTCATCCACTGCGTGAGCATGTTCGTCATATCGTTGCCGACGAAGGCCAGGAAATAGGCCGCCACGTTGGCTGGAAGCTCCTTGCCGTCCTTCTGCGCCTCACGCGAGATCCAGCGGATCAGATCGTTGTCCGGCTGCCGGGCGAACTCGACGGCGCGGCCGCAGCGGTCGACGGTCTTGTACATCTTCGAGGTCTTGTTGACCTCCGTCTCGACGAACACGGCCACGGTGTCGGTCAGGCCCTCGACGGCCTTCGCGAGCTCGGTCCAGTCATCGCCGGGCACGAAGGCGCCGGTGTTCTTCAGGATGACGAGACGCCGCTCCGCCATGAACGGAAGCGTCTCCAGAGTGCTCACGATGTCGGAGACAGACTTCGGCTCGTCCATCACCGATAGGTTCATCATTTCGTCCTCCTCGCTGAGAAGCGCGCGGCGGACGTTCTGCACGTACATGTTGATCAGATAGCGCTCTTCCCCGTAGAAAAGATAGAGATTGCCGAGAGTTCCGTTATCGATCTGACGTTTCAATTCTCTCATGGAATAACTCCTTCGAAAGGAATGGCTCGAGGATGACAAAGCTTCGTCCCCCCGTAAGGGTGACGGCGCCGGCCGCCTCCGTACAAAGCACGCGGGCACCGACCGAAGCGAGACGGTCCAGGGTCTCCTCATGGGGATGACCGTAGACGCTCTTCTTCGCGCTGACGACGCAAAGCCTTGGCGATAAAGCCCGTAGAAAGGGCGCGGACGACGAGGTCGAGGATCCGTGATGCCCGGCCTCGAGCACGAGCGTCTCAGGAACGCCCCGGCGCAGAAGCTCCCGTTCCCCCGCCTCCTCGAGATCGCCAGGAAAGAGGACGGTCATCGCGCCGCAGTCCCAATACAGCACCAGTGAGCTGTCATTTTCGTTTTCAAATATACACCCTTTGGCGGGAGAAATGCAAGTGAGGCGCTCCGGACCGGCGGAAAGGCCTTCTCCCGCGTGAAGGAAACGCACGTTTACGCCCCGGTTTTCCGCAAGCCCGACGAGCCTGCTCCTCGCCTCGCCGTCCTGCCGGAGCGTATCCGCGAGATAAAGCGTCCCGACCGAAAAGGTTCCGTCAGCCAGGAGCTCGTCGAGACCCGCGCGGTGGTCCTCGTCCGGATGAGAAAGGAAGACGCCCCGGATCTCCGTGGCCCCTTCATGCAATAGATACGGCTTGATGACCCTTTCCCACGAGGGTCCTGCGTCGACCAGATACCAGTTCCGGTTCCATCGGAGCACCGCGCAGGCGCCCTGCCCGACGTTCAGAAAACAGACCTTGTCCCGAGAATCCGGAAGAAGGCATAGAGACAGTGCCGCGAACAACACGATCCCTTCGCGCCGAAGACGCTTCTCCCTCTCCTTCTCCGGGAGCCGGCAAAAGAGGATCCAAAGCAGCAGGATCGCGTAGTACGCCGCGAGCTGAAGACGCGACGGCGCGCCGGGGTACAGAACGCTGAACGGAAGTCGAAGAACCAGCTCGCCGAGAATTTCATAGAAGCGCAGCAGATAGCAGCAGGCACCGAGCAGAACCCTCCCCCCGCCGGGCCAGAACTGCGCCGTGAGCGCTCCGAGCGCTCCCACAGGGAACAAAATGTTCATCAACGGCACGACGGCAAGGTTCAGCAGAACGGAATACGGGCAAAATCGGAAAAAGGACCGGAGCTGAAGCGGGAAGGTCGCAAGCGTGGCCGCTAGCGACGGCAGCAGTTTCTCTCGCCATTTTCGCGGGAGAAGCTTCGCTTTCCCGAGGGTGGGTCGCAGATACCGGAGGCCAAGCAGCGCCAGGAAGGACAGCTGGAAGCCGCTGTCGAGGATCTCGAGCGGCTGGATCAGAAGAATGGCCAGCGCGCTCTCGGCGAGCGTCACCAGAGGGTCTTCTTCCTTATAGAGAAGCGCCGCTCCCTTCCGGAACGTCAGCATGAAGGCCGCCCGAAGCGCCGAGACCGAGGCTCCGGTCATTGCGACGTAAAGCCAGAGCAGCACGAGCGTCACCGCGCTTCCGCACCTTTTCCCGAGGATTTTTTCGAAGAGGAAGGACAGGCTCTCGAAAAAGACACCGACGTGCAGGCCCGAGATCGCGAACAGATGCGCGATCCCCGTTTTCTGGAACAGCTCCTTCGCATCGGGATCGACACCGCCCTTCGAGCCCAGAAGGATCGCACAAAGCTCCCCCGCCTCCCGTTCCGGAAGCGCGCCCCTTATTCCCTGTTCGAGCCGGAGTCTCAGTCCGAAGAGCAGGGAGCGAATACCAGTCCGACGCTCGACGGTCCGAATCCGCAAGATGTCCGCAAGGAAGGAGGTGCGGCGGATCGCGTAATAGAGCCGCGCATCGAACTGGCCCGGATTGGACGCGGGCTCCGGCAGCGAGAGCTCGCATTCGAGATAGACGAGGTCCCCGGGAAGGACAGACTCCGGCACATAACCCTCCGCGCGGAGTCCCTTACGGCTCCCAGCCTCGAAGCGAAGCACCGCCCACAGCCCCTTGCTCTTTTCCTCGCACGATAGCACGCGGGCGTAGGCGGTCTCCGTTCCTGCAAGGCCGTAAGCCCTCGCCCTGTACAGCAGATCCGAAACCGGATTGCCGGGGCCAAGCCCCGCAAAAACAACGCAAAGGAGCAAATACAGGAGCGTCACGCTCACGAGCGGCCGGCGGCGGATCCTCTCCCGGATTTTCTCAAACACAGATCTGATCCTCGATGGCCGCAAGGAGCTTCTCCCCTATTCCGCTCACGTTCAGCAGATCCTCCACCTCCGCGAAGGGACCGTACTTCTCACGGTACGCGACGATCCTCCCCGCAAGCGCCGCACCGATCCCCGGAAGCCGTTCCAGCTCTTCCGCCGTCGCGAGGTTGAGGTTCAGCGGTCCGGACTCCCCGGCTTCCTCCCGGAGCGGGACCTGGATCTTCTGTCCGTCCCGCAGAAGCGCCGCGAGATTGAGCCGCGAAAGATCCGCCTCCGGGAGCGCTCCGCCCGCGGCCTCGAGCGCGTCGGCAACACGCGAGCCCTCCGGAAGATAATAGAGAACATCCGGCTCCGCCACCGCGCCGCTCACATGCACCGCGAGAAGGAGCGGCTCGTCCCGGCTCTCGGAGACCGTTTCCTCAGGTACCGTCCCCCGCCCGGGCGCCAGAAGAAACATAAGCCCCAGCACGCCCACGGCCGCCGCGATCCCCAGAATCTTCAGCCATTTCGGCGGCAGATACAGCTTCCGCATGCCCCATCCTCCTTTCCCGATGAACAGTCCTTTCTATACAGTATCGTCGGTTTCGAAGAATTTTTCCGCTCACGGAAAAAATGATTGAAACAGACCGCGCAACGTGTTAAAATGGCCAACGGTTTAATTTTTCAAAAAAGAGGCAAACATTCATGCTGGATCAGAACAACATCCGCAACATCGCGATCATCGCGCACGTCGACCACGGCAAGACCACCCTCGTGGACGCCCTGCTCCGCCAGAGCGGCATCTTCCGTGAGAATCAGGAGGTCGAGGACCGTGTCATGGACTCCAACGACCTGGAGCGCGAGCGCGGCATCACCATTCTCGCGAAAAACACCTCCCTTCACTACAAGGGCGTCAAAATCAACGTCATCGACACGCCCGGGCATGCCGATTTCGGCGGCGAGGTGGAGCGCGGTCTGAAGATGGCCAACGGCGTCCTGCTGCTGGTCGATGCCTTCGAGGGCTGCATGCCCCAGACCCGTTTCGTGCTGAAAAAGGCCCTCGATCTGGCGCTTACGCCCATCATCGTCATCAACAAGGTCGACCGTCCCATGGCGCGTCCCAAGGAAGTCGTCGAAGAAGTCCTGGAGCTTCTCCTCGACCTGGGCGCCACCGACGAGCAGCTGGATTCCCCCGTCGTCTTCGCCTCTGCGCGCGACGGCTGGGCGTCTCTCGATCCCGACGTTCCAGGCACTGACATGAAGCCCCTGTTCGATACCATTCTCGAGCATATCCCCGCCCCTGTCGGCGATCCGAACGGTGATTTCCAGATGCTGGTCTCCAACATCGACTACGATACCTACACCGGCCGCATCGCCATCGGCCGTATCGACCGCGGCGTTCTGCACGCGGGCGACAGCGCCGTGATCTGCCGCAAGGACGGCACCGGCACCAGCATCAAGCTTTCCAGCATCTACGCGTTCGAAGCGCTGGGCCGCGCGCCCATCACGGACGCGGGCGTCGGCGAGATCGTCGCCGTCAGCGGCATCAAGGACATCAACATCGGCGAGACCATCTGCTGCCCGCAGAACATCGAGCCTCTGCCCTTCACCGCGATCGACGAGCCCGTTCTTTCCATGACCTTCTCGGTCAACAAGAGCCCCTTCGCCGGCCGTGAGGGCGATTATGTCACCTCCCGCCATCTGCGCGACCGTCTCTTCCGCGAGCTCGAGTCCAACATCTCCCTCCGCGTCGAGGAAACCGATACGCCCGATGCCTTCGTCGTTTCCGGCCGCGGCGAGCTCCATCTCTCCGTTCTCGTCGAGAACATGCGCCGTCAGGGCTACGAGTTCTGCGTTTCCAAGCCCCAGGTCATCACCAAGGTGATCGACGGCCAGGTCTGGGAGCCCTTCGAAATGATGGTGGTCGACCTGCCCGACGAATACACCGGCACGCTCATCGAGGGCGCCGGCATCCGCAAGGCCGAGCTTCTCAACATGACGCCCACCCAGGGCGGCTGGAGCCGTCTGGAGTTCCTCATCCCCTCCCGCGGTCTGATCGGCTACCGTTCCCAGCTGATGACCGAGACCCGCGGCACGGCGATCCTGAACCACATCTTCGACAGCTACAAGCCCTACAAGGGCGGGATGCAGGTCCGCACCCGCGGCTCCCTGATCGCCTACGAGGGCGGCGAGGCCTGCACCTACGGTCTCTACAACGCCCAGGAGCGCGGCGACCTCTTCATCGAGCCCGCCACTCCCGTCTATGAAGGCATGATCGTGGGCGAAAGCTCCCGCGCCGAGGATATCGTGGTGAACGTCTGCAAAAAGAAGCACGTCACCAACACCCGTTCCGCCACCGCGGACGAAGCGCTCCGCCTCACGCCCATCAAGCAGCTGACCCTGGAGCAGTGCCTCGAATTCATCTCCGATGACGAGCT
>JAZUHB010000071.1:0-29036 GCA_045641505.1 Bianqueaceae bacterium | reverse complement strand
AAGGACGACCCGCTCGGCCTCTGCGCCGGCACCTCCGACGGCGCCTACTCGATCATCATCGGCGCCGCCGCGAACCTCTCCATCAAGGAGCACCGCGTGGTGGACATCAAGGATCTCTTGACGGAGATCTGAGGAGAATGTGAATAATAACCGCCGGAAGGAACGATTCCTTCCGGCCGGTTTTGTTGTGATGAATGCGGCGGGTTGGTCGGCTGACCGGCTGCTACAGTATTTTGAAAAAACCAAAATACTGTAGCAATTTCACCGCCGCTGAAGCCGTAAATTGCCGATCACCCGTCATCGCTGCAGTCCTCGGGGAGGTTTTGAGAATCTTCGAGACGTACGTGTCTTATTTTGGGCTGTATCTGCCCGCCAAGCTTGAAGACCCAGCGTTCAATTGACACGGCTCTGCGGAAAAGATATTATCGTATTCAGAAGAAAACCGGGGAAGGACATCAGCCATGACAAATCAACCTGAAATGACGCTTGAGATCGACCGCTATCTCGACGAAGCGTGCTTTTTTTTGAAAAACTCCTTGATGTATCAGATGTCGCTGGGATCGAAGGAACTGTTTCATTCCAATGTCTGGGGATGGCTGCTCGAGAACGACAAGAGCTTTATCAAGGTTTTCTATCCGGATTTCGATTTGAGTCAGTATGCCAACGGTACTCAGATCTGGCCGTGCCGCGAAGAGCATCACCGCGACCTTTTGATATGGCTCGAAAAAACGAACGGCGAAAAGTCGCATCTCGTTATTGAGAACAAGATCAAATCCATTCCGACAAGGGAACAGCTGAAAGGGTACTCAGTGCAGCTGAATGACAGTCCGTTCGCGGGCGGCGTGCTGACCGGGATTGGGAAAAACTGTCAGATCGACCTGACCGGAATCGAAGGAGGCCAGTGGACTTACATCGATTATTCTGAGCTCGCCTGTCGGATTTATCGCATCGCGCAGGAAAGCAGCGCGCCGGTCATTCAGAGCCATCTGGCACAAATCACCGAGTATTGTCAAATCATCCGCTGCATCGACCGGGTTCTGGCGGATAAACTAAAGAAGCAAGAGAACAGGCTGTGCTGGGAGTACGATCGGGAACTGAGCGAATTGCGAATCGATGATGTGTTCAAGAAGCTCAAGTTGGCGCAGTTTGCGAAATTCGTTCAGGAGCGCGCGAGTTGCTTGCGTTTGCCGGAAGGATTTAAGGTGAGAATCTCACAGTGGTTCAGCAACGGAAAGTCAATCTTCGACATTCGCTATGCGCAGGATAGCCCGGGCGTCGATGAGCCGTATCGGGAGCTGGGTATTCAGATTGAGGGAAATCAATTCCGCCTCGGGTCTCAAGCGAACGGCCATATACCTAAAATGACGACGGACAAAGCGTTTGCCGACTATGCGGGAAGCTGGTTCGATGCGTCCTTCGATGCTGGTCGCAGCAGAACGGTTTGGGGACGGAAAACCACGATGAAGCCGAGAAATGGCAAGCAGTACGATTCCTACTGCGTCGCCGGGTCTTACTGTTATGTGTATCAGTATTTCGATATCGATCAGATCGGCGACAGTTTCGAAGATCTTTTTGCTTTGATCGATGAATACATGAGAAAAGCCTGTGACATTCTGGAAAACGGGAAATGAGCAGAGCCGAAAATGAAAAATGGTTTATTCCCGGAGCACGGCTCCTCGAATAAACCATTTTTTTGTTCACTATCGGTTGTGAAAATGCGGATGGGGTGCCTCACGCTCTGAAAGAAAATGCAGGGTTTCATTTTTCCTCCTTTCGTTCCCGGGGAATTCGCTCTCGCCGAATCTCCCGTCATCCCTCATCTCACCTCGGTGCAAAGCGCGAGCAGCTCCTCCAGCTGCGCAGTGGCGAGGCATTCGACCGTGTCGGCGGCGCCGTAGTAGATTTTCACCTCGCCGTCGTCCTCGAGGATCATGCCGCCGGGGAAGATCACGTCGTGGCGGAAGCCCTCCGAGGTCTCGTAGGGGAGCTCGGGCGCGAGGAGCGGGAACTTCGACATGCCGAGGACCTTCGTTGGGTCGTCGGGGTCGAGGAGCATGAGGCCGGCGGTGTAGCGCTTGGTCCAGCTTTGCTCCCAGCCGTTTTTGCCGCGCGCGGGGTCGCGGTCGACCGCGTGGAAGAGGCAGAGCCAGCCGCGGTCCGTGCGGATGGGCGGCGCGGCGGGACCGATTTTGTCGTTCGCGAAGGGGACGTCCTCGACGGCGAGCACCAGCGAGTTCTCGCCCCAGTAGCGGAGGTCGGGCGAGGCGCTCGACCAGATGTCGAAGCGGTCGCGGCCGCCCTCGCGGGAATAAACGGGCATCGGGCGCTCCAGCCGGAAGTAGCGGCCGCCGATCTTCTCGGGGAAGAGGACCATGTTGCGGTTGTCGGGCGAGGTCCGGCTGATGATTTCGAACGAACTGAAGTCGTCCGCCGCACGGGCGATGACGCCGACCAGTCCGTGCCGGGTGTCCATCGCGAGGCAGAGGTAGGGGTGCCCCTCGAGGACCGTGATCCGCGGATCGTACAGGCGGCGGATTTCGGTGCCGGCGAAGTCCCGGCTGTCGGCCAGCGGCAGCTCGCGCACCCGCCAGCCGTCGATGCCGTTTTCGCTTTCCGCGACGCCGAGCGAGGTCCCGGCGAAGCGCCGTCCGGCCGCGTAGGCCGTCTCGTCAGTGCCGTAGTCGTTGCGGAACACCATGACGTAGCGCCCGCGGTACTTCACGACCCCGGCGTTGAAGACGAGGGCGGCGTCGTAGGGGATGTCGTCCTTCGTGAGGATCGGTCCGAGGCGCCGGATCGCGGCGCTCGAGCAAAGCGGGGGTGTCATTGGGGGCATGGCGGTTCCTTCCTTTCGGTGACGGAGGACTTTCCCGCTTCCTCGAGGATGCTGACCGTGTCGAGCATGACGCGGAGCCGTTCGTCGAGGGCCGCGCGGTCCTCCGCGAGGAGAAGCGGGACGAGGTTCCGGATCTCGACGGCCCAGCGCCCGGGCGAGGGCTCGGCGAAGACGGGCGAGGCGCAGGCGCAGGCCGCGGCCGACGCAATGCATTCGACGGGCGAGGCGCCATCCGCGGCCGAAGTCCCGCCATCCTCCGTCAGCTCAACCGTCCCCTCCTTCGTGATCCGGAAGATCCGGCTCAGGCCGTTGCTGCCGCCCGCGACGTAGAGCGAGCCATATTCGCCGGAGATCTGGAAGAAGCTCACGCCGGGGATGTCTTTCGCGGCGAAGTTCGTGCTCGTGAAATCGCCGTAGTCCAGGGTGAGGGTCCCGGCGATGTCGGCGGTGCGGGGGCGTTTTGCGGCGTCCGGAGCGTTCCCTGCGTCCGCGAAGAAGCTCTCGCTGAGGTACCGCGGCTCATAGCGCACCGCGCGGGGGCGGCCGAAGAGGGCGGCGTTCAGGTAGACGTTGTAGTAGCCCAGGTCCATCAGGCAGCCGCCGCAAAAGGCGGGGTCGAAGACGGGCGGGAGAAAGCCTGCCGCGAGGCGCGCCAGGCGGCTGGAGTACTGGCTGTAATTGGCCTGGACCGCGCGGATCCGGCCGAGGGCGGGGAGCTCGCGGCGCAGGATCCCGAGGCCCGGCAGGAAGGCCGTGGGCGTCGCGTCCACGAGAAAAAGCCCATTCTCCCGGGCGAGGGCGACGAGCTCCGCCGCCTCCTCCGCGCACGGGCAGAAGGGCTTTTCGAGTATCACGTTTTTGCCGGCCAGAAGGGCCCGCTTCGCCTGCGCGAAGTGGAGGGAGTTCGGCGTGGCGATGTAGACGAAATTCACCGCGGGATCGGCCAAAAAGGCGTCCATGTCGGAATAGACGGAGGCCGCGCCGTAGTCGGCCGCGAGCCGCTCCGCCTTCTCCGGGCTGCGGGAATAGACCGCCTCGAGGCGGATCCCCGGGGTCGCGCGCACCGCGTCCAGAATGCTCCGGACGATGGCGCCGCTGCCGAACGTGCCGAGCCGGATCCCGTCCATCTTACAGCCAGCCCTGGGCGACCAGGAGCTCCGCCATCTCGACCGCGCCGCCGGCCGCGCCGCGCAGCGTGTTGTGGGAGAGGCAGACGAATTTCAGATCGTACTGGGTGTCGGGACGGAGACGGCCGCAGCTGATGGCCATGCCGCCCTCGAGGTTGCGGTCGAGGGCCGTCTGAGGCCGGGACGGATCTTCGAAGTAGTGGATGAACTGCTGCGGCGCGGAGGGGAGCCCAAGCTCGTTCGCGGGGGTCTTCCATTCGGCCCAGATGCGCTTGATCTCGTCCAGGTCGGGCTTCTCGCGAAAGCTCGCGAAGACGGCGGCCATGTGGCCGTTGGTCACGGGCACGCGGAGGCACTGGCTGGTGATCGCGATGCCGGTGGCGTTTACGATCGCGCCGTTCTCGACATGGCCCCAGCACTTCAGGGGCTCGGTCTCGCTCTTCTCTTCCTCGCCGCCGATGTAGGGGATCAGGTTGTCGACCATCTCGGGCCAGCGCTCGAAGGTCTTGCCGGCGCCGGAGATCGCCTGATAGGTGCAGGCGAGCACCTTTTCGAGGCCGTAGCGCTCCTTGAGGGGCGTGAGCGCGGGCACGTAGCTCTGGATCGAGCAGTTGGATTTCACGGCGATGAAGCCGCGCTCGGTGCCCAGGCGCTTGCGCTGGGCCGGGATCACGGCGGAGTGGTCGGGATTCAGCTCGGGGATGATCATGGGCACGTCGGGGACCCAGCGGCAGGCGGAATTGTTGCTGATTACGGGGATCTCGGCCTTCGCGTAGGCCTCCTCGAGCGCGCGGACCTCCTCCTTGGGCAGGTTGACCGCGCAGAAGACGAAGTCGACCCGCTCGGCGACGGCGGGGATGTCGGCGGCGTCCATCACGACCATGTCCTTCACAGCGGCGGGAAGCGGGGTCTCCATGGCCCAGCGGCCGCCCAGGGCTTCCTCGTAGGTCTTGCCGGCGCTGCGGCCGGAGGCCATCAGGGCGCTGATCCGGAACCAGGGATGATTTGCCAACAGAGTGACGAAGCGCTGGCCCACCATGCCGGTGGCGCCGACGATGCCGACGTTGTATTTCTTCATAAGAGAACCTCGTGCTTGGGTTGGATTTTGTTGGTGATTATATCACAGGATGGGGCCGAGGTCAAAGGGGAGTCTTCCTCCGCCCTTCCTCTCTTTCCCCCTTTTCTTTTTCCCCAAAAGCCTATATAATACCCACATAACTATGTTCCGATTTACGAACACAAAGGAGAAACAACATGGCGATCAAAGGCTGGCCCTATGCAACGCTGGAAGAACTGAAGAAGGATCTCGTCGCGAACGACGTCACGATGCCTTTTTCCGAGAATATGGAGGTCCTCCGTCAGCCGCTGACGGTGGGAAGCAAGACGATCCCGAACCGTCTCGCGATGCAGCCCATGGAGGGCTGCGACGGCACCCATGAAGACGGCACGCCCGGACCTCTCGCGGTGCGCCGCTACGAGCGCGTCGCGGCGGGCGGCCCCGGCCTCATCTGGTTCGAGGCGACGGCCATCGTGCGCGAACGCCGCGCCAATCCCCACCAGATGATGATCAGCCGCGCCAATCTCGACGAATACAAGCGCCTGATCGCGTCCTGGAAGGAGATCTGCATGAAGGAGAACGGCTACGAGCCGGTCATCATCATGCAGGCGACCCACTCCGGCCGCTACTCCAAGCCGGACGGCGTGGCCGCGCCCCTGGTGGCCTATCTGAACCCCCTGTATGAGAAGAACAAGCCCCTCGACGCGTCCCGGGTCGTCACCGACGACTACCTGAAGATGCTGGAGGAGAAATACGGCGAGGCCGCGGCGCTCGCGGAGGAAGCGGGCTTCGACGGCGTCGACATCAAGGCCTGCCACCGCTACCTGATGAGCGAGCTGCTCTCCGCCTACACCCGTCCCGGCGAGTACGGCGGCCCCTACGAGAACCGCACCCGCCTCTTCCGCAACGCGATCGCGGCGGCGAAGGCGGCCGTGTCCTCGGACATGCTGGTCACCTCCCGCATGAACATCTACGACGGCTTCGAGTTCCCCTACGGCTGGGGCGTCGCGCCCGGCGACGGCATCCATCCGCACATGGAGGAGCCCATCCGTCTGGTCCGCCAGATGAACGAGGAGTGGGGCATCCCGCTGATCGACATCACCATCGGCAACCCCTACGCCAATCCTCACGTGAACCGTCCCTACCAGAACGGCGCCTACGTGCCGCCCGAATCCCCCTTCCTGGGCGTCGAGCGCGCGAACGACCTGATCGGTCAGGTCAAGGCCGCCGTCCCGAACATGAAGATCATCGCCAGCGCCGTCTCCTACATGAAGGAGTACGCCGCGAACCTGGCCGCCGGTACCGTCGAGAGCGGCCGCGCGGACATGGTCGGCTTCGGCCGCATGGGCTTCGCCTACCCCGATTTCGCGAAGGACATCCTGACCAAGGGCGCCCTCGACCCGAAGCGGGTCTGCATCGCCTGCTCCAAGTGCACCGAGCTGATGCGCAGCGGCTCCACCCCCGGCTGCGTCATCCGCGACAGCGAGGTCTACATGCCCCTGTACCGCGAGAACGTCCTGAACAACGAGAAGGACGTGCGGCACATGGTCTCGAACGTCTGATCCCAACGGAGGCGCCATATGAAAAAAATCGCAGTCGTGACCGGCTCCACCCGGGGCATCGGCCACGCCATCGCCATGAAGCTGGGCCGCGAGGGCTATAAGGTCATCGTGAGCGGAACCAAGGAGCAAGGCGACATGCCGGGCCTGATGGAGGCGTTCGCGGAGGCCGGCATCGAGGCCGTCTATCAGAAATGCAACATCGCCGTGCCCGAGGACCGGGCCGCGATGTTCGAACGCGTGCGCGAGGAAGGCCGGCTCGACCTTCTCGTCAACAACGCCGGCGTCGCGCCGCTCGTGCGCGCCGATATCCTGAGCACCACGCCCGAATCCGTCGAGCGGCTCCTCTCCATCAACCTGGAGGGCACCTTCTTCATGTGCCAGGCCGCCGCGAACCTGATGATGGAATTTCAGGCCGCGGGGCTGCCCGACTACAGCCCCCGCATCGTGAACATCTCGTCCATGTCCGCCTACACCTCCTCCACCAACCGGGGTGAGTACTGCATGTCCAAGGCGGGCATCTCGATGGTGACGCTGCTCTTCGCCGACCGTCTGGCCGAGGAGGGCATCCCCGTGTTCGAGGTCCGTCCCGGCATCATCGCGACCGACATGACCGCGGGCGTCAAGGAGAAATACGAGAAGCTGATCGCCGGCGGCGTCACGCCCATCAAGCGGATGGGCCGGCCCGAGGACGTGGCCGACTGTGTGGCCGCGGCGGCGAGCGGACTGCTCGATTTCGGTACCGGCACCGTGCTGAACGCGGACGGCGGCTTCCATATCCGCAGACTTTGATTCTAGTCCTGCCAAATCATTTTCCGGAGGAAACGTTCCATGACGATTCAGGAGATCCTTGCTCAGCTTACCATCGAGGAAAAGGCCGCGCTGCTCACCGGCAGCGGCACCAGCAGCCTGCACAGCGCCGGCGTGCCCCGCCTCGGCATCGAGGAGAAGCACATGGCCGACGGCCCCAACGGCGAGCGCAACTACAATCCCGGCACGGACAGCACCTGTCTGCCCTCCTGCTGCGCGACCGGCGCCACCTGGGACCCGGAGATGGCCTACCTGATGGGCGAGACCATCGCGAACGACTGCGTGCACCACGACATCCAGATGATCCTCGGCCCGGGCGCCAACATGAAGCGCAACGCCCTGAACGGCCGTAATTTCGAGTATTTCGCGGAGGACCCGGTCCTCGCCGGCGAGATGGCGGCCGCCTACATCAACGGCTGCGAGGAGAACGGCGTCGGCGTCTCGATGAAGCACTACGCCTGCAACTCCCAGGAGACCCGCCGCACCGAGACCAGCGTCGAGATCGACGAGCGCACGCTCCGCGAGATCTACCTGAAGGCCTTCGAGATCGCCGTCGAAAAGTCCAACCCCACCAGCATCATGACCGCCTACAACAAGGTCAACTCGATCTGGTGCGGCGAGAACAAGTGGCTGA
Source organism: Bianqueaceae bacterium (assembly GCA_045641505.1). Classification (GTDB taxonomy): domain Bacteria; phylum Bacillota; class Clostridia; order Lachnospirales; family Bianqueaceae; genus JAZQNF01. The sequence goes on along the minus strand of JAZUHB010000071.1, from coordinate 21,013 downwards.
TGGAGGAGGTCCCCCGCAAGGAGTGGGGCTACAAGGGCATGTTCGTCTCCGACTGGGGCGGCGTGCACGATCCGGTGAAATCCGTGAAGGCCGGCCTCGACATCCGCATGCCCGGCAGCCCGCAGGACAGCGTCCCGAAGATCTGCGCCGCGGTCGCCGACGGCCGCCTGTCGATGGAGGAGGTCGACCGCTGCTGCGCCCGCGTGCTGGAGTTCCTGCTCCGTCCCGTGAAGCCCGACGTGAACTACGACCGCGCGAAGCAGCATGAGAACGCGCTCCGCATCGCCCGCGAGGCCATCTGCCTCCTGAAGAACGGCAACTTCCGCAACTCCACCAAGGAGTGGCCCGTCTACCCCGAGCATGCCGGCTGGAGCGAGACCGACACGCCGCTGCTGCCCCTCACGCCCGACAAGGTGAAGAAGGTCGCGGTCACCGGCGAATACGCGGTCATGCCCTACATCAACGGCCAGGGCTCCGCGGAGGTCTTCCCCAATCCCGAGCACATCGACTCCCCGCTGGAGTGCCTGAAGAAGGCCCTGCCCGGCGTGCAGGTCGATTACTTCCCCTACCTGACCCGCAAGCAGCCCGACAACATGCTGTGGCACACCTTCACCCGCGACATGCCCGACATCCAGACCTACGACGCGGTCATCGTCTTTACCGGCGTGCAGCCCTCGCAGGATTCCGAGAACATCGACCGCTTCGACAACCATCTGGCCGGCTACATCGAGGACGTGCTCCGCAACTGCACCTACCACAACCCCAACGTCGTCCTGGTCCTCACCAGCGGCTGCTCCACCTTCCGCAGCGACAAGGCAGACGCCTGCACCTCCATCGTCCAGATGTGGCCCACCGGCGAGGCGGCCGGCGCGGCGATCGCGGACGTGCTCTGCGGCAAGGTGAACCCCAGCGGCAAGCTCTCCGAGACCTTCCCCACCGAGATGCGCCGGGACCTCGATCTGAACGGCGACGCCACCAAGATCGAGTACGGCGAGAAGTGGGCCATCGGCTACCGCTACTACGACCGACACCCGGAGGAGATATGGTTCCCCTTCGGCCACGGCCTTTCCTACACCTCCTTCGAGTATTCGAAGGGCACGGTGAAGGAGATCCCCGGCGGCTACAAGCTGAGCTGCAAGGTGAAGAACACGGGCGCGGCTGCCGGCGCCGAGGTGGTCCAGCTCTACGTGAGCGACCCCGTCTCGACCGTCTCCAAGCCCGAGAAGGAGCTCAAAAAGTTCGCCCGCGTCGAGCTTCAGCCCGGCGAGACGAAGAAGGTCGAGTTCACGCTGACCTGGAAGGACCTCTCCTATTACAACGTGATGCTGCATGACTGGATCGCCGAGAGCGGCGTCTACCGCTTCCTGATCGGCTCCTCCAGCCGTGATATCCGCCTTGCCCTCTCCGTGCGGCTCGACAACCCCGACTGCTACACGATGGACAAGAAGCAGGACGCGATGATCGGTTAAACGATGGATACGATCCGTTTCGAAGGCATCTCCTATCCGCTGCTCCGGCTGGACGCGGCCGTGATCGGCTCCGGCTGCGCGGGCCTGAACGCGCTGGACTGCCTCGCGTCGGCCGGCGTGAAGAACATCGCGCTCTTCACCGAGGGCCGCGCCCTGGGCACCTCCCGCAACACCGGCAGCGATAAGCAGACCTATTACAAGCTTTCCCTCACCGGCGGCGACGATTCCGTCGGCGAGATGGCCCGGACCCTCTTCGCGGGCGAAGGCGTGAACGGCGACACGGCCCTCTGCGAGGCTGCGGGCTCCGTCCGCGCGTTCATGAAGCTCTGCGAGCTGGGCGTGGGCTTCCCCACCAACGAGTACGGCGAGTACGTCGGCTACAAGACCGACCACGACCCGCGCACCCGCGCCACCTCCGCCGGGCCCCTCACCTCGCGCTACATGACCGAGGCGCTGGAGCGGGCGGTCGACGCGAAGGGCCTGACCGTGTACGAGGACCGGCTCGCGGTGGAGCTCCTCGCGGATGAGGAGCGCGTCTATGGCTTCATCACCTGGAGCATGGCCGAGTGCGAGAGCGAGACCCGCGGCCTCGGCGTCGTGCTCTGCCCGAACGTGATCCTCGCGACGGGCGGCCCGGCCGGCTGCTACGACGCCTCCGTCTACCCCGCCTCCCAGTGGGGAATGAGCGGCATGGCGCTCCGGGCCGGCGCGCGCGGCGCGAATCTCTCCGAATGGCAGTACGGACTCGCCTCGGTCGATTTCCGCTGGAACGTCTCCGGCACCTATCAGCAGGTGCTGCCGCGCTACATCTCGGTCGATGAGAACGGCACGGAGCGCGAGTTCCTGCCCGACTATTTCGGCAGCGCGGAGAAGGCGCTCGCCATGGAGTTCCTGAAGGGCTATCAGTGGCCCTTCGACGCGTCGAAGGTGCGCGGCTCCTCCTACGTGGACCTGGCGGTCTACCGGGAGAGTGTGGAGCTGGGACGGAAGGTTTATCTGGATTTCCGCCGCGACCCCGCCGGCCTCGAGCGCGGCTTCGACGGCCTCTCCGACGAGGCCCGCGCCTACCTGGAGAACTCCGGCGCGACGCAGAAGAGCCCCATCGGGCGGCTCGCCCATATGAATCCCCTGGCCATCGAGCTCTACGCGAGCCACGGCATCGATCTGTACACGGAGCCGCTCCGCGTCGAGGTCTGCGCCCAGCACCATAACGGCGGTCTGGCCGTCGACGTGAACTGGGAGACGAACCTCCGCGGACTCTTCGCGGCGGGCGAGTGCGCCGGCAACTTCGGCGTGCACCGTCCCGGCGGCAGCGCCCTGAACGCGACCCAGGTCGGCTCCTTCCGGGCCGCCTCCGAGATCGCGCGAAGACTCCGGAAGGCGGACGCCTTCGACGAGGGCGAGGCGGGCGTGCTGGCCTGCGGCGCGCTGGAGGATCTCGCCGAGCTCATCGAGGACACCCGCGGCGACGGGACCAATCTCGCCGAGGTCCGCGAGAGCGCCCAGCAGCGCTTCACGAGGATCGCGGCCGAGCTCCGCGACCCCGCCGCGATGGCCGCCTACGAAAAGGAACTGCAGACGGACGACCGCGAGGCCGTCTGGTCCCACCCGGCGGAGCCCCGCTGGCTGTTCAAACTGTCCGACATGCTGGAGACCCAGAAGGCGGTGCTCTCCTCGATGCTCGCGGCCGCTCGGACCTTCGGCAGCCGGGGCTCCGCGCTGGTGCTCGATCCCGCGGGCGAAAGCCTGGAGGGCCTGCTCACGGACTACCGCTTCGTGCCCGGCCGGACCTCCGAGGAAAACCTGGTCCTCTACACCGAAAAGACCCGCCGCGGCTACCGCACCGTCACCGAGCCCGCCCGGCCGATCCCCGAGCCGGACAACTGGTTCGAGAACGTGTGGCGGGAGTTCCGGGAGCGCGAAGGCATTTGACCGACCCCCGCGAAAGTGGTATAATAAACGCAAGAACAACAGGAGGCTGAAAAAATGAGCAAATTCGGAAAGTTCCTGATGGGCGCGCTGGGTGTGGCCGCGGTGGCCGCCGGCGCCTACTACGTTTTGAAAAAGCTGGATGAGAACACGGGCGACATCCTCGGCTCCGACGATACGGACGAGGACGGCCTCGACGATACCTTCTATGCCGATTTCGACGGCGACGGCGAGTCCGATACCGTGATGATGGATACGGACGGCGACGGCCGCATCGATACCGTGCTCGAGGATTCCGACGGCGACGGCTACGTGGACATCGTCCACATGGACACCACCGGCGACGGTCAGCTGGACACCATGATGGTGGACACCGACGGCAACGGCACCTTCGATACCGTGATCACCGACACCGACGGCGACGGCGAGGCCGACACCGTGGAGTTCGTCGAGGAGACCGCCGCGGAGCCTGCTGCCACGGAGGAGCCTGCTGCGGAGCCCGCGAAGGAGGAGCCCAAGCCCAAGAAGAAGTCCGGTACCAAGAAGACCAAGACCGAAGAAAAGCCCGAAGAGCCCAAGAACGAAGAGGCCTGAGGCAAAGAGGCCGAAGCCCAAGACCGAAGAGGCCGAGGCCGCATGAGTAACGCCAACAGAAACAGCTCGCTGCGGCGGGCTGTTTTTCGCGCTGGAATGAGGCGGTAGTCCGCCGCGACAATCCAACCGAGTCCGTTGCGGCCTTCCAACCCTGCCCGCCGCGACCCGGATGCATCGAATAGGTGGAATCCGGCGGTTCGAGGCGTTTTCCACACACTTTTCAGGGAGAAAAGGAGTAAACCGACGTTTTTTGGAGTGTTTTCCTCCCATTTGCAAGAAAAACGGGAGCAATATGAGCTTGCATTGCGATTTTGCTCCCCTTTGTGGATAAAAAAGGAGGAAAACGGGAAAAAACCGGGTGATTTCCTCCCGCGGCTTTGCCGCGGACACTTCCAAGGACCGCAAATCGCCGCATCCCGCCGGCTCCGGCGGCGCGCCGCATAAATCAATCATCTTCATCAAAAAGAGGCATGCATCATGAAGAAGCAATTCAAGACCGAGTCCAAAAAACTCCTCGACATGATGGTCAATTCCATCTACACCCACAAGGAAATCTTCCTGCGCGAGCTGATCTCCAACGCCAGCGACGCGATCGACAAGCTCTACTTCCGCTCGCTGACCGACTCCGCCGTCACCGTCGCGCGCGATGAGTACGAGATCCGGCTCAGCGCCGACAAGGCCGCCCGCACCCTGACGATCACCGACAACGGCTGCGGCATGACGAAGGACGAGCTCGAGAGCAATCTCGGCACCATCGCGAAGAGCGGCTCCTTCGAGTTCAAGAAGGGAATGGACGGCGCGGACAAGGCCGCGGACGTGGACGTCATCGGCCAGTTCGGCGTCGGCTTCTACTCCGCGTTCATGGTCAGCGACCGCGTCACCGTCGACTCCCGGGCCTACGGCGCGGACGAGGCCTTCCGCTGGGAGTCCTCCGGCGCGGACGGCTACACCCTGAGCCCGGTCGAAAAGGACGCGCCCGGCACCGTCGTCACCCTGCACCTCAAGGACGACAGCGAGGACGAAAGCTACAGCGATTATCTCGAGGAGTGGCAGCTCCGCTCCCTCGTCCGCAAATACAGCGATTACGTCCGCTACCCAATCCGCATGCAGGTCGAGCGCAGCCGCAAGAAGGAAGACTCCCCCGAGGACAAGCCCGAGTACGAGAGCTATCTCGAGGACGAGACCCTGAACAGCATGATCCCGATCTGGAAGAAGGAGCGCGGCGAGGTCACGGACGAGGAGTACGCCTCCTTCTACGAGGACAAATTCTTCGACTACGAGGCGCCGCTCTTGACCGTCCGCCAGAAGAACGAGGGCAGCTCCGAGTACGTGGCGCTCCTGTTCGTCCCGGCCCGCGCGCCCTACGATTACTACACCCGCGACTACGAGAAGGGCCTCGCGCTCTATTCCAGCGGCGTGATGATCATGGACAAGTGCAAGGACCTGCTGCCCGACTACTTCAGCTTCGTCCGCGGTCTCGTCGACAGCTCCGACCTGTCCCTGAACATCTCCCGCGAGCTGCTGCAGCACGACCGCCAGCTGAAGGCGATTGCGAAGGGCATCGAGAAGAAGATCGCAAGCGAGCTCGCAAAGCTCCTGGGCAGCGACCGCGAGAAATACGAGCAGTTCTTCAAGGCCTTCGGCCGCCAGCTCAAGTTCGGCCTCTACAGCGATTACGGCGCCCACAAGGACGTGCTCAAGGACCTGATCCTCTTCACCTCCTCGAAGGAAGACAAGCCCGTCACCCTGAAGGAGTACACGGAGCGCATGGGCGAGGAGCAGAAGAAGATCTTCTACGCGCCCGGCGAGACCCTCGAGCAGATCAAGCTCCTGCCGCAGGTCGAGGCCGTGCTGGCGAAGGGCTACGAGGTCCTCTTCCTCACCGAGGACGTGGACGAGTTCGCGCTGCAGATCCTGCACGAGTATGACGGCAAGGAGTTCTCCAACGTCTGCCGCGACGACCTGGACCTCGGCACGGACGAGGAGAAGGCGGAGCTCAAGACCGCCAACGACGTGAACGCCGCGATGCTGACCTTCCTGCGGGACCAGATCGGCGCCGTCTCCGCCGTGCGCTTCACCAACAGCCTGAAGAACCATCCCGCCTGCCTCTCCACCGAGGGCGAGATCTCCGTCGAGATGGAGAAGACCCTGAACAAGATGCCCGGTGTCGACGAGGCGCCCGTGAAGGCGGAGCTGGTGCTCGAGATCAACCTCGCGCACCCCATCGCCGATACTCTGCGCGAGCTCTACAACAGCGACCTCGATAAGCTGGGCCGCTACGCGAAGATCCTCTACGCGCAGGCGCGGCTGATCTCCGGCCTCTCTCTCGAGAACCCCGGCGAGATCGGCGACATGGTCGTGGAGCTGATGGTGTAAAGAAAAAAAGAAGCCGGCCGAAATTGACCTTCGGTCGGCTTTTTGCGTGGGAAAGCATGCTTTCGTCACCCCTCTGCCAGCCCCTCCGAGACGCCCAGCAGCACGATGCCGCAGATCACGAGGAGCACGCAGATTGTCTGTCCCTTCGTCAGCTTCTCCTTCAGGATCAGCCGGGAGAGGAGCACCGAGACGATGCAGTAGGAGGCGACGGCGGGCGCGGCCAGCACGGGGTTGCGCGCCATCGCGAACACATAGAAGACCTGGCCGAACTCCTCGCAGAGGGCGGCGCCGGCCTTCGGGAGCTCCGTGCGCGCGAAGGGGTTGTAGGGCTTTTTCCCGCGGATCCAGAGGAAGATCCACGCGCCGAGGCCCGCCAGGAAGAAGGTAAGGCCGTAGAGGACGATCACGTCCAGCTCGCCCAGGCCGAGGCCGGTCTGCTCATCCAGGATGATGCCGTCCGCGGCGGTGCCGAGCGTGTCGAAAAGGCAGTAGAGGAGCGGGAAGAGGAGGGCCAGCGCGCCGGTGCGGTAGCGGCGGTCTTCGGCCGGGGCCGGGGTCCCGGCGGGCGCTTCCGTCTTCGCCGCGAGCCGCTGCTCGGTGACCGCCAGCAAAATCACGCCGAGCACGATGAGGAAGGTGCCGCCGAGATCGAGAGGCCCGAACTCCTCGCGGAGGTCCGTGAAGCGGCCGCTCACGGTGAACCAGACCGTCATCACCAGCGCCGAGAGGGCGCCCGAGGCGTTCTGCACCGGCGAGACGATGGAGAGCTCCAGATACCGGAGCCCCGCGTAGCCGATCACCATCGAGACGATGTAGCTGAGGGAAGCGGGCGCGTAGCGGACGGCGTTCCGGACGAGCTCGGCCGCGCCCATGCGGCTTTCGCTCAGGGGCAGCAGCGCGAACGCGCAGACGCCCATCACGAGTCCGACCCAGACGGCGATTTTGAGATGCGAGCGCGGATCCTCCTCCGTGCTCCCTTTTTTATAGAAGAGGTCTGCCAGTCCCCAGCCGAGGACGCAGATGAGTGTAAAGACGAACCAGGACATGCGGAAACTCCCTTCCGGAAATGCTGACTTTCTGACTGCGCTCATTATAACATTTCCGCCGCGCCGCCGCAAGAACAGCGCCCTTTCCGCCCCCTTTTTCATTTGACACCCCCCTGCCCCCGTGCTATACTCACAATGTTGCATTGCAATTCAAAAGGAGGATTACATAATATGGTTTATTCCCAGGAAGTACAGAACATGTGCCCCGTTACCGTGGGAGCAAGCCACGGCTGCGCCCCGATCCCCGAAGAGGGTAAATGGGTCAACGCCCGCGAGATCAAAGACATCTCCGGCATGACTCACGGCGTAGGCTGGTGCGCGCCTCAGCAGGGTGCCTGCAAGCTGAGCCTGAATATCAAAGAGGGCATCATCGAGGAAGCGCTGATCGAGACTCTCGGCTGCTCCGGCATGACCCACTCCGCCGCCATGGCCTCCGAGGCCCTGGTCGGCAAGACCATCCTCGAAGCCCTGAACACCGACCTCGTCTGCGACGCGATCAACACTGCCATGCGCGAGCTGTTCCTGCAGATCGTCTAGGGCCGCAGCCAGTCCGCTTTCTCCGAGGGCGGCCTCGTGATCGGCGCCGGTCTCGAGGACCTCGGCAAGGGTCTGATGAGCCAGGTCGGTACCGCCTACAGCACCAAGGTCAAGGGTCCCCGCTACCTGCAGCTGGCCGAGGGCTACATCACCAAGATCGCGCTCGACGAGAACAGCGAGATCATCGGCTACGAGTACGTCAAGCTGGGCGTCATGATGGAAAACATCAAAAAGGGTATGGATGCCAACGAGGCCCTCAAGAAAGCCACCAATTCCTACGGTCGCTTTGCTGATGCGGTCAAGTACATCGATCCCCGTCACGAATAATTGAGGAGGGCGTATAAAATGGCATTATTTGAGAGCTATGAGAGAAGAATCGACCAGATCAACGCCGCTCTGAACAAGTACGGCATCGGCTCCATCGAGGAGGCGAAGGCGGTCTGCGATAACGCCGGCATCGACGTTTACAACATCGTCAAGGGCATCCAGCCCATCTGCTTCGAGAACGCCTGCTGGGCCTACACCGTGGGTGTGGCCATCGCCATCAAGAAGGGCGCGAAGAAGGCTGCCGACGCGGCCAAGGCCATCGGCGAAGGCCTGCAGAGCTTCTGCATCCCCGGTTCCGTCGCGGACGACCGCAAGGTCGGTCTGGGCCACGGCAACCTGGGCGCCATGCTGCTTTCCGACGAGACCAAGTGCTTCGCCTTCCTGGCCGGCCACGAGTCCTTCGCGGCCGCTGAGGGCGCCATCGGTATCGCCAAGAGCGCGAACAAGGTCCGCAAAGAGCCCCTGCGCGTCATCCTGAACGGCCTGGGCAAGGACGCTGCCAAGATCATCAGCCGCATCAACGGCTTCACCCACGTCGAGACCAAGTTCGACTACTTCACCGGCGAGCTGACCGAGATCTCCCGCCACGCCTATTCCACCGGCGAGCGCGCGGCCGTGCTCTGCTACGGCGCCGACGACGTCCGTGAGGGCGTTGCCATCATGCACCGCGAGGACGTGGACGTTTCCATCACCGGCAACTCCACCAACCCCACCCGTTTCCAGCACCCCGTTGCCGGCACCTATAAGAAGGAATGCATCGAGAAGGGCAAGAAGTACTTCTCCGTGGCGAGCGGCGGCGGCACCGGCCGTACCCTCCATCCCGATAACATGGCCGCCGGCCCTGCCTCCTACGGCATGACCGATACCATGGGCCGCATGCACAGCGACGCACAGTTCGCCGGATCCTCCTCCGTGCCTGCTCACGTCGAAATGATGGGCCTCATCGGTATGGGCAACAACCCCATGGTCGGCGCGACCGTTGCCTGCGCCGTGGCCGTGGAGGAAGCCGCAAAGAACGGCAAGTTCTGAGACTGAAACATTTTCCCCGAAACCCGTCGAGCGATCGGCGGGTTTTCTGTTCCGACTGAATGAAGGGAGAAAATCATGAAGAAACGGATCATCGCCGCGGCCGCCGTTCTCGTGCTGGCGGGTCTGGCCGTCGCCGCCGAGCATGACAGCATGCGCTTGGAGCCGTCAGGCCTATATCCTGGTCCGGGAGTTTCTGGAGAAGTGAATCCGCGGTCAAATTTGCGTTTTTTCAAAAAATATGATATGTTTATGAAGTAAAGCAACGTGAGAAAGGATGGAAAACGCATATGGACGAAGCGAAGCTTCAAAAGAAGCAGGCGCGCAAGGAGAAGGAAATTGCCCGTTTGCTGAAGGAAAAGAACAAGCCGAAGTTTGCCGGCTACATGTTCCTGTTCCTGTTTATCGTGACCCTCGTGTACCTGGTGGATGAGGTCTCCACCAACATCGGCAAGTTCATGGAGCTCGATGTGGCGGCCTCCATCTTCGGCTCCGTCGCGGAGTACAACAGCTCCTCGGTCAAGGAGCTGGTGAACACGCTCATCATGGCGATCTCCGGCTCGTGCATGCTGCTCCGTCCCCTGGCGGACCGCTTCGGCCGCAAGATCTTCCTCTTCATCTACACCCTCGGCATGGCCATCGGCATGGGCGCCATCGCGGTCTTCCACAACATCCCCGGCTGGGTGGTCGGCACCCTGCTGATCCAGATCTGCATACCCCACGACATGCAGCAGGTCTACATTCAGGAATGCGCCCCCAAGGAAAAGCGCGGCACCTATTTCAGCGTGATCAAGGGTCTGGCCACCCTCGGTCTGATGCTCGTGCCCATCTTCCGCACCGTCTTCGACGTGGAAGTCAACAAGGACAACTGGATCCTGGTCTACGGCGGCACCGCGGCCGTCGGTCTGATTGCCGTCATCCTGGCGGTCATCTTCATGCGCGAGAGCGACGCCTTCGTCGAGAACCGTCTGAAGCAGCTCGCGCTGACCGACGAGGAGCTCGCGCGGCTCAAGAAGGAGAAATCCGAAGAGGCGAAGCGCGGCGGCATCATCCAGGGCCTCGTGGCCGTCTTCAAGCACAAGCAGCTCCGCTGGATTACGATCTCCATGTGCTTCTGCATGCTGGCCTACGTGCTGACCGACCACTATTCCACCATCATCGGCCTCGGCTATCTGAACGCCCACGGTCTGGCGCTCAGCGCGACCAATTATCAGCTGCCCGAGATCTCCAAAATCGTGACCGACGCGCTCTTCTTCTACCCGATCGGCTGCGCGCTGGTCGAATTCCTGCCCGGCGTCATCTCCGATAAGATCGGCCGCAAGAAGGCCTCCATCTTCTTCGGCGCCGGCGCCCTCGTGTTCTACGTGCTGTTCTACTTCGCTTCCCTCAAGCTCTGGGATGCCCGTCTGACCGGCTTCTTCATCGGCGCCGCCTGCGGCAGCGTCTGGAGCTTCGGCGATCTGCTGCTTCTGATGATCAGCGAATCCACCGCCACCAATCTGCGCGTCAGCACGAACACCTCCTGCCTGCTCGTGGCGGGCATCTGCTACGCGATCGCGGGCGCGGTCATCAACGCGATCAGCGCCGGCCTCGGCTCGGACAACTATCTGGGGCCCTGCATCATCGTCACCGTGGCCGTGGGCCTCACCGCCGCGCTGATCACGACCCTGCTGAAGGTCAAGGAGACCGTCGGCGTCGACCTCAATACGATCACTTCCACGGAGTATGAAAAATGACGAGAACAGAATGGTATAAAAACGCGGTAGTCTATCAGATCTATCCCTTCAGCTTCATGGACGCGAACGACGACGGCTGGGGCGACCTGGCCGGCATCGCGTCGAAGCTGGACTATCTGAAGGAGCTGGGCGTGACCGCCATCTGGTTCAGCCCCCTGTACAAGTCGCCCTGCGCCGACTACGGCTACGATATCGCGGACTACAAGGACATCGATCCCAAGTTCGGCAGTCTCGACGAGTTCAAGGCGCTGCTCGCGGCCGCGCATGAGAAGGGCATCCGCGTCATCATGGACATGGCGCTGAACCATTCCTCGATCGAGCATCCCTGGTTCCGCGAGGCGATCCGGGATACGGAAAGCCCCTATCGCAGCTACTACCTGATCCGCGAGGGAAAGCGCAAGGGCAAGAAGCTCCTGCCGCCCACCAACTGGTCCTCCACCTTCACCGGCTCCGCCTGGGAGCGGATCGAGGGGACGGACGATTTCTATCTGCACCTCTTCTGCGTGGAGCAGGCCGACCTCAACTGGGAGAACGAGGCGGTCCGCAAGGAAGCCGCCGACATCTTCAACTTCTGGCTGGAGCTCGGCGTGGACGGCTTCCGTCTGGACGTCTTCAACATGTTCAGCAAGGTCTACCCGCTGCGCGACGGCAAGAAGAAAATGATGGGCACCGGCGAGGAGTTCTACATCGACGGCCCGCGCATGCACGAGTTCCTGAAGGAGCTGAACGCGCGGAGCTTCTCCCGCTACGATTCCTACACCGTCGGCGAGTCCTACAACCCGCACGTCGAGGACCGCAAGCTCTACGTGGACAAGGACAGCCATGAACTGGACACCATCTTCAACTTCGGCCACTTCGAGTCCGACGCGATGGGCAAGTTCTTCAAGAAGAAGTTCGATCTGGGCGTCTTCAAGGCGGGCCTCTTCGATCCGCAGCTGGAGAACTTCGGCAAGGGCTGGAACACCCTCGTGCTCGAGAACCACGACGGCTCCCGCAGCAACGCCCGCTTCGGCATCGACGTCCGCAAGTATCACTACGAGGCCTCCACCTTCCTGCCGGCGATCACCTTCCTGGGCTTCGGAACGCCCTTCATCTACATGGGCCAGGAATTCGGCCAGACCAACGTGCGCTTCGACCGAATCGAGGACTGCAAGGACCCCGTGTCCCACTTCATCTACGACATGCTCACCGGCTACCTCGTCCCGAAGAAGCTGGCCATGCGGGCCATTAACTACGGCGCCCGCGACATGGCGCGCGTGCCCGTTCGCTGGGACGGCAGCGTGAACAACGGCTTCAACCGCGGCCACGAGCCCTGGCAGAAGCCGATGACGCCCCTGGTGGACGTGAACCTCGAGAAGGACCTCGCGAGCGAGAAATCCGTCTTCCGCTTTTATCAGAAGGTCCTCGAGATCAAGAAGACGGTGCCCGCGGCGGTCTACGGCGACATCCGCGAGTACGGGCGGAAGGATAAGCAGGTCGTGGCCTTCAGCCGCTTCCTCGGCGACGAGGGGCTCCTGGTCTTCGGCAACTTCTCCGCCAAAAAAGCGAAGTTCACCCTGCCCGCGGAGCTCGAGGGCTTCACGAAGACCTTGCTCCTTTCCAACTATGAGAGCGAGACCCCGGCCGACGGCGTTTACGAGCTGAAGCCCTACGAGGTGCTGGTCTATCAGCTGGGGAAGTAAGGCAAGATAGCATTTCAGGCATAAGAAAGGGACTGTGATGATCACAGTCCCTTTTTCGTGCGGAGATTGAGAGGCCCGTCCGGGATGAGCCCGGGGTCAGCGGATGAAGAAATAATAATCGGCGGAGTTCTCGTAGGTGGGCAGCTGCCACAGCGCGTGGAGACGGACGGCCCGGCAATCCGGCGGAACGGTCAGAACGCCGTCGAAATACGTGAGGCCCTCGTTCTGATAGGCCGTGCCGCTTTCGGTCCGATAAGAAATGAAGAACACGGTCGGAACGCAGTCGAAGCAGAATCGGTAGGAGCCCTCCGGGAGCATATTGCCGTCCGGCGTGCCGTCCGCTTGGCCGGACGGGAGAGCGTTCGGAGGAAGGCCGGCGGAACGATGCGTGAGGCCGAAGAGCCGCTGATCGCTTGTCCAGTCGAAGCCTCCCAGAAGTGCGTCGGCGGTCTCCGCCGAGCCGATTTCCTCGATCCGCACCCCGGGCGGGCCCGTCAGACTGACGGCGCACTGCGGCGGAAGCGAGGCGGGCTCTGCCGAAAGCTCTCCGAACGGCGCGGCGCTCGTGAAGAAGAAAACGCAAAGGGCGCAGAGGATGCTTCCGAACAGGACCTTGCTTCCCGCGGAAACGGCCGGCATGCGGAGGACGTTCGCGATCCTCCCGCGGAGCTTCGTCATCGAGAAGTAGAGGGGCGAGGCGTAATTCGAGCCGGGGGCGGAGCTGTATTGCAGCAGCGCGTGCGCGTATCGCTTGCGCGTCTCCGTATCGAAGGAGGCCAGGATCCGCTCGTCGCAGGCCATTTCCAGATCCCGGCAGAACAGGAAGTAGCAAAGCCAGGCCGGAGGATAGAACCAGAACAGGGCAAGAAGCAGGCCGGCCAGGAGCTTATTCAGCGTATCCTTCTGCACGATGTGCATTTTCTCGTGGGCGAGGAAGAAGGAAGTGTTTTCCGGGTCGGCGGACGCGGGCAGACAGATGACCGGCGTCCTGACGCCGAAGACGAAGGGGATGCGGAAATAGGGGGAATAGAGGCAGCCGTTTTCGCCCGGCTCGGCCGACGCGATCAGCCGCCGCAGGTTGAGGAAATCGGCCAGCTGATACAGCATGAAGGCGAGGATTCCGGCCAGCCACACGAGGGCGAGAACGGACAGCAGCTTGCCCAGGGAAAGGCTGCCGGATACGCGGGCGAAGGAGTCGGCGAGCAGCGGTTGGAGAGCGTTGTCCACGGGCTCGAAGCCCGTCTCGGCCAAAGGAATCCCGACCGGACTCAAGCGGAGCGGGGCGCGGCTCGGCGTCAGTGAAAAACGGAAGGAGGGACCGAAGGAGATCAGGAGCCGCAGCGCGGCAATCCCCCACAGAGGGACGAAAAGCTGCTTGGGCATTTTACGCAGCACGAGGCGCAGGACCAATACCGCGAGAATCAGGAAGCTGGCCGACCAGGCGCTGTTGAAAAAGTAGAGGAAAACGCGGCCCATGGATCAGTCCTGATAGCTGTCGATCATCTCGCGCAGGGCTTCGAGATCCTTTGCGGTCAGCTTGTTGGAGGCGGTGAACGCCGCTACGAAGCAGGGGAGCGAGCCGTCGAAATGATTGTTGACGATGATCGAGCTTTGCGCCGCCCGGAACTCATCCCGGGAGATGAGCGAGCTGACCTCCGAATTCTTGTTCCGGAAGAAGCCCTTTTCGGTCAGGTGCCGGAGGATGGTGAAGGTGGTGCTTTTCTTCCAGTTCATTTCGCCCTCCGCGAGCTGCACCAGATGCATGGAGCCGACGGGCTCGTGCTCCCAGATCAGCTCGGCGAGGCGCGCCTCGGTATCGGTCAGTTTTTCCATTTTCGCATTCCTTTCCGCTTGATAGGATTAGATTAGGCGGTGCGCGGGGAAAAGTCAAGAGGGAGGTTTATAATTATAAACTAATTCTTGACAGGGGCGGTTTATGAATGTAAACTGATGGTGCCGGACAGTCGTGATTGCTGTTTATTTTTGGAGGTAAGAAACATGAGTGGCAGGAAATATTTTGGCATCGTGTTCGCGTTTGTCGGAATTCTCATCGCGGCGGTCGTCGGAATCATTCTGGCGGCGAACTGGTCTGAGCTCGGGTACAAGCGGGCGTTGAAGAAGATCAACTTTGAAGAGAACTCGGAACTGGTTTATCTCGGTGTCGATTCGCTCGGGCATGAGCAGAGAGTCATCGCGGAGAGAGGATTTGTGAACGGCAGGCTAATTTATACGGGCCGGATGGTTCATCTGGAAAAAGACGACCGTGGCCGTTGGACGATGAAAGGCCAAAGTGCGTCGGCAGAAGTAACCGATCAGCTGGGCTATTACCGCTACTTCTTCACCTCTCTGCAGTCTATGGTCAGAAGAAGAAACAAACTGGCGATGAGCGAGTGCCATCTGTTTGTTTTTGGAAATGACGCGCGCTATGACATTCCTGCCGATCTTTCAGCATATCTTCCTCCGAATGTCACTGTGGACGTAATTCAGCGAGGCCAGGCCTATTTGCTTCATTTCATTACTTATACGAATGATTCGAAGGAATTCTTCAAGATCAATGGCCGTGATATCCTGGTACAGGCTGGTGTGATTGTCGATTAAAGAGCGTCTGCGGTTCTGTTTTGCCGGCGCATTTCGGCTCATCTGCCTCGCCTTCGTCTCATTTTTTTCGTGCTTTTTGAAAAACGTCTGTCAGATCGGCGGTTTTCGCCGGATTTGCCAGAATTGAAAAGGTGCCATTTTTAGGATCTCTGTCAAATCAGCTGTTTTTGCCGTTCTTGACAGACATTTGGTGCATCAAATCAGGCAAATGTGCTGAGGGGACGGAACTCTGCTTGCCGGGGACACTTCTCGGACCGCCTTGATGCATCAAATTTCTGTCAGATTCTACGTTTTCGCCCGATTTGACAGACATCCCGGAAAAGTCACTTTTTGCTTTCTGTCAAATTCTCGTTTTTCGTCTGATTTGCTGTACATTTTCAAAAAGTGTGCCAAAAAATGAGACGAAGCCGCGGGCTCCGCGCGATCGGCCGGGTTCCCGGAAATCCCGTATCATATCAGGGCTTCCCGACTTCGAAAAGCAGCAAACAGAATTCCCAAATACAGCCAACAAAAAGCCCGCCGAGGAGGAGTTTTCCCCTTCGGCGGGCTTTGTTCTCGATTCAGTCTTCGCGCACGTACTCCAGTTTTCTTTGCTCTCGATTCACTCTTCGCGCACGTACTCCAGTTTTCTTTGCTCTCGGTTCACTCTTCGTGCACGTACTCCAGCCGTCCGCCGGCGAGGCGCGAACGCTCCGCCGCGAAGCCCATCAGATGGCTCTCGACGGAGGCCGCGAGGGCCGTCGGGGCCGCGCCGCCCGCGAGGAGCGCTTCGTAGAGGCCGTTCACCAATCCGGTGTCGCCGCCGCCGTGGCCGCTGCCGTCCGCGAGAAGCTCGGCGATCTTCCATTCCTCGTTTTCGCCGCCGAAGACCTTCAGCGTGATCCTATCGGTCTCCTCGTTCAGGATCAGCTCGCCCGCCGTGCCGCGGAAGTAGATGATGCGGCCGCTGTCCTTGGTGAAGGCGGTCATCGTCAGCGAGGCCTTCACGCCGTTCTCGAAGGTCATGAGCGTCAGCTGGTGGTCGACCGCGTCATTGTCGCAGCGGAAGACGCAGCGGCCGTAGGGGCCCTCGCGGAGCGCCTCGGTGACGGCCTCCTCGGTGAGCGGCCGGACGTCGGAGATGACGTTCACGGGCCAGTTCGTCTTGCCGCCGCGGAAGGCGTCCAGGTAGATGCGCTTGGCGCTGAAGGGGCAGCTGTCCGCGAGCGCGCAGTCCAGGCAGCGGGCCGCGGAGCCCTCGGGCGCGTTCTCTTCCTTGAAGAAGGTAAGCTCGCCCACGGAGGAAAGCGACACGCAGCGGCTGCCGGCGTACCACTGCAGGAGGTCCAGATCGTGGCAGCACTTCGCCAGGATCATCGGGGCGGTCTCGCCGGTGCGGCGCCAGTTGCCGCGGACGAAGCTGTGGGACTGGTGCCAGAAGGCGACCTGCTCGGTGGCATCGATCGCGGCGAGACGGCCGATGCGGCCCGCCTGCAAAAGCTCGGCCGCTTTCCGGAAGGCCGGCGCGTAGCGGAGCACGTGGCAGACCGTGACGCGGCCGCCGTACTGCTGCTGCGCCGCGAGGAGCGCCTTCGCCTCGGCGGGATCCGCGGTGATCGGCTTCTCCATCAGCAGGTCGTAGCCGAGTCGGAGTCCCTCGATGCCTTGCCGCACGTGGTCCGCGTCCAGGGTGGTGACCAGGAGGAGGTCCGCCCGGCGCTTCGCGAAGAAGTCCTCCTCGCGGAGGAACGCGTCCTCTTCGGCGACGCCGAATTTCTCCCGGGCCTGCGCGAGCCGGACCGGGTTGATGTCGCAGACCGAGACGATGCGGAAGCGCTCGGGGCTCTCCAACATGATGCTGCCGTAGGTCCCCATGCCGCGCTGTCCGCAGCCGATGATGGCGACGGTGAATTGAGTTTTCATGTCAAAGCCTCCGTATGGCAGATTTTACTGAAGCGTGTGCGCGCTCCGTGTCCGGTTGAGGATCCGGCCGTCCTTCCAAAGGATCACGCCGTAACCCTCGCCGCCGGGCAGGCCCTCGCGCATCCGGGCAAGGTAGGCCCGCTGGAGCCGTGTTTCCTGCGGATAGCCCTCGAAGCTGCCGTTGAATTCCTTGTAGAAGATCCGCCAGAAATCGTGGTAGCTCGGGTCATTCTCCGAGAAGATGATGTCGAAATCGTTCATGAAATCGATGATGCCGCCCGAGGAGAGGAGCTCCCGGTTATGCGGGTAGAGGAGCCAGGAGGAGCAGGTGAAGATTGTCAGTCCCTCGGGGCAGCGGCCGCGGAAGAAGGCCTCGGCGCGCGCGAAGGAATCGTCCTTTATTTCCCGGGAAATACTCCCGCAGTTCGGGATGTGGAAGTTGACGCAGGGCGTCCCCGCGGGGAAGAGGTACTCGCCGTAGCGGTATTCGCAGCGGAGCGTGTCCGGCTCGAACTGGAAGCGCCCGAGCGCGAAACGCCGCAGCAGAAAGAAGCCGATGAACCAGGGCGCGACGAAGCTTCCCCACTGCCCGTGGAGCTTCCGGCACTCGAAGAGCTTCCACTTGAGGTCGCACATCGAGTCGAACCAGATCTCCTCCGAAATCCCCTCGCGCCGGTAGAGCTCGAGCAGATGCCGCGAGCAGCAGATGAAGAAGAGCAGGTGCGAGGCGTAGTAATGGGGCCTGCCGGAGCGGGCGCGGAGCTCGTCCAGCAGCGCCCGGAAGGGCTCGGCCGAGGTCCAGCGGTCGGCCTCGTACTCGCGCAAGCCCCCGTGGAAGAGGGCGGAGAGCTCCGGGTCCTCCGTGATCTCGTCATAGGCCGCGACGAGCGCCGCGCGGGCCTCCTCCGGATAGCCGAAACGGACACAGAAACCGTCGATATATTCTTTCACACGCGTCTCCTTGGATCGTTATTTGTCCTTTCATTATAGGGTCGGCCCGCGGGAGCGTCAAGAAAAGAGTTGCAAGCGGCGCGAGCTTCCGTTAATATGGAAGCAGACAAGCAACGTGAAAAAGGAGCCGCAGCATGGACGAGAAACAACAAAAGAAAAATCTCATGTTCTATCCGCTGAGCACAATCGGACGGGACATGATCTACTCGCTGTTTACCAACTATATCCTGGTCTACGTGATGTACACCCGGAGCCTGACGGACGCGCAGCTCGCGGCGGTCACCGCGATCATCGTTGCGGCCCGTATCTTCGACGGCGCCAACGATCCCATCATGGGCAACATCATCGAGCGCACCCGCGGCCGCTTCGGCAAGTTCAAGCCCTGGCTCGCGATCGGCATGCTGACCACCTGCTTCGTGGTCTACGCCGCGTTCAACAGTAATCTCGAGGGCTGGTCCTTCATCTGGTTCTTCGGCGTGATCTATTTCCTCTTCAGCATCACCTACACGATGAACGACATCTCCTACTGGGGCATGGTCACCGCGCTCTCCGAGGACGGCGACTCCCGCAACCTTTTCACCTCCCGCGCCACGCTCTGCGCCGGCATCGGCGGCACGGCGGCGTCCATCCTGATCCCGCTCTTCACCGCCGGTGAGTTCGCCCTCGGCGGCAGCGCGAAGAGCGCCTACGGCATCATCGCGCTCGTGATCTGCATCCTGGCGCCCCTCTTCATGCTCTTCACGCTCTTCGGCGTGAAGGAGCGCCGCGACCTCAGCCCCGCGCCCCCCGTCAGCTTCAAGAAGATCTTCTCGACCATCGGCGGGAACGACCAGCTGCTGTGGGTCTGCCTGATCTTCCTGATCCAGAGCATCGGCAACAGCATCGCGGTCTCCGGCGTCGCGAACAACTACATCTACTTCGAGTTCGGCTACGAGGGCGGCCTCTATTCGACCTTCACCACCGTCGGCATGGCGGCGACCGCGTTCCTGATGATCTTCTACCCCGCGATCTCCCGGAAGTTCCACCGGAAGCAGCTGATGAGCATCCTGCTCGGGATCTCCGCCGTGGGCTACGCGGTGCAGATCCTCGCCGGTCTCCTGCTGCCCTCCGGCAACCTGGAGTTCTGGGTCCTCACCGTCGGCTACATGCTGGCGAACTTCGGCCAGTACGGCTTCTACCTGATCCTGATGATCTCGATCTTCAACACGGTCGAGTACAACGAGCTGAAGAACGGCACCCGCGACGAGGCGATCATCACCTCGATGCGTCCCTTCCTCACCAAGCTTTCGTCGGCGCTGGTCATCCTGATCGCCTACGCGAGCTACATGATCTGCCGCGTCACCAGCTACACCAACCAAATCTCCGACCTGGAGAACCTGGCCGAGCGCGGCGCGATCACCGCGGCCGAAAAGAGCACGCAGATCGCCGAGATCCTTTCCCGGGTGCAGCCCTCCCAGACCCTGGGGCTGCTGCTCGCGATGACGGTGCTTCCCTTCGTCCTGCAGCTCATCGGCTACCTCCTCTACAAGAAGCACTACAAGCTGGACGAGGAGGAGTACGACCGGATCTGCGAGGAGCTGAAGGGGAGAGAGGGCTGAGCGGCCGGCTCTATGCGGATGCGCCGGCTCTCGGCGGCCGCTGTGGCCGTTGTGGCGTGAAAAGTGTCTTCTTAACTGGCCAATCATGGAACTTTGGCCAGTAAAATGCTTTCAAAAAACGTACGCTCCAAAAAAGTGGCGAGCTAAGCCGGTAGTTTAACTCGCCGCTTACAAGGGAAATGGGTCGAAAATATACAGGATTTGCCAAAATTGGCGCATTTATGCACTTTTCAGAGCATTGCGATGAACGGATTTTCAAAGAAAACGCTGCGCGCCCGCCTTTTTCGGCTCCCAAAAGTGAAAAATGGCGAGCTAAATGATCTCGAAACACCGCCACTTTTTGGGGGCGTACATTTTGAAAACGGATTTAGCTGGCCAATTGCCGTAAAATGGCGAGCTGATAATGCATAAAACACGCCGCAGGCCGCAGGCTGGTCCGCATCGCACGCTGCAGGCCGCAGGCTGGTCCGCATCGCACGCCGCAGGCAGCATTTCGCAAGAAAAAAGGACACCCTCTCGGGTGTCCTTTCGCATTTGGCGAGTTTTTCTTACTTCGTCATCCCTTCGAACAGCGCCGCGCGGCCCTCGGGCGTGTCGTTCGTGCCCATCGGCAGCGCGTAGTGCGAGAAGGAGAAGGTCACCAGCGTGTCCGTGACGCGCGAGGCGTTCGCGCACTGAAGAGCGACCCGCGCGGCGTCGGCGGCGTTGTACTCGTCGCCGTTCTCCTTTTGGAAGAGCTCCACGTTGATCCAGAGGCTAAGCTCCGGCGTCTCGTCCACCGCGCGCTTCACGGCGTTCAGGTAGTCGTAGATCACGACCGCGGAGAAGCGGGAGGGCTCGTCCGGGTGCGACTGGTTCAGCTTGCCGGTGGAGTCCTGCGGCGCGAAGATGTCGCCCTCGCGGAAGTTCACCGCGCCGAAGAAGCGGCCCCACATCCGGTACTCGTTCGTGACGAGGCCGGCCTGCACGTGGCGGAAGGGGGAGAGCATCAGCGGGCGGCCGTCGGCGGTCCGGTCGATCTCGGCGATCGCGGAGTTCAGAAGCTCCGCCCAGATCGACTCCATCCGCACAGGGTTGGAGTAGAGCTCGTGCGCCCAGTACCAGCCGCGGAAGGCAGTCTCGTCGCCGTAGAGCTCGGAGATTTCGCGGATCATCATCACGTCGACCTCGCCCAGGGCGCGCATCCAGTCCTCGTCCCAGGTGCAGAGGACGCCCCACCAGTCATCGTCGTCGACCGAGAGG
>JAZUHB010000070.1:0-16053 GCA_045641505.1 Bianqueaceae bacterium | reverse complement strand
GTTAAACTGTATGTTTAACTCGCCGCTTTTTTGGAGCGTACGTTTTTTGAAAGCATTTTACTGGCCAAAGCTCCATGATTGGCGAACTGCGAAGAAGTTTTTCACGCCGGCTCGCATCTGCTATGAAAAAAGACCGTCGGGCAGGAAACGCTTCCTGTCCGGCGGTCTTTTCGTTTTCGGCTGTTTCGGGCGGCTTTACTCCAGCCCGTATTTTTCCTTTTTCTCCCGCATCATTTCGGGCGTGATCACGTGGAGCCCGGTGAGCTCCGTCTTCGCGGCCTGGCGGAAGAAGATCTCGGCGGCCTCGGTGTCGCCGTCCTCCTCGGCCATCGTGCCCAGGAAGTACTTCGCGGTCACACCGGCGGGATCGAGCTCCAGCGCGTGGCAGAAGTTCGCGCGGGCCCCGTCGCGGTCGCCGTTATAGTAGGCGATCTGGCCGAAATTGCAGTAGGCCTGGGCGTGGCTGCCCTCCTCCTTCAGGGAGAGTTCGGTGGCCTCGCGGGCCTTGTCCCACTCGCGCGCCTCGATGCAGAGGTAGCCGAGCGTGACGAAGAAATCGTTCGAGAAGACCTCGTAGTCCTCGTGCATCTTCTCCATGACTTCCATGCCCTCGCGCGGGCGGCCGCATTTCCAGAGGGAAAGCGCGTAGTTCTGGCGGCCGTACTTGAGGATCATCGGCGGGACGTCCTCCGCGGGGATGGCCATGAAGCGCTCGTGCACGTCGAGGGCGCGGTCGAAGTTCGAGCGCACCAGCTGCGCGTGCGCGTAGCCCGCCAGCACCGCCGGCACCTTGCAGCCGTGGTCGTAGGCCCAGGCGAAGAGCTTGTCGAAGGGGTCGTACTTCTTCGTGATTTGGGACAGGATGTGGGCGGTGGAGCCCACGGAGTCCGGCAGCTTGATCAGGTAGACTGCGATGCCGTAGACCGCGACGAAGAGGAAATAGCACCAGAACGGGATGCCGAAGCCGAACGGCCCGCCCAGGAAGTTCACGACGAGCGTGATGACGGCGGCCGCGGCGATCACGGCGATATGGGGGTGCTTCTTCAGAAGAGAGAGTAGTTTTTTCATGGGTCTCCTTGGGGGAAGAAAAGGACGGGGTCCGAAGATCCCGTCCTTTTTGATTGGTGAAGCTTACTTCAGCACGTCGCCGGAGCGATCCACGTAGCTGGTGTGCAGGCACTCGTGAGCCTTGTGGCTGCCGGGCTCGCCGAAGAACTCGTCATAGAGGACCTTGACGACGGGGCTCTCGTGAGACTTGCGCAGGGTGTTGGCCGCGTCGTAGCTGTAGAGGGCCTTCGCGCGGAGACCGCGGATGTCGGTGGTCGCACGGGTCTCAGCGGGCTGGATGGGCTGGCCGCCGCCGTTCACGCAGCCGCCGGGGCAGCACATGATCTCGATGAAGTGGTAGTTCTTCTCGCCGTTCTCGACAGCGGTCAGAACCTGATGGGCCGCGTCGAGGCCGCTGGCGACGCAGATGTTCACGTCCATGCCGGCAACCTTGACGGTGGCTTCCTTGATGGGCTGGGTGCCGCGGACTTCGTGGAAATCGATGTTCTCCAGGGTCTTGCCCTCGAGGACCTCGGCCACGGTGCGGAGCGCCGCTTCCATGACGCCGCCGGTCGCGCCGAAGATGACGGCGGCACCGGTGGAGACGCCCAGAGGATTGTCGAACTCCTCGTCGGGCAGAGCGTTGAAGTCGATGCGGGCGCGCTTGATCATGCGGGCCAGCTCACGGGTGGTGATGGAGATGTCCACGTCGGGGACGCCGGCGGCATTCTCCCCGGCGCGGCCGATCTCGAACTTCTTCGCGGTGCAGGGCATCACGGAGACGGAGACGATGTCTTCAGGCTTGAGGCCGTTCTTCTGCGCGTACCAGGTCTTGATGACGGCGCCGAACATCTGCTGCGGGCTCTTGCAGGAGGACAGGTTCTCGAGCATCTGAGGATGATAGGTCTCGCAGAACTTGATCCAGCCGGGGCTGCAGGAGGTGATCAGAGGCAGCTTGCCGCCGTTCTTGACGCGGTCGATGAACTCGGTGCCTTCCTCCATGATGGTGAGGTCGGCGGCCACGTCGGTGTCGAAGACCTTGGTGAAGCCGAGGCGATGCAGGGCGGCAACCATCTTGCCCTGGACGCCGGTGCCGATGGGCAGGCCGAACTCTTCGCCGAGGGCAGCGCGGACGGCGGGAGCGGTCTGGACGATGACGGTCTTGGTGGGATCGTTCAGCGCGGCGAACACCTTGTCGGTGTCATCCTTCTCACGAAGGGCGCCGGTGGGGCAGTTGACGATGCACTGTCCGCAGGAGACGCAGCCGACCTTGGACAGGCCGAGCTCGAAGGCGGTGCCGACGTTGGTGTCGATGCCGCGGTCATTGGCGCCGATGACGGCCACATGCTGGGCCTTGCAGGCGGCGACGCAGCGGCGGCAGAGCACGCACTTGTTGTTGTCGCGGATCATGTGAGGCGCGGAGCAGTCCAGCTCGTAGTGGGGCTTGGCACCGTCGAAGATGCCCTCGTCCTCGATGCCGTACTCACGGCAGAGCTCCTGGAACTCGCAGTTGTCGCTGCGGGAGCAGGAAAGGCACTTGCGCTCGTGGGTGGAGAGGAGGAGCTCCAGGGTCATCTTGCGGGACTTCTGGACCTTCACGGAGTTGGTCAGGACCTCCATGCCCTCGCTCGCGGGATAGACGCAGGCGGCGACGATGCGGAAGCCGCGGCCCTCATTGGCCTCGACGACGCAGATACGGCAGGCGCCGATCTCGTTCATGCCCTTCATGTAGCAGAGGGTGGGGATATGGACGTTGGCGTAGCGGGCGGCCTCCAGAATGGTGGAGCCGGCAGGAACGGAGACGGCCATGCCGTTGATTTTGACGTTGATCATTTTATCAGCCATTGTTCGTTCTCCTTCCTGATTATTCTTTGCTGATCGCGCCGAACTTGCAGCCGGAGATGCAGGCGCCGCACTTCACGCACTTGGTGCTGTCGATGGCCATGGACGCCAGCTTGTGGCCGGGCGCGGTGTAGTCCGTGCGGGAGATGGCTTCCGCGGGGCAGTTCCGGGCGCACATGCCGCAGCCGATGCACTTGTCGGGATCGATCTTGTAGCTGATGAGCTTCTTGCAGACGCCGGCGGGGCACTTCTTGTCCACGATGTGGGCAACGTACTCGTCGCGGAAGTAGCGGAGGGTGGCAAGGACGGGGTTGGGAGCCGTCTGGCCGAGACCGCAGAGGGCGTTCTGCTTGATGTAGTTGCTGAGCTCTTCCAGACGGTCGAGGTCTTCCATCGTGCCCTTGCCCTCGGTGATCTTGGTGAGGATCTCGAGCAGGCGCTTGATGCCGACGCGGCAGGGCGTGCACTTGCCGCAGGACTCGTCCACGGTGAACTCCAGGAAGAACTTCGCGATATCGACCATGCAGGTGTCCTCGTCCATGACGATCAGACCGCCGGAGCCCATGATGGAGCCGATGGCCGCCAGGTTGTCATAGTCGATCGGGACATCGAGATTCTCGGCCGGGATGCAGCCGCCGGAAGGACCGCCGGTCTGAGCCGCCTTGAACTTCTTGCCGTTGGGGATGCCGCCGCCGATCTCTTCGATGATCTGACGCAGGGTGGTGCCCATGGGGACTTCCACCAGACCGGTGTGCTTGATCTTGCCGCCGAGGGCAAAGTCCTTGGTGCCCTTGCTCTTCTCGGTGCCCATGGAGGCGAACCACTGGGAGCCCTTCAGGATGATCTGGGGGATGTTGGCGAGGGTTTCGACGTTGTTCAGAACGGTAGGACGCTCGAACAGACCCTTGGCCGCGGGGAACGGAGGACGGGGATGAGGCTCGCCGCGCTTGCCCTCGATGGAGGTCATCAGAGCGGTCTCTTCACCGCAGACGAACGCGCCGGCGCCGAGGCGCAGGCCGATGTCGAAACTGAAGCCGGTGCCGAAGATGTCTTCGCCCAGCAGACCGTACTCATGCGCCTGCTGAATGGCGACCTGCAGACGGTGCACGGCGATGGGGTACTCGGCACGGACGTAGATGAAGCCCTGGGAGGCGCCGATCGCGTAACCGGCGATGCACATGGCTTCGATGATGGCATGGGGATCGCCTTCCAGCACGGAGCGGTCCATGAACGCGCCGGGGTCGCCCTCGTCGGCGTTGCAGCAGACGTACTTCTGGCCGCCGTCCTGCACCAGGGTGCGGGCCATGGACCATTTGCGTCCGGTGGGGAAGCCGGCGCCGCCGCGGCCGCGGAGGCCGGAGGCGAGGACTTCGTCGATGACCTGCTCGGGGGTCATGGTGGTCAGCGCTTTGCCGAGGGCGGCATAACCGTCCATGGCGATGTATTCTTCGATATTCTCAGGGTTGATCACGCCGCAGTTGCGGAGCGCGACACGGCTCTGAGCCTTGTAGAAGGCGGTGTCGCCCAGGGCGACCTTGGTGACGTCGTCCACGGGGGCGCCGGTGTCGGCGTACACGAGACGCTCGACCACGCGGCCGTTCTTCAGGTGCTCGGAGACGATTTCATCCACGTCGGCGACAGCCACGCGGCTGTAGAAGGTGCCTTCGGGATAGACGATGACGACGGGGCCGAGGGCGCAGAGGCCGAAGCAGCCGGTCTGGATGAGCTCGACCTCTTCGGTCAGCTCGTATTTCTTCAGAGCCTCAGCGAAAGCGGCCTGGATCTGCTTGCTTCCGGAAGAGGTGCAGCCGGTGCCGCCGCACATCAGGACCTGATGGCGGACTTTGCCGGTCGCGGCAGCGCCCTGGCGGAGGACGATCTTCTCCTGCATCGCGCTGCGGATCTTGGCAAGTTCTTCCAAAGATTTCATTTTGGTGAGTCCTTTCGAATTTTGTTTTCGCTTACTTCGGATCAGTCGGCGTACTTAGCAAGAATGCCGTCCACATCCTTCTCGGTCAGACGGCCGTAGACGTCCTCGCCGACGGTCATGACAGGCGCGAGACCGCAGGCGCCGACGCAGCGGCAGGCCTCGAGGGAGAACTTCCCGTCGGGCGTGCACTCACCGGGCTGGATACCCAGCAGGGTGACGATGCGGTCGAGGACCTTCTGGGAGCCCTTGACGTAGCAGGCGGTGCCGAGGCAGACGGAGATGTTGTACTTTCCTTTGGGAGACAGAGCGAACTGGGCGTAGAAGGTGGCGATGCCGTACACCTCTTCGGTGGAGACACCCATGCCTTCAGCGATCATCTGCTGCACTTCCAGGGGCAGATAACCGTAGATTTCCTGCGCTTCCTGCATGACCTGCATCAGGGAACCCTTGACGGGCTTCTTTTCCTCGATGACTGCCTTCAGGCGCGCTTCCTGCTCGGGGGTACCGTTGAACGGGATCGAGCTGGGATGTTTTTTCATGGCAGATCCTCCTGAGAATAGAAAATCTATGCGAACCGCCCTTCGGTGGCGTTACACCTCCCGGCGATATACATACTGTTAAAAATATAACACGTGCGAGGACAAAAGTCTACTAAAATAAGGAGGAAAAATGCGGGTTTTTGCGGGGTCCGGAGAGGCCGCGGACGCCGGTGGCTCCGGACGGATGGTGGATCGCCGCCGCGGACACTGCGGACTTCGGCCGGATGCATGCCGTGGGAGCAAATTTTTGAAATCGAGCAAATTTTCTCCTTTTTTATCCACAAAGTGGAGTAAAAAACCGGAAGGAGCATCGATTTGCTCCCTTTTTTGAGAGAAAAAGGAGTAAACGGGCCGGATTTTGGCAAGTTTCCTCCCATTTGCCTGAAAAATGGGAGGAAAATGCGCGGGAGAGCCCCGGCTCACTCCCCTCGGTGTTCCTCGTCCCCGTCTCGCCTCGGCCCCGGCCCCGTCCTCGTCCCCGCCGCATCTCCGTCCCTTCAACTTTTTTCGTTTTCTTCACACATTATTCATTTTTTTAGTTTATACTTTGAACAATTTCCGCATGGAATCGATTTTTAGGAGGAACTTCATCTTGATCGAAGTAAAGAACCTGACGAAGCGGTACGGAGAGCATCTCGCGCTCGACAACATCTCCTTTACCGTGGAGACCGGGACCATCGTGGGCTTCCTGGGCCCGAACGGCGCCGGCAAGTCAACTACCATGAACATCATCACCGGCTACATCTCCGCCACCGAGGGCAGCGTCAGCATCGACGGTGTCGACGTGCTGGAGAACCCGCTGGAAGCCAAGGCCAAGATCGGTTATCTGCCGGAGATCCCGCCGCTGTACGGCGAGATGACCGTGAACGAATACCTGACCTTCGCGTGCGACCTGAAGGGCGTCGAGCCCGCCGACCGCGACAAGGTGCTGGAGGAGGTCTGCCGCAAGACCCGCGTGCAGGACGTCCGCGGCCGCCTCATCCGCAATCTGTCCAAGGGCTACAAGCAGCGCGTCGGCCTCGCCCAGGCGCTGATCGGCGACCCCGAGGTGCTGATCCTCGATGAGCCGACCGTCGGCCTCGATCCCAAGCAGATCATCGAGATCCGCGACCTGATCAAGAAGCTCGGCCGCGATCATACCGTACTGCTCAGCTCCCACATCCTGTCCGAGGTGGACCGCATCTGCGACAAGATGGTCATCATCAACCGCGGCCGTATCGTGTCCGTCGGCACGCCCGAGGCGCTGGCCAAGCGGGCGCTCGGCTCCAACCGGCTCGAGCTCCGCGTGAAGGGACAGAAGAACAAGATCCTGGCCGACGTGAGCGCGCTGCCCGGCGTGAAGAAGGCCGAGCTGATCCGTGTCCGAGAGGAGGGCACCGTCGATGTGGCCGTGGAGGCCGAGGAGGGCGAGGACGTCCGTCTCGCGATCTTCCGCTACTGCGCCGACACGAACCAGCCCCTGCTCATGATGAAGGCTGACGAGGTCAATCTGGAGGATATCTTCCTGCAGATGACCGAAGGAAGGGAGGCCATGAAACAATGAAGGCAGTTTATCTGAAGGAACTCCGCACCTATTTCCGCAACCCCCTGGGTTACGTGTTCATCGCGGTGATCTTCGCGGTCTTCGCCGTGTTCTACAGCATCTACACCCTCTACGGCGGCTACGCCAGCTTCGGCGGCACCGTGCTGTCCTCCGCGGCGGGTCTGCTTTCCTATCTGATTCCCATGCTGACCATGCGCTCCTTCGCGGAGGAGAGCAAGAACAAGACCGATCAGCTGCTGCTGACCGCGCCCATCCGCACCTGGGACATCGTGCTCGGCAAGTTCTTCGCCGCCGTGACGATCGTCGCCATCGCGCTCGCGCTCACCTTCGTGCTGCCCGCCACCACGGTCATCGTGTTCCGCGGTCAGATGGACTGGTCCATGACCTTCGGCGGCTACCTGGCCACCTTCCTGCTGTGCGCCGCGTTCACCGCGCTCGGCATGTTCGTGTCCTCCATGACCGACAACCAGCTGGTCTCCGTGCTGGTCGCCCTGGTCTGCGTCGTGCTCTTCAGCATCCTGAACGGCGTCGAGGAGATCCTGCCCGCCGACCCCATGTTCTCTCTGGTGGTCATCCTGATCCTCTTCCTGGCGCTCTGCGCGATCTTCTACTTCCTGATCCGGAACCTGACCGTGATGCTGATCACGGCCGGCGCGGGTCTCGCGATCCTGCTGGTTGTCTACTTCATCGCGCCCGGCTTTTACGAGAACCTCTTCGGCAATATCCTGGGCTGGCTGAACATCATGACCCGCTATTCCAAGGTCTTCTCCGGCACCTTCGACCTGAGCCAGCTGTTCTACTTCTTCGGCTTTGCCGCATTCTTCCTCTTCCTGACCCAGCAGCGTCTGGAGTCGAAGAGATGGAGCTAAGGAGGTACCGACATGGATTTAGGATATAAAGCGCTTTCCCGCAAGCAGAAGAACCTCCGCTACGGCGGCTATTCCGCCGTCGCCACCGTGATCGTGGCGGCCGTGCTGGTCGTGGTCACCCTGCTCGCCGAGCTTCTGAACTTCACCGTCGACCTTTCCGCGAACCGGCTCTACACGCCCGGCGACACCACCCGGAAGGTCCTGGACGAGCTCGAGGACGAGGTCGACATCTACGGCCTGTTCTCCACCGGCACCGAGAAATACAACTACAACGTGCAGACCATCCAGCTGGCCGAGCAGTATGCCAACGTCTGCAAGAAGATCGAATACGAGACCGTCGATACCCTGAAGAACCCCGATTTCATCAAGCAGTATCTGGCCGCCTCCGATTCCGCCAACCTGATCGACGACGGCAGCTTCATGGTCCTGAACAAGACCACCGGCAAGTACCGCATCCTCGGCCTGCAGGATTTCTATGACTACCTGGATTCCGAGTCCACCGGCGTCGACGCCTTCACCGCCGAGGAGGCCTTCACCTCCGCGATCCAGTACGTGACCAGCGAGCACACTCCCATCGTGTACCAGCTGACCGGTCACGGCGAGAAGACCGTGGACAGCACCTTCCTCTCCTACATGGTCACCACGAACACCGACTTCGAAAGCCTGAACCTGATGGGCTACGCGGAGAAGGAAATCCCCGTCACCAACTACACCATGATCATGATCGACGCGCCCATGGTCGACCTGAGCGACGCCGAGTACGCCCTGCTCCTGAACTACATGGAGCGCGGCGGCCGCATGCTCGTCTTCCTGAGCTACGAGATGCCCGATGAGCTGCCGAACTTCCGGAAGCTCCTCGGCCGCTTCGGCGTCGGCTACTCCGCGGCCGGAAACTACGTCCGCGACCTGAACGTGGCGCAGTACGTGGGCAACGACGCGGTCATCATCCCCCTGGCCGAAGAGGACAGCGAGGTGATCGGCGCGCTGGCCGGCGATCCCTTCTTCACCATGCTCTACGCGGTGCCGCTGGAGCTCACCGAAAGCCCCTCCGCCTACACCGAGCAGGAGGTCTTCCTGAGCAGTTCTTCCTCCGCGGTCTTCGCGGCCAAAGAGGAACTCAGGCAGGGTCCCTTCCCGCTGGGCGTGTACGTCTCCGAGAGCCGTACCGTGGCCGGCCAGGCCAAGACCTGCCGCCTGATCGTCTTCGGCAACACCCAGTTCGTCGATCTGACCAACTACGGCCCCAACTACATCCGTCCCGACAACTATAAGGTCGTCGCGTCCTCCATCAGCATGCTGCAGGACGACATCGACCAGCTCTACATCACCGCGAAGAGCCTGGCGCAGAGCGGCGTTCCCACTACCGAGGGCGCGTTCCTGACCGGCTTCGGCATCTTCGTGATCCTGATTCCCGCGGCGATCCTGGCCGCCGGCCTGTTCGTCTGGGCCCGGAGGAAGCGCTTATGAGCAAGCCCAAGAAGACGGTGAAGGGCTGGGTCAAGCTCGCGGTGCTGGGAGCGCTGCTCCTGGCGCTCGTGCTGGCCATGGCCTGGATCATCGTGAAAAAGAACGCCGAGGAAGAATCGCGGCAGAACGAGTCCGAATCCTCCTCCTTCGTCCTGGAGACCCTCTGGGAGCATAAGGAAACGGAAATCGCGTGCGTCCGGGCCGAGCGCTTCGACGGCACCGGCGAGACCGCCATCTATCCCCTCTGGGCGGACGGGATGCTGACCCGCTGGTATCAGGCGGAGCACCCCGACCGCAAGCTGAACACCAATTTCTTCGACCTGCTGAGCGTGGGCGAGATCTTCTCGGTCTATGAGCTGATCCGCGAGAACCCCACGCAGGCCGACCTCGCGACCTTCGGCCTGGACGAGCCCTACTGCCGTCTGACCGTGGAGCTCGCGGACGGAGGCAAGGAGGTGCTCCTCATCGGCGACCTGAGCCTGAAGGGCAACTACCTCTACGTGATGGAAGAGGGCGGCAACGCGATCTACACCACCGCGTCCAGCTACCGGAACTACGTTTCCGCGACGCCTCTGGACCTCTACTTCCTCGACATCACCCAGATCATCTACTCCGGTGATTTCTACTACGCCGAGCTCTACAAGAAGGGCAGCCAGGTCATCCAGCTGGCCGGCTACGATCCCAACGAGGAGTTCAGCGAGGATTACATCCTGCCCTGCTCGATGATCCGCTTCCTTTATCCCTACGATTACCGCCGCGTGCTGGTCAATCCCGACCTGCTGGAGGAGGTTTTCAGCAGCGACGTCAAGCAGAGCATCGCGCCGGTCGAGGTCGTGAACGTTTCCGCGACGGAGGAGGAGCTCGCCGCCTACGGTCTGTCCGACGCGGACCCCGAGTACGAGATCCGCTTCGTCACCACGGCCACCAAGCCGAACGGCCAGGGCGAATATCCCGTCTACGACGTGCTCTACGTGTTCGGCCATTTCTACGGCGAGAACGAGGATCTGGTCTACTTCCGCCAGAACGGCGACAACATGGTCTACGGCGTTCCCCGCGCGCAGCTGGAGCAGTTCTCCTTCGACCCGATGTTCTACGCGTGGCAGCCGGTGTTCATGACCAAGATCTCCTACATCGACGAGCTCGAGGTCGCCTACGGCGCCGAGCACTATCTCTTCTCCATCGAGACCACGCCGAATGAGGACGGCGAGACGAACAGCTTCGTAATCACCGAAAGCGGCGCGGCGCTCGATGACGTCGCCTTCCGCGAGATGCTCGCGAACCTGATGTCGATCCGCCGCGACAGCGAGCTCTGGGAGGAGAAGCCTTCCTGTGATGAAAGCGACTTCTTCAAGCTGACCTACCGCCAGACCGACGGTTCGGTGCGCGAGGTCGATTTCTACCGTTACGACGATTTCACCTACGTGACCGAGGTTCAGCCCGGTCTGTGGCTGAAATGCGGTTACTTCCAGTTCGATGAAATCGAGAAAGAACTGGAGACTCTCTGCGGGCGATGATGACGCCGCTGACCGGGTCCGGGATGCCGGACCCGGTCTTTTTCGTCCGGATTTGCAAAAAAAGTTGACAACGCACGTCCTTTTGTCTATAATCATCATACAAGCAAGGTGAAAATTGTGCATTTTATACATTTGGGATGCACAGTTTTCTTCTGCATCCAGTGATTCAAGGCGCTCCGCGGACCGGCATTCTCAGGCTGCGGCTGCGCAGGTTAGGAGAAAAGATGAAAAA
Source organism: Bianqueaceae bacterium (assembly GCA_045641505.1). Lineage (GTDB taxonomy): Bacteria > Bacillota > Clostridia > Lachnospirales > Bianqueaceae > JAZQNF01. The sequence continues at coordinate 5,070 of JAZUHB010000070.1, read as the reverse complement.
AGAACCTTCTGCGGCGAAAATGAACCGTTCTGAGCTCGATGTTCTGAAAGCCAGAAAACGCCGGGCTTCCTTCAAGGACGATTTGATGCTCCACCTGATGGCTTTACCCGGCGCGCTCAGTATCTTCGCGTTCGCGTATCTTCCTCTGTACGGTCTGATCATCGCCTTCAAGGATTACCGGGCGCCTCTCGGCATCCTCGGCAGTGAGTGGAACGGTCTGGAGAACTTCAAGTTCCTGTTCACCACCGACGCCACCGCGGCGAACGGATGGGAGAAGTTCAAGAGCTTCTTCGGCCTCGGCGGCTATAACGCTTCCTACGGCTGGATCATGATCCGCAACACCATCGGCTACAATATCATTTTCATCATCCTGAACCTGATTCTGGCCGTTACGCTGGCCCTGCTCCTGAACGAGATGCACAACAAGCGTCTCGCCAAGGTCGTGCAGACCATCTACATCATGCCATACTTCCTGGCCGTCACCACCGTGGCCATCATCGTCCAGAACTTCCTGAGCCCCACTCACGGAGCCCTGACCGCGCTGATCGCCCGCCTGTGGCCCAAGATCGGCCGCATCAACTTCTACCAGTCCGGTGCCGAAAAATACTGGCCGTTCTTCTTCGTCATCATCAACGCCTGGAAGAGCGTCGGTTATTCCGCCATCGTCTACCTGGCCTCCATCGCCGGTATCAATAAGGAATTCTACGAAGCCGCCATGCTGGACGGCGCCACCAAGTGGCAGCAGGCCCGCTACATCACCCTGCCCCATCTGCGCACCATGATCTCCATCCTGCTGATCATGTCCATGAGCTCCATTTTCAGCGGCGACATGGGTCTGTTCTACTCCGTCCCCATGAGCGAAACCTACGGCACGGTGCTTTACCGAGTCACCATGGTTCTCGACACCTACGTCTACTTCGCGCTCCAGAACGGTTCCAAGCTGGGCCAGACGGTTGCCGTCGGTATGCTCCAGTCGACCGTCGGTTTGGTTTTCCTGCTCATCTCCAACGCGATCGTAACGAAGATCGAGCCCGAGAACGCGCTGTTCTGAGGAAGGAGGAGAGAAGAAAATGGCAAAAAAGAAAGACAACGATCCGGGTTACAATTACAATAAGTTCAATCAGATCTCTCCCACCGCGAATGTGTTCCTGACGATCTTCATGATCATCCTGGCCGTCATCGTGCTCTACCCCGTTCTGCTGATGATCGCGATCTCCTTCTCGGATCAGAACGCGGTTTCGGTCGAGAAGGGCTACACCCTGATCCCCGCGAAGTTCTCGCTGAAGGCTTACCAGGGCGTTTTCAACTACGGCATCGCGCTCTGGGAATCCTACCTGGTCACGATCCTGCGTACCATCTGCTACACCGTGATCGCGCTGGTGGTCATGTCCCTCTACGCTTACGTGCTGGCGCAGCGGAACTTCAACTTCCACGGCTTCTATACCTACTACCTGTTCTTCACGATGATCTTCAGCGCCGGCATGGTGCCCTGCTACATCATCAACACCAAGTACCTCCACCTGCTCGATACCGTCTGGATTCTGATCCTGCCCGGCATATGTACGGGCTCGTGGGTCATCATGATGAGAACCTTCATGAAAACCACGATCCCGGAGGCCCTGTTCGAATCGGCCCGTATCGACGGCGCGTCCAACTTCACCATCTACGCCCGCATCGTCATCCCGCTGTTCAAGCCGGCTCTGGCCACCATCGGTCTGTTCTGCGTCGTGGCCCGCTGGAACGAGTGGTTCACCGCCATCCTCTACATCCAGGAAAAGAAATGGCTGACGCCGCTGGCCACCATGCTGCAGCGAATCCAGAACGAGATCGCGTTCCTGAAGGAAATGATCCGGAAGGGTGCCGTCGATCCGGCCTACTACAAGGCTCTGAACGACATGCCGACGGAGACCTTCCGTATGGCCATGACCGTTATCGCCACGATCCCGATCATGTTCGCCTATCCCTTCTTCCAGCAGTACTTCATCGAGGGCCTTACCATCGGCTCCGTGAAGGAATAAGCTGATCCCCACGTTTTTAGTCCATTTGGATTAAAATAAAAATCTTATAGGAGGAAACAAAATGAAACGCTCTATTCTGAGCCGCGTTCTTGCCGTCCTGATGGTCATGGCTCTTGCCATCTCCTGCATGGTCGCCTGCAAGCCCGCCCCCGAAGAGTCCAAGATCGAGGAAGAGTCCAAGGTCGAGAAGGAACTTGCTACCATCACCTTCTTCACCCATGGCAGCGATTCCGACGTCGCCACCAAGGTCTGGAATTACCTGAATGACTACCTGGCCACCACCGATGCTAAGGTGAAGGTCGAGCCTCATTACCTGGCCAATTCCGACTACACCACCATCATGACCAGCCGTCTGGCCGCTGAGACCCCCACCGATGTGGTTTACTCCACCTCCGGTATGATGGATTTCCAGCAGAGCGCCGGCGAGCGCTACTTCAAGGGTCTTGACGAACTCATCGCTGAGTACGGCAAGGGCATCCTTGAGGTTTGCCCCTCTTTCGGTCTTGATGCCTGCCGCGTGAACGGCACCCTGTACGGTCTGCCCACCATGAAGGAGTGGTCCGCTGTGTACGCTCTGATGTGGAATGACTCCGTCGCCGAGTACCTTGGTTTCCATGACACTCTGAAGAATGCCAAGTGGAACACCATGGCCGACATGGAGAAGATCTTCTACGATCTGAAGGCTGCCCGTGATGCCGACACCGAGTACGGCAAAACCATGAAGTTCGATTCATTCGAGTACTTCAATGGCGCTTTCACCATGGAAGCCACCCAGGAGTACAAGGATTGGATCGCTGCCAACGGCCTTGCCGGTATCAAGGACGCTGGTCTGTTCAACCACTGGGGCGGCGGTAACGACCTGTTCACCAACGTCTGCAACTGGTGGATCCTTGACACTCTTTGCGCCACCGGTATCGGCGTGACCGTGCCCGGCTGCCCCGACTTCTTCGCCGGCAAGGCTGCGAACACCGTCTTCAACGCGTTCGACACCGATGAGTACACCACCATCGTCAAGACCATCAAGAAGTGGGCTGACGACAAGATCTACACCGACTATGACACCACCGACGCCGCTCTGGGCGCCAACGCTACCGCTCTGAAGGGCGACAAGCTGCAGATCATGGGCGCCACCTGCGGTCAGACCTCCGTTTCTTGGAACGCCGGTCTTGGCGGTGCTACCACCACCCTGTTCAACAGCGACTGCAACGCCTCTCAGGTCCGCTTCGCTACCCGTTCCTACATCCAGGCTTCTGTCATGACCATCGCGTTCTGCTCCAAGAACCCCGAGCGTGCCATGGAGTACCTGAACCTGATCTACACCGATCAGAAGCTCATCGACACCTTCCGTCTTGGTATCGAGGGTGAGCATTGGAACAAGAACGCTGAAGGCCGCTGCGAGTTCGTCGAGGGCAAGGGCGGTTCCGGCGGTGAAGGCTGGTACAACTGGTACGGCGTGAACTACGGCGGCAACTTCCTTGCCACCACCATTCCCACCGAGCAGTCCGCCACCGTTATGGATGAGCTGGCTTCCTGCTCCAAGATCGCTGCTCCCTCTGTTGCTTGGGACTTCGATCTGGATGAGATCTCCGCTGAGATCGCTGCCATGAACAACACTGTCAGCACCTACATGGCGACCCTGCAGCAGGCTCAGGCCGCTGACGTCGACGCTTACCTGGCCACCTTCCGTGCCCAGCTGGCTTCCGACGGTGCTGAGAAGGTTATCGCTGAGCTGCAGAAGCAGGTCAACGCTTTCGCGAAGTAATTCACGAAACTAACCTAAGCTAATTTGAAGGGCTCCGTCATTACCGACGGAGCCCTTTGATTAGGACATCTTAGGATACTATGTCGAGGGCTCCGTCGCCCGGAGCTCGAAAATTTGGAAACCTGATACTCAGGCTCCGGGATCCGGAGCCCTTTGATTAAGAATTCCCGGAGGACGCGATGAAATACGATTTCACTACTTATCCCGATCGGCACGGCAGGGACGCCATTGCCCTGGACAATATCGGTCACGGCGGCCCCGGCGGCGCCACCAACGGCATGGACAACATCCCGATGTGGATCGCGGACATGCATTTCGCCACGGCGCCTTCGATCCTCGAAGCCATCGAAAAGCGTCTCGCGCATCCTCTGTTTGGGTATTTCGCGCCCACGGAAGAGTACTTCCGAAAGATCATCCGCTGGCAGACCGCGCACAACGGCGCGAAGGGTCTCGCCGCGGAAAACATCGGTTATGAAAACGGCGTGCTGGGCGGCGTGATCACGGCGCTCGGCTGCCTCGCGGAGCCCGGCGCGGCGGTGCTGCTGCACGCGCCCACCTATGTCGGCTTCACCCGCAGTCTCACCGAGAACGGCTACAAGATCGTCCTCAGCGAGCTCGTGCCCGACGAGTCCGGCCTGATGCGCATGGACTACGCGGACATGGAAAAGAAAATCAAGGAAAATGACGTGAAGGTCGCGATCGTCTGCAACCCTCACAATCCCACCGGCCGCGTCTGGGAGAAATGGGAGCTCGAAAAGGCCATGGAGGTCTACGAGCGCTGCGGTGTCTGGGTGATCTCCGATGAGATCTGGTCCGACATCATCCTGAACGGGAACAAGCACGTTCCCACCCAGTCGGCCAATGAATACGCGAGAAATCATACGGTCGCGTTCTACGCCCTGACCAAGACCTTCAACCTGGCGGGCTTCGCGAGCGCGTACCATATCATTTATAATAAGGAACTGTGTGAAAAGGTGACGGAGCGCGGCCACGCCACGGAGTACAACAGCATGAACGTACTCTCGATGCACGCGCTGCTGGGCGGCTACACCCCCGGGGGCGAGGAGTGGCTCGCGGAGCTCCGCGAGGTCCTTTCCGCCAACGTCAACCTCTTCTGCGACTACTTCGCGAAGCATTTCCCGGACGTCCGGATCGTGAAGCCGCAGGGCACCTACATGCTCTTCCCGGACTTCACCGAGTGGTGCGCGAAGCGCGGCAAAACGCTCGACGAGGTGATGGAGGCCGGCTGGGCCACCGGCGTCTGCTGGCAGGACGGCCGTCCCTTCCACG
>JAZUHB010000069.1:0-15157 GCA_045641505.1 Bianqueaceae bacterium | reverse complement strand
TCTTGCCGCAGCCGTTCTGCCCGAGGATCGCGGTGACCTTGCCGCGTTCAAAGCGGACGTTCACGCCCCGGAGCGCTTCGAAATCGCCGAAGGAATGCCGCAGACCGCGGACCTCGAGGATGGCCTCGCCCTCCGCCTCCTCCGCAGGCGCGGGCGCGAGTGACGCGTCTGCCCGAAGCTGCGCGACGGCGCCGCCCCACTCGGTCACGGCGGGGACGTCGATGCCGCGGGAGGCCAGCGCGTGGCAGACCTCGGTCACGGGCGGCAGGGTCACGCCGAGGCGCGCACACAGGGCGGCGTCGGCGAGGAAATCCGGCAGCGGCCCGTCGAAAACGGCCCGGCCCTTCTCGAGTCCGATGACGCGCGTGACGATCCGGCGGCACCAGTCGAGGTTCTGGTCCAGCAGCACGATAGTCTGCCGGTTCTCAGCCATGCGGCCGATGACGTCGCAGACGAGCGACTTGCCGGCCGGGTCCAGCGAGCTGACCGGCTCGTCCATCACGATGATGTCGGGCTTCATGGCCAGGATGGACGCGATGCAGACGGACTGCTTCTGGCCGCCGGAGCACTTCTCGATCGGGCGCTCCAGCAGATAGCGGATGTTCAGCAGGTCGACCGCCTCGTTCAGCCGCCGCTCGATCTCGTCATGCGGCAGGCACATGTTCTCGAGTCCGAAGACGATCGCGTCCTCGGCGCTGTACCCGAAGAGCTGGTTCTCGGGCGACTGCGAAACGAGGCCGACGGTGATGCCCTTGACCCTCAGGATGTCGCCCCGGATGGTCCCGTCCGTGTAGACGGCCGGGATGACGCCCGTGAGCAGATGACCGAGCGTGGTCTTGCCGCAGCCGCTGCAGCCGACGACGGAGATGATCTCTCCCTGCCCGATGTCGAAATTCAGACCTGTTACGGCAGGCTCCTCCTGCTTCGAATAGACGTATTCCACGTCCTGCACGCGCATCAGCATTTTTGTTACTCCCCGGTGTGGTTATTCGGAAAAAGAAAAAGAGACCCGGAAGTCTCTTTGCACACAACAAAAACAAGGGGAAGCTGCTTCCCTTTGCACCTGTCGATAGTCCGGCGATTTACGGTTGCCGGGTAGAGACTTCAAAACCATATTATTTGATTTATATCGGCTGGATTATTCTAACATCGGCGGTCATTTTTCACAATTGACGGATTCTAAAATAAACTTTGCCGGGCTCTCCGCTTTGTTGTGCAACTTGCCCCAAAAAAACTGCGCGTTCCGCGGCCGCGGTGATTTTTGTCCGTGCTTCGCCGCTTTTCTCTGAAGCCTGCCGCACCTGGTCCGGCCTACGTGTCTGTTATCTGTTTTCGTCTCATTTTCCCGGACTTCGTCTCATTTTTTGAGCTGTTTTCCGGAAATTTACAACAAATTCGCTGTTTTTGCCGAATTTGACAGAAATGAAAAAATGGGTTTTTGCGATTGTCTGTCAAATCTGCCGTTTTTGGCTTTTTTGACGTAAATTTGATGCATCATTTTGGGCAAAGGTGCAGCGGGGACAGAACCCGGCTTGTCCCTGAAACATCCCGAGCTGTTGAGACAGGTAAAATTTACGTCAAATTTCGCGATTTTGCCCGATTTGACAGAAATTCCCGGAAAGTGACCTTTTGCTTTCTGTCAAATTTCCTTTTTTTGCTGCTTTTGTCGTAACTTCCCAAAAAAGTGCGGAAAAAATGAAACGAAGGAGAGCCGCCGGCGCAAGGGCTACGTCCTCGGCGCAAAAGCTCTGCCGGCAGCGCAAACGCCGCCCCGGCGCGAAACTCTCGCCGGCGGCCGCCCCACAAAAAACCGGGCCGCATCTCCGCGGCCCGGCCAAAGAACTTATTCATTTTTGTCACGGCTCACCGGACGAGCCGGATTCCCTTCCAGTAGATCAGCCAGGCCTTCGCCAGCACGTCCTCGACGGGGATGTAGGGGTTCGGCCAACTGCGGGCGTCCAGCGAGAGATTGCGGTTGTCGCCCAGCAGGAAGACGCAGCCGTCCGGCACCGTGTAGGGGCCGTAGCTGCCGCGCATCGGCTCGGGGAGGTAGGGCTCGTCGAGCTGCTCGCCGTTCACGTAGACGCGGCCGTCGATGATGATGACCTGATCGCCCGCGACGCCGATCACGCGCTTGATCATCAGGCGCTCGCCCTTCTGGACGTTGTTGAAGATGACCACGTCGCCGCGCTCGGGCCCGTGGAACCAGTAGGCGAAGCGGAGCCCGAAGACCCGGTCGCCGGTCATGACCGTGTTCTCCATCGAGCCGCTGATCACGTTGGAATTGAGCAGGATATAGCGGTTGATGATGAGCGCCGCCACGACCGCCGCCGCGAGGCAGAGGAGCCAGCTCAGCAAGTCCCGCAGCTTGGAAGCGGGCTTCTTTTCATTACTCATTTTCCGTACACCTTTTCGAAGAAATAGTCGGTCACGGCCGCGAAATCGAGATAGAGCACCTGAGCGCCCTTCGCGGTCACGCGGGTGCCCGAGGACAGGGTCACATTGTCGTAACAGCCCCAGACCGGAATCCGCAGGCTCTGCAGGTCGTAGCCGAGGTAGTCGGTCAGCGCCTTCGCGGCGAGCCCCAGCACCTTCGTCTCGGTGAGGCCGCGGTCGGTCTCGACGTAGGGCAGCACGGCCTTCGCCAGCCGGTTCACGTCGCCGAGGCTCATTTTCTTCGCCTTGGCGATGATGGCGGTCAGGGTCTTGCGCTGGCGCTCGGTGCGGTTGAAATCGTCGTCGATCTTGCGCAGCCGGCAGAACGTCAGGGCCTGCTGGCCGTTCAGGTGCGTGAGGCCGCCCTCCTCGGAGATCGGCTCGGACTCAGGGTACGTTTTCTGGCGGTTGCCGGTGAAGCGCCGGTCGAGGTCGCGGTTGACCGCGTGCGCTTCCTCGGGCGAAAGCTTCACGTCGACGCCGCCGAGCAGGTCGATCACGTCGATGAACGAATTGAAATCCACCTTCGCGTAGTGGTCGATATGGATGCCGAAGTTCATCTCGATCGTCTCGATCAGCAGCGGGATGCCGCCCCAGGCCGCGGCCGCGTTCAGCCGGCCGCAGTCGCCCGAGCCGCCGACGCGCGGGATGAAGACGTAGCAGTCGCGCAGCAGCGAGGTCAGGCTGATGACGCCGGTGCGCTCGTTGACCGTCGCGACCATCATCACGTCGGTGTTCATGTAGGTGTTGTTGCCGCCCCGGCTGTCGATGCCGATCAGCAGCACGTTCAGGCAGTCGGGATCGCGGTAGACCTCGCCGCTGTGATTATGCCAGTTCCGGAGAGCCGCCGAGACGTCGCCGCCGACCTCGATGCGCGAATATTCGCTTTCGGTCTCGTCCGGCCCGGATTCCTCGGGGACACTTTCTTCGCCGCGGGACTCGGTCTCGCCGCGGGACTCCGCGGGGACGCTTTTGCCCTCCTCACCGGACTCCTCCGGGACGGACTCGCGGATCGCCACGGACTCCTCACCGTGCCCGATCATCCCGAAATAATGATGATAGATCAGATAGCCGCCCAGGGCCAGCGCGGCCAGCACCAGCAGCGCGACCGTCAGCCGCTTGAAAAACAGCTTTCTTCTTTTCTTCCTGCGTTTCGCGGCCCGACGCTTGGCGCGGGCGCGGATCTGGGCTTCGGTCAGGACCGGCTTCCCGCCGTCGGTCCGACCCGCCGCGGGGCTGCCCGCCTTCCGGGGCGCCGCCGTTTTTTTGCTTGTCTTCTTTGTGCTCATTCTTTTTCTCTGTGTTTGGATGCCGCGCGATACGCTCGACAGGACGCAGCGCGATTGGCGCGCTGCAGCCGCCCGGACCGACGCCGCGCGGCGCATTCGGTGGTGCTCCCGGCCCCGGGTGAACCCCGGCGGCACGGGACGAGTACGCCTGAGAGGAATCGAACCTCCGACACATGGTTTAGGAAACCACTGCTCTATCCCCTGAGCTACAGGCGCGCAGCGGACCGGGCGCTTGCCCTGATTCCGCAAAGCATCCTGTATTTTAGCACATTTGCGGATTTTTGTCCAATCTTTGCGAGGCGGCGGCCGCGGCTCCGTTTGCAATTCTTCCCGTTTTTTGCTATAATCGCCGCAGAAAAACGTACGGCAAAATTAAATAGGAGGTCTTTTCATGAAAAAGAAAAAGATCCTGTCCGCGATCCTGCTCGCGGTCTTCGTGCTGGCGGCGTTCGGCTGCATGGCAGGCGCGGACCGGCTGCAGAAGGACCGCGGCAACGTAACGGTGACCGAGGGCAACATCGAGTACGAGCTCGGCAACATCTACTACAAGCAGTACACGCCCGCGAGCGCGACGGCGGAGAACCCCGCGCCCGGCGTCCTGCTGCTGCACGGCTACCAGAATGACCACGAGACCTGCGCGGCCTACGCGATTGAGCTGGCGCGGCGCGGCGCGGTCGTCATCGCGATCGACGAATTCGGCCACGGCGCCACCGACATCGGCATGATCGAGCGCGGCTACGTGAACCACAAGGTCACCGTCAACTACGGAAACGACTCCGCCGCGGACGGCACCTACGTCGAGAAGGTCGGCGGGCCCGAGCGCTACCGCATCATGATGAACTTCTCCAACCTGAGCTTCTTCGACCCGCATTACAGCGAGGACGCGGAGGGCAACTCCGTGAAGGACAGCTCCATGGGCGGCATCGTCGGCTACGCGGTGCTCGCGAGCCTGCCCGAGGTCGATGCGACGCGCCTCGCGGTCAGCGGCCACTCCATGGGCACCTGGGCCTCCTGGACCGTGTCCGCCTACTACTCCGGCGTCACCGACGAGAACGGCCGCGACCTCACGCCCAAGGCGACTGTGCTCCAGTGCGGCGAGCTCTTCCGCGACAGCGCCTATGACAGCGACACGATCTACTTCAACAATGTCCTGCTGCTGCAGGCGCAGTACGACGAGTTCAGCTACTTCCGCGACTACGCGCCCACCGTCACGGACGAGCTGCTGCGGACCCCGCTCCGCACCGAGTTCCTCGGCGTCGACGCGGACAAGGCGGCCTACGACACGACCTTCGGCAGCTTCGCCGACGGCAGCGCGCGCCGCATCGAGTTCCTCGAGACCAACCACCGTCTGACCACCCACAACAAGGCCGGCCTCGCCGTCGCCCTCGAGTGGTTCGACAGCGCGATCGGTCTGCCCAACATGTTCGACGCGAGCTCCCAGATTGCGATGACGAAGGAAGTCCTCGTGCTCTGCGCGATGCTCCTCGCGATCGCCGCGATGATCCCCTTCATGGAGCTCCTGCTCGGCACGAAGCTGTTCGCGGAGCTCGCCCAGCCCCTGCCCCCCAAGGACGGCATCAAGAAGGGCGGCGCCTGGGTGAAGGGCCTCGTGATCACCGTGCTGATCGCCGGCGCTACCTATCCGTTCATGACCCAGCTGGGCCACGGCCTGCTCCCGCTGCCTGAGGGCGTCTTCCAGATGACCGTCGGCAACGGCTTCGTGTCCTGGTACAGCCTCCTGATCATCGTGATGATCGTCCTGACCGTGATCGCCCGCAAGAAGGCGGCGAAGGCCGGCAGCGACACGATGACCTTCCACGCGATGGGCCTCGGCACCGCCGACCGCCCCGACCGGCTTTCCTGGAAGCTCCTCGGCCTCGGCGCGCTGATGGCGACGCTGATGTGCGCGCTGATGTACGTGATGGTCGCGATCTGCGAGGGCGTGTTCATGCTCGATTTCCGCTTCATCTGGCCGTTCTTCAAGACCTTCAACACGGAGCGCGCGGGACAGTTCTTCGTCTACATCCCGATCTACTGCCTGTTCTACATCCTGAACAACTCGAAGATCTTCGCGGGCATGCGCTCCGAGGGCACCTACAAGGAAGGCTTCGCGGGCTTCCTGGGCGCCTGGTGGCGCTACGCGCTGGTGATGGTCGGCGGCGTCCTGCTGGTCGCGCTGATCGAGTACATCCCGTTCTTCGCGGGCTTCGGCCCCGGCGCCGACCTGCTCTTCGGCTCCACCTTCGGCGGCCCGTTCATGTCGCTGCTGATCCTCTTCGCACCGCAGGTGCTGGTCTACAGCCTCCTCTGCACGGTGATCTACCGCCGCACCGGCAACATCTACACCGGCGCGTTCCTGGTGGCGATCCTGTCGTGCTGGATTGTTACGGGCGGAAGCGCGCTGCTCTGATGAGCAGTGCACTCGCGCGCTGCTCTGATAAGCAAAGCGCTCGCGCTTTGCAAATAGCAAGTTTCATGCAAAGCGCTCGGGGTTTTCGCGCACGGGGGTGCGCGAAAATTCCTGCCAAATAATTTCGGGAGTGTGAAAACTCCTGAAAGCTTCTCTTCGTGTTATTTTGGCCGGGTCTCGTTCGGGACCCGGCTTTTTGTCGGTGTCTTTCTGCCCGGAGGGGGGCGCCGCCCCCTCTCCGGGCTGGTTTTCATGGAGCTTAAATCCGGACGGGCAGCCACGTTTTTCGGCATTTCTTATATTTGCGTGGTAGGCTGCGCGGTCTGTTTTCCGCCTCATACCACGTTTTTCGCGGTTTTTTGAAAATGCGTGGTAGGTTGTGAAGTCATTTCCCCGGAACCTGCCACGTTTTTTCGCGATTTCGCAAAATGCGTGGCAGGTCGAAGGGCGAATAATCTGTCACTCCAGCACGTATGAGTCAAAAAGGCTTCATCGAGACAGATCTTTCCGGCATCACATACCACGTTTTTTGCAAAAATGCCGTTTTGCGTGGTAAGTTTGCCAAAATCACCCCGGCCGCATACCACGTTTTTTGCAAAAATGCTATTTTGCGTGGTAAGTTTGCCAAAGCCGCCCCAACTGCTTGCCACGTTTTTCGCGAAATCGCCGTTTTGCGTGGCAGGCCGCACCCCGACGCGCCCGCCCCGCGCCGTCCCGCCTCCCAAAGCAACATTTTACCCAAAACCTGATGCAAAACCGCCCGACGCTGTGCTATAATGAGGAAAATCCATGCATATCAAACGGAAACGAGGAACAAGCCGAAATGAGCAAAAATCTGTACTCCGTCGATGACCGGGGCGGCGCGCTGGAACGCCACCTCACACCCCCCTGGGCGCTCGCCGAAAGGGAAATCCCGTGGAACGTCTATCCCCGTCCGCAGCTTAAGCGCGACTCCTTCCTCTGCCTGAACGGCAAGTGGGAGCTCACGTGTCTGCGGGACGGAAAGACCGAGGAGAACTGGGGACAGATTCTCGTCCCGTTCCCGCCGGAAAGCCCCGCCAGCGGCGTCGAAAAGATGCCCGGCAAGGACGACGTGCTGGTCTACCGCCGCAGCTTCACCCTGCCCGACGGCTTCAACCGCGGGCGCGTCATCCTGCACATCGGGGCGGCGGACACGCTCGCTGAGGTCAGCGTGAACGGTCAGCTCGTCGGCGGGCACGTCGGCGGCTACCTGCCGTTTTCCTTCGAGATCACCGAGCTCCTCGCGGAGGAGAACGAGCTCACCGTCCGCGTGCAGGACCCGCTCGACACCGACCTCGCCTACGGCAAGCAGCGCCTCGACCGCGGCGGCATGTGGTACACGCCGATCAGCGGCCTCTGGCAGACCGTCTGGCTGGAAAGCGTCCCCGAGGTCTACATCGCCGGCCTCCGCTTCACCCCCTGGTACGATCACTGTGAGATCGAGGTGCTCGGCGAGGACACCGAGGGCCTCGAGAAGCGCCTGCACATCGAGAACGACAAGACCGGTCCCGCGGACATCGTCTTCACCGGCTCGAGCTACCTCTATCAGCCCGAGTTCTTCCACCCCTGGAGCCCGGCCGATCCCTACCTCTACCGCTTCACGCTCGAGATGGGCGGCGACCGCGTCGAGTCCTACTTCGCGATGCGCTCCGTCACGATCGGAACGCCCGACAAGGGCTTCAAGGCGAACCAGGCGCACATCCACCTGAACGGCAGCGCCTACTACTTCCAGGGCGTGCTCGACCAGGGCTACTACCCCGACGGCATCTACCTGCCCGCCACGCCCGAGGGCTACGAGACCGACATCCTGCGGATGAAGGAATGCGGCTTCAACATGCTGCGCAAGCACATCAAGATCGAGCCCGATCTCTTCTATTATGAGTGCGACCGGCTCGGCATGGCCGTCTTCCAGGATATCCCGAACTCCGGCCGCTACAGCTTCCTGCACGACACGGCCCTGGCGACCGCCGGGCTCGGCCGGGAGCGCCGCCGGGTCAGCGCCCGCCGCCGCGGCTACTTCGAGGACGCCCTCGCGGAGTCCGTCCGCTTCCTCTACAACAAGCCCTGCGTGTTCTGGTACACCCTCTTCAACGAGGGCTGGGGCCAGTACGACAGCGGCCGCCTCTACGACGAGCTGAAGGCGCTCGATCCCACCCGCGTCATCGACACGGCGTCCGGCTGGTTCAAGCCCGGCAAGACCGACGTCAACAGCAAGCACATCTACTTCAAGGAAATCAAGCTCCCCTACGAGCGCGACAAGGTCACCGCGCTCACCGAGTTCGGCGGCTACGCGCACCGGGTCGAGGGACACTGCTTCAACAAGAAAAAGGCCTACGGCTACCGCAGCTATCCGGAGCTCGGCGAGTACCGCACCGCGGTGAAGGAGCTCTACGGCAACCACGTGCTGCCCGAGATCGCGAAGGGCCTCGTCGCCACGGTCTACACGCAGCTCTCCGACGTCGAGGACGAGATCAACGGCCTCCTGACCTACGACCGCCAGGTGCTGAAGGTCGATCCCGCCGAAATGCGCGCGCTCTACGAGAAGTGCATGGCGATCCGCTTCCTGCGCGAGCAGGACACCGAGAGCGCCGTCGAGAAGGTCGGCGAGCCCGGCGGCATCCTGCTGCTCGGCGACTCCATCACCGATTTCTACAACACGCGCAGCTTCCTCAGCGACCTCCGCGTCTACAACCGCGGCTTCTCCGGCAACCGCAGCGACCAGCTCGTGGACGCCCTGCCGCACACCCTGGGGCTGCTGCATCCCGAGAAGATCGTCATCCTGATCGGCGCGAACGACATCGGCCACGGCTTCGACAACGCGCACGTGCTGAAGAACCTGCAGATCACCTACGACTACATCCAGAAGCGGGCGCCCGGCGTGCCGGTCATCCTCGTCTCCGTGATGCCCTCGAACCCCGCGGACAAGGCCGACATGCCGAACCACTACGAGTTCACCTCCGTCCGCCCGAACGAAAAGATCCTCGCCCTGAACGCGGAGCTCCGGCCCTTCGCCGAGGCCCACGGCTGGACCTACCTCGACGCGAATCCGCACATGCAGGACGAGCGCGGTTATCTCCGCGAGGAGTACACGCTGGAGGGTCTGCACTTCGTCGACCCCGGCTACGAACAGTATACGAAACTGCTCCGCCCCCTGCTGGAGCAGAAATAAAGGAGGATCCTCATGGAAACCAAAAATCTTTGGGAACAGTACTCCGCCGAGACGAAGCAGGACATGTTCATCTTCGCGGAAAAGTACAAGGATCAGCTCTCCCGCTGCAAGACGGAGCGCGAGTGCGTGACCGAGATCGTCGCCGAGGCGAAGGCGAAGGGCTACACGGACCTCTTCGAGGCGGTCCGCGAGGGCCGCGCGCTCAAGGCGGGCGACCGGGTCTACGCGGTCAACAAGAACAAGATGCTCGCCCTGTTCCAGATCGGAACGGCGGGCTTCACGAAGGGCATGGCCATCCTGGGCGCCCACATCGACTCGCCCCGGCTCGACCTCAAGCCCAATCCGCTGTATGAGAGCGACGGCTTCGCGCTGCTGAAGACGCACTACTACGGCGGCATCAAGAAGTACCAGTGGGTGACCCTGCCCCTGGCGCTGCACGGCGTCGTCTGCAAGAAGGACGGCACGACCGTGAACGTCTGCCTGGGCGAGGATCCCGCCGATCCCGTGCTCGGCATCACCGACGTCCTGCCCCACCTGGCGAAGGATCAGATGGGCAAGAGCCTGGCGGAGGCCTTCACCGGCGAGGACCTGAACGTCTCGTTCGGCTGCTTCCCGCTGCAGGCCGAGGAAGGCAAGGACGCCCCGAAGGACGCCGTCAAGGCGAACGTCCTGCGGCTCCTCGGCGAGCGCTACGGCATCGAGGAGGACGACTTCAACTCCGCCGAGCTCGAGGTCGTGCCCGCCGGTCCCGCCCGCGACTACGGCCTGGACCGCAGCATGATCCTCTGCTACGGCCATGACGACCGGATCTGCGCCTTCACCTCCCTGGCCGCCCAGCTCGACATGGCGGGCCGCGAGAGCGAGCGCACCCTGGTCACCCTGCTGGTCGACAAGGAAGAGATCGGCAGCGTCGGCGCCACCGGCATGACCTCCAACTTCTTCGAGAACTGCGTCGCCGAGGCGATGGCACTCTGCGGACAGTACAGCGAGCTGGCCCTGCGCCGCGTGCTCGCGGATTCCAAGATGCTCTCCTCCGACGTCAGCGCGGGCTACGACCCGAACTTCGCCGGCATCCACGAGAGAAACAACGCGCCCCTCTTCAACCACGGTCCCGTGCTGCACAAGTACACCGGCAGCCGCGGCAAGAGCGGCTCGAACGACGCCACCGCCGAGTACATCGCGGAGCTCCGCGGCATCTTCGGCGAGGCCGGCATCGGCTTCCAGCTGGCCGAGCTCGGCAAGGTGGACCAGGGCGGCGGCGGCACCATCGCCTACATCCTGGCCAAGTACGACATGGACGTGATCGACCTGGGCGTCCCGATGCACAGCATGCACGCCCCCTGGGAGGCCGCGGCCAAGACCGACCTCTACGAGACCTACCGCGCCTACAAGGCGTTCCTGGAAAAGATCTGAAAAAACTTCCGCTGAAAGGAAACAACATCATGGCTGAAAACAAACGTCTTTCCGTTCTTCTCGTCGGCATCGGCGGCTACGGCGCCAACTTCGTGGACGAATTCCTGAACCGCGCGGACGACATCCCCGCGGACGTGGTGGGCTGCATCGCGCCCCATCCCCAGAAAGCCTTCTTCTACCAGGCGCTCTGCGACCGCAACATCCCGATCTACCTGACCATCGACGAGTTCTGGGAGGCCCGCAAGGACTTCACGCCCGCGGTCGATCTGGCCATCCTGTCCACCCCCATCAACTTCCATAAATCCGGCATCATCGACTGCCTGCGCCACGGCGCCCAGGTCCTCTGCGAGAAGCCCGTCTGCGCGACCATCGACGACGTGAAGGAAATCATCGCCGCGCGCGACGAGGTCGGCGGCACCGTCTCCATCGGCTACCAGTGGAGCCACAGCGACGCGATCCTCGCGCTGAAGCAGGACGTCCTCTCCGGCAAGCTCGGCAAACCCCTGCGCATGAAGACGCTGGTGCTCTGGCCCCGCGACTTCGCCTACTACGGCCGCGGCTCCGGCTGGGCCGGCAAGGTCTCCAAGAACGGTGAGTGGACCCTCGACAGCGTCGCTTCGAACGCCACCGCCCACTACCTGCACAACATCTTCTTCGTGGCCGGCGACGCGATCGACCGCAGCGCCGACGTCGCGGACATCCAGGTCGAAACCTACCGCGCCAACGACATCGAGACCTACGACACCTGCGTCCTCCGCGGCCACCTGCAGATGGGCGCCGACATCCTCTTCGTGGTCTCCCACGCCATCGCGCCCAGCGAGAACTTCGGCCCCGTCTTCGAGTATGAGTTCGAGAACGGCGTCGTCCGCTTCTTCCGTGACCCCGTCGACACCGACGTGGAGCGCATGACCGCCTACTTCAAGGACGGCGAGGTGAAGGAATACGGCATCCCCAGCGGCGGCATCGGCAAGAAGCTGCGCCACGCGGTGAACATCGCCCTCGGCAACGCCTCCGTGGTCTGCGGCCCCGAGGCGGCGAGCATCCACACCAAGTGCATCGACGCGATCACCGAGAACATCCCCGTGACCCCCGTCTTCCCCGAGAACGTCACCGTCCGCTGCGAGGACCGCGTCTACGTAGAGGGCCTGGCCGACGTGCTGCACAAGTGCTACGAGCAGTGGAAGCTGCCCACCGAGCTCGGCGCGGACTGGGCCGTCAAGGGCGCCGACCTCGACCTCTGCAACTACGACCATTTCGGAATGGAAATCTGAGAAAACGCGAGGTAACAACATGATCAACATCGCATTCATCGGCACCTCCGGCCACGGCGGCAACTTCGCCATCAACGGCTGCGAGGGCATGACGGGCATCAACTTCTGCGCGGTCGCGCCCGGCAGCGTCGGCGAAAACGTGCAGGGCATTCTTCCGTCCCTCCGTCATTTCGGTTCCGACCCCAAGGTCTACGAAGACTACCACGAGATGCTCGCGAACGAGAAAATCGACATCTGCGTCGTCGATCCCTTCTACGGCGACCACGCGAAGTGCGCCATCGCCGCGCTCGAGGCCGGCTGCCACGTCTTCTGCGAAAAGCCCGTCGCCACCAACATGGAAGAGCTTGAGGCCGTGAAGGCCGCCTGGAAGAAGTCCGGCAAGGAGTTCTGCGCCATGTTCAACTTCCGCTACACCCACAGCTTCTACAAGGCCTGGCAGCTGATCCAGGAGGGCGCGATCGGCGAGGTCCGCCTGCTGAACGGCCAGAAATCCTACAAGTTCGGCACCCGCCCCGAGTTCGCGAAGCATCGCGACAGCTACGGCGGCACCATTCCGTGGGTCGGCATCCACGCCATCGACTGGATCCAGTGGATGAGCGGCAAGAAGTTCCTGAGCGCGAACGCCGCCCAGAGCCGCCTCTGCAACAACGACAACGGCGAGCTGGAGACCGACGCGCTGGTCCTCTACCAGATGGAGGACGAGGTGCTCGCCTCCGTCACCATCGACTACCTGAACCCCGCCACCGCGCCGAAATGGGGCGACGACCGCATCCGTGTGGTCGGCACGAAGGGCGTGCTCGACGTCCGCAGCGACAGCCTCACCCTGATCAACGGCGACGCGCAGGGCATCCAGTACCCCGAGTTCGAGCCGGGCGACGACTGGATGTTCCCCGATTTCCTGGGCCAGTGCCTGGGCGACGGCCGCAAGTGCCGCGTGACCGCGGAGGATTCCTTCGCCGCCACCGAGGCCGCCCTCCGCGCGCAGGAATCCGCCGACCGCGGCTGCACCGTGGAGATCTGAGCAGCGGCAGAACGACATCCCGCAAGCGGCCGTCTCGCACGGTGCGATGACGGCGATGTCTGGGCGACAAAATGACACTCCCGCAAGCGGCCGTCTCGCACGAAACGGCCGCTTTGCTCTATCAAGCCGTGCGATGTTCCACGTGGCACAAGGCGGCGCGCCGCCGCGCAGCGCAACGGCAGGGCAATTTGAGCCCGGAGCGACGTCCCGTTCCTTCTCTTCCGAATCATTGAGGAGCTCCCATGAAAATTCCCCAAAAAGATCTGAGTTACGAAGAAGTCCTGAAACTCCCCCGCTATCCCCACAAGGATCCCGTGAAGCCCAACCTGTTCTTCCGCAGCCTGATCCGCCTCATCGCGATCGGCGACCTCCGGGACGCGGATTTCACCTACAACGAGGTCCGCATGGACGAAGCCGGCCGGGGTCCCTGGCTCGTGCTGATGAACCACTCCAGCTTCATCGACCTGGAGATCGCGTCGCGCCTCCTCTACCCCCGTCCCTACAACATCGTCACGACCTCCGACGGCTTCGTCGGCAAATCCTGGCTGATGTACCAAATCGGCTGCATCCCCACCAACAAGTTCGTCACGGACATCGGCCTCGTCTCCGACATGGAAAAAGCGCTCGCAAAGGGCTCCAGCGTGCTGATGTACCCCGAGGCCAGCTACTCCTTCGACGGCTGTGCCACGCCCCTGCCCCGCCGCCTCGGCATCCTGCTGAAGCGACTGGGCGTCCCCGTGATAATGATTACAACCCATGGCGCCTTCGCGCGCGACCCTCTCTACAACTGCCTGCAGGTCCGCAAGGTCAAGGTCAGCGCCGAGATGAAGTGTCTCTTCACCACGGAGGAGCTTCACGCCGCGAAGAGCGACGAGATCGACCGCACCCTGGACGAGGCCTTCAGCTTCGACAACTGGCGCTGGCAGGAGGAAAACGGCGTGGAGATCCGCGAGCCCTTCCGGGCGGACGGCCTGAACCGCATCCTCTACAAGTGTCCAGTTTGCGGCCGCGAGGGCAACACCGAGGGCAAGGGCACAGGCTTCGTCTGCCACGACTGCGGCACCCGTTGGGAGCTCGACGAGCTGGGACGGCTGGTGAAGGACACTGAGCCCGACTCCCCGGCCTCCGCGTCCGCTCCTTCACTCCCGCTCGGCTTCTCCCATGTCCCGGACTGGTACGCCTGGGAGCGCGAGGAAGTCCGCCGCGAAATCGAGGCCGGAACCTACTGCACCGAGACCGAGGTCGAGATCCGCATGATGGTCGACATGAAAGCCATCTACCGCGTCGGCACCGGCACCTTGCGCCATGACTGCGACGGCTTCCACCTGACTGGCTCAGACGGCGAAGGCGGCGCCGGCAGCGCGCTCGAGTTCACCCAGCCGCCCCGCGCCTGCTATAGCTGCTACTCGGACTACTTCTGGTACGAGATCGGCGACATGGTCTGCATCGGCACGAAGGACTGCCTCTACTACTGCTTCCCCGCGAAAAAAGACGTGGTCGCGAAGATCCGCCTGGCAACGGAAGAGATGTTCAAATTGATGAAGGGGAAGAAATAAGCCCGAGGGCGCGCGACAGACTTTTCGACTTTCAGCGCGTCGCACGCCGTCTCTTCGTTCTGTATTCTTGTATACATACCGGTCACCCTTTTTCTTCTTGCCAAACAGCCCCGGATGGGGTATAATATCATTCGCTTATCCGGCGAGGATACGCATGAAACGTTCATCCCTTTCATAGATTGAAGGCATCCGAACTTTTCATCGCCGATTCTTGCCAGGCGAACGCCCGTAGCTCAGTGGATAGAGCACCGGCCTCCGGAGCCGGGTGCGCTGGTTCGATTCCAGTCGGGCGTATGAAACAGAAAACCGATCGCGGCAGCGGTCGGTTTTTTTCGTCCTCTTTTCGTAGAGTTTTTCTTCCGGTTCTTTTCCCAAGCCTCTTTCGCGCGGTTCCTCTCGCGGCTTCTTCCCCGTCTTCGCTCGTCTGGTCCTCTCCTGTTTCCCAATATCAGAAACAAAGAAAGGCCCGCGCTGCTGCGCGAGGCTTTTATTCAATGTTCTTTCATCGCGGCCTTTGTTCCACAAAGTCGGATCGTAGCCATGTCGTTCTGTGGGCCAAGGAGTTGTCCTA
>JAZUHB010000068.1:0-5855 GCA_045641505.1 Bianqueaceae bacterium | reverse complement strand
CTCGGCCTCGGCGGCGTCGGTCTTGAAGTAGCGGATGTAGGGCAGGTACTTTTTCTTCTCCGCCCAGTCGTAGAGCTTCAGGGTCTTGTCGGGCTCCACCGCGCGGAGCATGCACTGCACGTCCAGCGCGACGCCGGCGCGGTCGTCGGTCTCGCGGAGCTTCGCGGTCTTCCGCCAGCAGGCTTCGATCATGCTGCCGTCGATGTCGCCGGTGACGAGGCCCGCCAGATGGTAGATGCGCGCCTGCTCCCCGGGAAGGTCTTCCTCGGTGTAGGGATCGATGGACGCGGGCGAGACCTGGCGTCTCCGCTCCCGGTCGGGGGTGAAATAGGTGTTCTCCATCAGCGTGCTGTGTGCGGAGGGACGGGCGTAGACGCGGACGTTCGGGCAGTCGGCGAAGGCCTCCGCCGCGTCGATGTCCGCGGGATTCGCCTTCGGCACCACGCCGGTCTTGTGGCCGGTCATGCCCGCGGCGTGGCCGGAGAAGAGCACGGCGCCGCCGTAGCGGTGTTCGACGCGGCCGTCGTAGTCGGTGTTGGTATCCAGGCAGATCTGGCCGACGATCACCGTGTCGAAGACGGGCCGGCCGAGCTCCGCCTCGCTCTCGTTCACGAGCTCCTCGAAATCAGGGCACCAGAGTTGGAAGCGGCCGGCCAGAAGCTCCTCGCGAAGCTCCGCGGGGGTCGTGACGCGCTTCTCGAAGAGGACGGCGCCGCGGCCCTCGTCCCCGTCCTGATGCACGTCGCTGCCGACGGTGCGGACGAGGCTGGGCCACTCCTTCGCGCGGTCGAGCGCCAGGCGGTTCCGGCTCTCGTGGCGGGGATTGCAGTTCACGATCTCGAGGCCGCCCAGATGCGCGGTATCGGGATCGTCGTAATGACGGAAGGGATGGGCCTGCACGATGAGGAGCTCCTTGCCGTAGCGGTCGAAGAATTCCTCATGGCTGAGCAGGATGCAGTAGGGATGGGCGCGCAGCCAGTCCTCGGTGATGCCGAAGGCCAGGTAGTCGCGCTCGTCCTCGGGGAAGCGGAGCTCCGCGCAGAAGATGACGGAAACGCCCAGGCGCCCGCCCTCGGCCGCCGCGGCGGTGTAGCCCAGCATGTGGCGGTCGATCAGGGCCTGCCAGTTCGCGTCGGTCCGCTCGGGGCCGACCTCCTCGAGATAGCCGGCGTGCAGATGGTCGGTGACCACGAGACCGTCGTAGCCCAGCGCCTTCAGACGCTGCACCTGCACCGCCGCCGGCACATGGCCGCACCAGCTGGTCTCCGAAGTATGAAGATGCAATTCGTATTTGAACATGTCATTCCTCCTCCACCCGCCGGCAGGAGCTTCGCTCCACGAGGGTGGGTTCCAAAATATGATGTACGAAAGGACTGTCCGGATCGGCGATCTTTTCCAGCAGCCGGTCCACGGCGGCGGCCGCCATCCGCTCCTTCGGCTGATCCACCGTGGTCAGGTCGAGCCGCGGCAGACTGGTGAAGGAGATGTTATCGAAGCCGATCAGCGACAGGTCCTCGGGGATGCGGATGCCCGCCTCATCCGCGGCCTTCATCACGCCGATGGCGAGAGAGTCGGTCGCGCAGTAGATGGCGCTGTGGGCGAGGGGCTTCGCGAAATACTCCCGCGCCAGCAGATAGCCGGTCTCGACGGAGCTGCGGGAATAGGCCGAATCCAGAAATTCAGGCACGAGCCCGTGGGTCGCGCAGGCGTTCAGATAGCCGCGGGCGCGCTGCTCATGGGCCACGCTCTTGCGGCGCCGCCCCAGGTAGAGGATGCGGCGGTGGCCTAATTCATATAGGTAGTCGGTGCCGAGGTAGGTGCCGCGGGCGTTGTCGACGCTCACGCTGTCCACCGGAAAGCCGGCCATGTTCTCGGAAAGAAAGAGGGTGGGGACCCGGTCCAGCAGGGGGCTCAGATTCTCGTAGCTTTCGCCGCCGAAGGGGATGACGATCACGCCGTCCGCCTGCCGGCTCACGAGGAGCTCCATGCTCTTCCGCTCCTGCACGGGATCGTAGGAGGAGTTGCAGAGCATCAGATTGTAGCCGCGCTTCCGGGCGTAGAGCTCGATGTAGTTCGCGAGCTCGCTCATGAACGGGTTGTCGATGGCGGCCATGATGACGCCGAGCGTGTCGGTGCGCTTCACGACCATGGAACGGGCCAGGACATTCGGGGTGAAGTTCATCTCCTCGCAGATGCGGAGCACCCGCTCACGGGTCTGCGCGCTGATCTCCGGGCTGCCGGAGAGCGCGCGGGACACAGTGGCATAGGAGACGCCCGCCCGCCGGGCCACGTCCTTCATAGTGACTTTTTCCATAGGGAAACCTCATCGGGAAAGGAAAGCGGAAAAGCGACGAAGAGAGAAGACGGCGTACCGTCTCCTCTCTTCCGTTTGGGAAAAACAGGTTTATTTGATCAGGGTGAAGCTGGAGAACACGGTGGAAAGGGTGTTCGCCACGGTGGACATGGACTTGATGAAGATGTCGAGCGCGACGCCGACGACGTCCTTACGGGTATCGCCGATGGTATCGCCGGTGACGGCCGCCTTATGGGCGGGAGTGCCCTTGCCGTGGCCGGGCAGCGCGCCGATCTCGATGTACTTCTTCGCGTTGTCGAAGGCGCCGCCGGAGTTGCCCATGAAGATGGCGCGGGGGATCGCCACGACGGTGGCGCCCACCAGGATGCCGCCGACGAACTCGACGCCGAACAGGAAGCCGCCGATGGCGGGGATGCACAGAGCCAGCACGGAGGGGAAGAGCATCTTCTTCAGAGCCTGCTTCGCGGCCATGGTGACCATGCGGTTGTAGTCAGGCTTGACGGTGCCCTCGAGCACGCCGGGGATGGAGAGGAGCTTGTCGCCCTCGTCGGCCATCAGCTTGGCGCTCTCGATGGTGTTGTCGGTCAGGACGGCGGAGAAGAACTCGATCAGGGCGCCGCCGATGATGCCGCCGGCGACGACGACGAAGGAAGCGAAGTTCAGGACGGGCTCAGCGCCGGCCGCGGTGTAGTTGCCGACGTAGGCGACGATCAGGGACACGGTCGCGAAGGCGGCGGAGCCGATCGCGAAGCCCTTGCCGATGGCGGCGGTGGTGTTGCCCACGGCATCCAGCTTGTCGGTGATGGCGCGGACGTTCTCGGGCAGGTGGCAGGACTCGGCCAGACCGCCGGCGTTGTCGGCGATGGGGCCGAAGGCGTCGATGGAGACGGTGGTGCCGACGAAGGCCAGCATGCCGAGGGCCGCGAGCGCGATGCCGTAGGTGCCGGAGATCTTGCCGGAGATGAACAGCGCGATGCCGATGATCAGGATGGGCAGCATGCAGGAGCGGCTGCCGATCGCGTCGCCCTTGGTGACGATGAAGGCCTCACCCTCGGTCGCCATCTTGGCAAGCTCCTGGGTGGGCTTGAAATCGGTGGAGGTGTAGTACTCGGTGATGGCGCCGATGGCAACGCCGGAGGCGATGCCGAGGACCGCGGCGATCCAGGGGGAGATCCAGCCGAGCTTGAAGGACGCGGGCACGGCGGCATCCTTGAAGATGTACCAGCAGGCGGCGAGACCAAGAAGGATCGTCAGGCCGGCGGAGATATAGGTGGCCAGGTTCAGCTCCTTGGAGGGATCGTCGCCCATCTTCTTGACGGCGGCGAAGACCAGGCCGAGCAGGCAGGAGACGAGGCCGCAGCCCGCGAGGACGACGGGGAAGATCAGGCCGGCGTCGAAGGTCTCCGCGGTGAACTCGCCGTTGAGGTAGAGGGTGACGCTGATCATCAGCGCGGCGGCGATGGTGGCGACGAAGCTCTCGAGCAGGTCAGAGCAGTTGCCGGCGATATCGTTCACGTTGTCGCCGATGAAGTCCGCGATGACGTTGGGCACGCGGCTGTCATCCTCGGGCAGGTCGTGACGGATCTTGGCCAGGATATCGGAGGAGATATCGGCCGCCTTGGTGTAGTTGCCGCCGGCCACACGGTTGAACATGGCGACGACGGAGCAGCCGAGGGAGTAGGTGGTGATGTGCATCACGCTGGGGTTGCAGGGGAAATCGATCAGCAGACCGTGACCGGTGGCGGTGGGGTCGATGGGCCAGATCAGCAGGACGATGACCAGGCCGAGCATGCCGAGCGCCTGCACGGACAGACCGGAGATGGAGCCGCCGCAGAGCGCGACCTTGACGGTCTCGCCGATGTTCAGGGTCTCCTTGGCCCGGTTGGAGGTGCGGACGTTCGCGTAGGTCGCACTGCGCATGCCGAGCACGCAGACGAGGCTGGACATGGCCGCGCCGATGATGAAGCTGATGCCGCTGGTGGACTCGATGAACAGGGTGAACACGAGGGCCACGACCAGCACCACGATGGCGATGGTGGAAAATTCCGTCTTCAGGAAGGCGGTGGCGCCGTCACGGATGATACCGGCCATTTCGGCCATCTCCGCGGTGCCTTCCTTCATCTTCTTGATGCGAAGATAATTGAAGCATACGTATGCGGCAGTCAGAACGACGGCTGCCAGAATGAGGTAGAGATACATGGAAAACCTCCTCTGCTGGAATTAGTGAAGGCGAAGCGTCCGCGAAAAGCCACTGCAAACGTTTGCGCCAGCGAAATGATACCGCCCGGGCCCCGGCCTTGTCAAGTCTTTTCTTGCGCGGACCCGCATTATTTTTCCTTATTCTTATATTTATTGACAAACCTGTGCCTTTGCGATAAAATTGAAACCGAGAATTGGCGCAAACGTTTGCGCTTGCAGAAAGGTACTTGGACACATGATCACGACGGTACTGTTCGACATCGGAGGCACCCTCCTCACGGTGAAAAATTCGCCGGAGCTCCGCACCGCCTTCGCCGGACGCCTGAAAGCGCGTCTCGCCCTGTACGGCATCGAGATCGGCATGCCCGACGAGGAGTTCGGCCTCCTGCTGCACGACCGCGGCGAGGAATACAAGCACTGGGGCGAGCGCAACCTGCGCGAGCTGCCCCAGCCCGTCATCTGGAACGAATATTTCCTGCGCGATTTCGCCGTCGGCGAGGATAAGCTCGCTCCCTACGCGGAGGAGCTCTCCTTCCTTTACGATTACGACCGGGTGCAGAACATCCGCCGCCCGGACGTGAAGGAGACCGTCGACGCGCTCTCCGCGATGGGCCTTAGGCAGGGCATCATCTCCAACGTGATGAGCACCTCCTTCGCGCCGCATATCGTGAAGGAATACGGCATCGACAAGCAGATGGAGCTGGTCCTCATGTCCAGCGAGGCCGGCTGCCGCAAGCCCGATCCCGCGATCTTCAGCCTCGCCTGCGACAAAATGGGCATCCCGCTCTCCGAGCTCTGCTACGTGGGCGACACGATTTCCCGCGACGTGCTGGGCTGCCGCCGGGCGAACGTCGGTCTGGTCATCCAGATCTCGAACCCCTCCGTGGCGCACCGGGACGCGATGTTCAAGGACGATCCCAACGCGCCGAAGCCGGATTTCCTCGTGCAGGAGCTCAATGAGATTCCGGAGATCATCCGGAAGTGGAACGAAAGAACGCAAGAGTGAAGCGGGCCTTCGGGCACTGACACAATATCATTTCCCGACACCCGCGCCGCGAGCGGCGCGGACCGCAAAAGTATAATTTCCCCGTAACTCGCGCCGTTTTCGGCGTCGAACCTATAAATCCCAAAAAAAGGAAGGTACTGACATGACTGACACCATTTTCTTCGACGTAGGCAACACTCTCCGCATCGTGATCCCGGACAAGGAATTCTCCGACGCGGCAGAAAAAGAACTGATGGAACTGGTCGGCGCCACTGAGCCCCATGATGTCTTCTTCGAGAAGCTCGAGGCCAACTGGCAGAAATACCGCAAGCTCTGCAAGAAGACCCACATCGACAA
>JAZUHB010000067.1:0-3689 GCA_045641505.1 Bianqueaceae bacterium | reverse complement strand
AAGGCACTTTTCCTCCCATTTTTTAGGGAAAAAGGAGTAAATCGTCTTTTTTTAAGCGGTTTTACTCCCATTTGCTTCGAAAAAGGGAGCAAAACGAGGTGCTCAGTCTGAATCTGCTCCACTTTGTGGATTAATTGGGAGGAAAACGGGAAAAATGAGAGGGCGCTACTCCCGCGGCATCGGGCTACGGCATCGCGGCGGCATCCTGCCCCGCCATCAGCCCCCATCACATCGCAATCACGCTGACGATGATGACCGCGCCGACCGCGACCGCGATCAGCGCCGCCGTGAGGAAGATGTTCATCCGCTTCAGCGCGCGGACCTCCGTCTCGACGCGGTCGAGCTCGGCGGCCTGCGACTTCTTGATCTCGCCGACGCTGTGGTCGTAGTGCTCCTTGAGTCTGGCGAAGGAGGTTTCGAGCTGGTCGATCTGCTCCTCGTACTGGTTTTTCAGCTGGTCGACGTAGTAGAGATGCGTGGCGCGGTAGCGGTCCAGCTGCTTTTCGTGCTCCGTGTTCAGGAGCTCGAGCTGCGCGGAGAGGTCGGACGAGGCGGTGCGGACGGCGGCGCCGGACGCCGCGCCTGCGGAAAGGGCGTTCGTTTTTACAAGACCTTTTGCAGAGTTTGCAGAGCCTGCAATGCCGTTTGCAGCGGCTGCAGAACCCGCGACCTTCACGGCGGAACCGGCAGCACCGGCAGCACCGGCGGAGCCGGCGAAACCGGCGGAACCGGCGGCCGGATTCTCCTCGGCCTCGCGGAGATATTCCACGAAACGCTCGGTGATGTCCGCGTCGGGCGGGAGCTCATCCGCGGCCTCGAGGAAGGCGGCGAGCTCCGCCGAAGTGAAGCCGGCGGCCCGGCAGAACGCCGAAACGCCGATGTAGCCCGGCTTCTGCACGCGCGCGTAGAACAGATTGTTGATGTTGTCGACGGTGAGCCCCGTCTCGTCGGACAGCTGCGCGAGCGTCTTGCCGCTCAGCTTGTACATCGCCTTCAGAACCTTGCCCAGCAGTACGTTATCCATGCGCGCTCCTCTCCGCGGCCCGGGCGCGGACGGTCCCGGAGCAGCCCCCGCGTGCGGAGACGCCCGTCGATCCGGCCCGGAAAAATACATTTTCAGTTTGCAAACACAGCCATTGTCCTACATCGCGGCGCCGCCCTACAATGTGGGCGTACTCGGAACCGAGGGCTCCGCGGACTTCGGACTCCGATTTGAATATAGCATGACTTTCCGGGAACGCGCAAGACGGTCCCGCCCGGCTGAGGGCGGTGAAAACGTTTTCGGAAAGAAAATTTTTACGAAAGGTGTCCGGGCGGCCGGCCGTTCCTCCTCTGCCGCGGCCGTCCGGGCACCTGCGGGACTCCTCCCGGGGCTCCGCGCCGAACCTTCATTTACAAAAAAGGAGCATGACGTGAACACACGGTCTCTCAGAATCATAAATACGGTCGCCTTCGCCGCGATGATCGCGGTCAACGCGCTGGCCAATCTCATCCCACTGGGGCTCGGCACCACCGCCGCGGTCTCCGCGAAATATCCCACTCTTTTTACTCCCGCACCGATGACCTTCGCGATCTGGGGCGTCATCTACGCGGCGATGGGCGTCTTCACCCTCTATCAGTGGGGCGCCTTCGACCCGAAGGACCGGAGCATCGGCGTCCTTTCGGACATCGGCCCCGCCTTCGCCGTGAGCTGCGCGATGAACATCGGCTGGGTCTTCTCCTGGCACTACGACGCGATCCTCCTCTCCGTCCTCTTCATGGCGGGACTCACGGTGAGCCTCGCGGTCACGGTCCGGCGGCTCGAGAAGTCGCGGCAGCAGGGCTTTCTCCGGAGGGTCACGGGCTTCGGCTTCGACCTCTATCTTGGCTGGATCATCGCCGCGGCCATCGCGAACGTGAGCGTGCTGCTGGTCGCGCTGGGCTGGGACCGCTTCGGCCTCCCCCAGACGTTCTGGACTGCCGCGGTGCTCATCGTCGCCTCGGTGCTCGGCTCGCTGCCGACGCTCTACGGCCGCCACTACTTCGCGACTGCCGGCGTGGCCTGGGCCTTCATCGGCCTCCTGGTCCGCCACTTCGCGAAGCCCGACGCGGGCGGCTTCGGCGGCAAATACTTCGAAGTCATCTCGGTCGCGCTCTTCGGCCTTGTGATCATGCTGTGCGCGGTCATCTACAAGGTCCTCGACCGGATGATGGAGGAAGCGGAAAAACACTATCTCGAAACCGGCAGCGCCCTGCGCTACCATGAAAAATCCAAGAAAATGAAAGGCATCTGACATGAAAAGCATCACTTCGTTCGATCTGCAGTACGCTCACCGCTTCTACGGCTTCTGCGGCGAAGCCCAGTACCTGCACGGCCACACCGGCACCCTGACCGTCGAGGTCGAGGACACGGTCGAGCCGGGCGTGAACATGGTCTACCCCTGCAACGAGATCAAAAAGGTCTGTTGGGAGGTCCTCCGCAACTTCGACCACGCGACCATCCTCCGCGAGGACGACCCGCTGATCCCCGCGCTCCTCGCGGTCTACGAGCAGCAGGGCATCCGCGACGGACACCCCCAGAACCGCAACAAGGGGCCCGCCTTCCGCACGCCCTACGCCTCGGCCTACCCCGACTGCCGCCTCGTGATCACCAAGGAAACGATGACGACCGAGGGCATGATCCGCCTGGTCTACGACCTCCTGAAGGACAAGCTGAACATCGTGAAGCTGACCTTCAAGAGCGGCGACAACACCGCCTCCGAGGAGTACGCGCCCGGTCCCTCGGCCGACCGCTGCCCCTGCTGCGGCGTGGCCCTCCGCGAGGACGGCGTCTGCCCGAAGTGCGGGTATAAAAAAGTGTGACCGCATAAGTTTCGTTGTTTCTTCCTGATTTCAGCCTTGCTGATTATCTTCCCCTACGAGGCGCCGCGGCCGATGACCGCGGCGCTTTGTGTGCTGCC
Source organism: Bianqueaceae bacterium (assembly GCA_045641505.1). Lineage (GTDB taxonomy): Bacteria > Bacillota > Clostridia > Lachnospirales > Bianqueaceae > JAZQNF01. The sequence goes on along the minus strand of JAZUHB010000067.1, from coordinate 750 downwards.
GCCCGGTCAGTTTTCGGCGAGGATCTCATTCCTATCTCCGGATTTTTGTGCTATAATGCGCCAAAAGGAGGCTGCCATGGATCAGGATTTGCAAAGAGAAACGCCGCAGAGCACGGCGGGACCGCTTCCGTGCGCTGCCTCACCGCGGGGCGTGACCGCGCGGACGCTCCGGATCGTCGCGCTCGCGCTGATGTTCGCGAACCATCTGGGCGTTCTCGTGACCGAAAAGCTCTGGCTCGGGCTGGGTTGGCTGCGGGAGTTTCAGTGGATCATCACGCGCGGCGCGTTCGTGATTTTCGCGTTCCAGCTGGCGGAGGGTCTCGTCCGCACGAAGAGCCGGCCGCGGTACCTCGGGCGGCTCCTGCTGTTCGCCCTCCTCTCCGAGCCCTGCTTCGACCTCTTCATGTCCGGGCGACTGTGGGACCCGTATTATCAGAATGTGCTTTGGACGCTGCTTTGCGCGGGCGCGGGCATCTGGGCCGCCGGGCTCATCGCGCGGAGGTGGCCGAATCTGGCGCCGCTCGGGCTCCTGCCGCTCATCCTCACGGCAACGGCCGCCGAGCTCCTGCGCACCGACTACGGCGGGATGGGCGTCCTCATCGTCTACGCGTTCTTCTTCCTGCGGGAGCAGCGCGCGGCCGCGCTCCTCTGCGTCGAGCTGTTCCTGGTCTTCGGCTGGTGGGGCACCGTCGAGTGGTGGGGCTTCCTGGTCTTCCCGCTGATCTGGTTCTACAACGGCGAGATCGGCGG
>JAZUHB010000066.1:0-17079 GCA_045641505.1 Bianqueaceae bacterium | reverse complement strand
GAGGCTGGTCTTGCCGGACGCGGCCCAGCGCTCGCGGCGAGCGGCGAAGTCCTGCCACAGCTCTTCATAGGTCCAGGTTTTCTCCCAAGTCGGATCGTAGCCATGTCGTTCTGTGAGCCAAGGAGTTGTCCTAATATGTTGTCTTCCTAAGCCCGCTTGGCCTCCGACTTGAGGCTGGTCTTGCCGGACGCGGCCCAGCGCTCGCGGCGAGCGGCGAAGTCCTGCCACAGCTCTTCATAGGTCCAGCTTTTCTCCCCGCAGACGAGGGCAACGGCGTTGCCGTAGCGGTCGCGGGTCCAGGCGAGGACCTGCTCGAAGCTTTCGCAGGGGAAGAAGGGGTGGTCTTTTTTGTAGAGTTCGCGTTCCTCAGGGGTCTCGATGTGGGGTCTTTGCAGCATGAGGGGCTCCTTGTGATTGTGGTTTTGTTGTAGCGTCCGTCAGTCCGGATAGGTGAAGCGCGGCGTCTCGGTGAGCGCGTCGCGGTATTTGCGGATGTAGTATTTCGCCATGGGCAGGCTCTGCTCGGAGTAGTTGCCGCACTCCTCCGGCCGCGCGCCGGGAATCTCGCCCTCGAATCCGAGGACGAAGTCGCAGAAGCGCAGGACCTCCGGCAGCAGCTCCTCGGGCACGTGCTCGCCCGCGAGCAGCAGGTAGAAGCCGGTGCGGCAGCCCATCGGCCCGAAGTAGACGACCTGCTCCCGCAGCGCGGAGTTGCGGAAATAGGTGGCGCCCAGGTGCTCCAGCGTGTGGAGCGCGGGCTGGTCGAGGACGGGCTCGCGGTTCGGCGCCGTGAAGCGCAGGTCGAAGGTGGTCACCGCCGTGCCGTCGAAGCGGTCGAGGCGCGAGACGTAGAGGCCCGGGAGGAGGTTCAGATGGTCGACCCGGAAGCTGGCGATTTTTTCCATGGATGGCTCCTGAAAAAGGGATTTCGGCTGCCTCGGGATGGCGATTCCAAGGCATCATATCATCTTGTGATTATAATGCAAGAAGGGGCGAAGGTCAACTGCCGGAGGGGCAGCGGCGTCGGGCTTGCGCGGCGGGCGGTCGGCGGCGTCGGGCTTGCGCGGCCGGCGGTCGGCACCTCCAGGCTTGCGCGGCGGGCTTCGTCGGGCAACTTTCCTTCGTCTCATTTTTGCGCACTTTTTCGGAAATTTACGACAAATCGGCCTCAAAGCGGGAATATGTCGTAAGGCAAAAAGTCACTTTTCCAGGAGTTACGACAAATTTGGCAAAAATGACAAACATGTCGTAAATTTTACCTGTCTCGACGGCTTGGGACGCGTCACAGGTAAGTCAAGTTCTGTCCCCGCTGCACACGCTCCCGAAATGACGCATCCAATTTACGACAAAAATGCCAAGATAGGCGAATTTGTCGTAAATCCCAAAAACGGCACCTTTGCGTTTACGTCATATTCGGGAAAAACCGCAAATCTGTCGTAAATTTCCGGAAAGCGTCTCGAAAAATGAGACGAAAGCCGGAATAATGCGGCGAAATCCAGAGAACGGCGTCAGACATGGATTGGCAAATCCAAGAGCAAAAAATCAGAAATGTTCAAAGGCCGGAAAAGTTCAAACATCCTCGTCTTCCCATAAAAAAAGCCCCGTTCATGCGAACGGGGCTCGTTTTGCGAAAATTGCTCAAGCCGCTCAAGCCGTGCAAGCCGTGCAAGCTGCTCAAGCTGCGCAGGCTGCGGAGGAGCTTACTCCTCTTCCTTCTCCTCTTCGAGGCTGCCCTTGGGGGCGCGGATCTTGGAGTAGGCGAACAGCAGCAGGGAGCCGATGACGCCGGCGGAGATGGCGTTGCAGAGAGCGGCGACCGCGCCCTGGGTGAACACCAGGTTCACGGGCTCGCTGTACATCACGATGTCGAGGACGGGAGCGACCACGATCCAGGCGACGACGTTGGCGATGATCTGGCAGACGTTGAACTTCAGGCAATCCTTCCAGGTGAAGATACCCTCATCGACCTTCAGCTTGTTGTAGACCATGCCGAACAGGAAGCCGGAGACGGCGGAGGCGATGATCCAGCTCCACCAGGGAGAACCGTACTGGATGGTGTCGGACAGCGCGTGGCCGATGAAGGCGATCAGCGCGCCGGCGATGGGTCCGAACAGGCCGGCGAAGAAGGCGCCGACGCCGTAAGCGGTCTGAATTTCAGTTTCCGGAATACCGGTAGGAACCTTGACGAACATGAACAGGACCGTAAACAGGGCCGCGCCGAGAGCGGTGCCGACCAGGGTACGGGTGGAAAAACCGAACAGCTTTTTCTTCATGATACATACCTCCGTTGAGTATTTCATGCTTCATAGTATATAAAGAAAAGCGCGGAAAAACAAGCACTTTGCTTTACCGAAAAGAAAGATTTCGCCGGGCGGACGCGGCGCGGTTGCGGACGAGACGCCGCGGCTGTCGACGCGCCGTCATCCCGCGCCGCCGCGAACGCGGCGTCCCGGCCGCCGCCGCGCCGCGGCTCCTCACACCTTCTCGACCCGCAGCGTCCAGTCGCCGCCGAAGGCCACGCCGAACTGCTCGCAGAAGTTCCCCTGCGAGACCGCGAGGCCCAGCCGCACCAGCTCGTTGTTGTAGACCAGTGCGCGGCCCTTCGGGACGTCGCCGAAGCTGTGGACCAGCGGGAGCTCCGCCTCGAAGACGGGCGCGCCCGCGTGCGCGATCTTCACCCGGACGGTCTCGCCGTACGAGAAGCCGCGGGCGATGAGCTCGCGCGTCGGGATGTTGCTCCAGGCGTTGCCGAAGTTCGGGTCGTCGATTTCCAGGATGCCCTCGGCGAAGCCGTCGCCGAAGACCGGCTCGGGCAGCGGGTGCCGGACGATCTCGTCGACCGGGTAGGCCGGGCCCACGCCTTCGAAGTCGATGATGCCGCTCGCGAGGCGCGCAGCGGTGTAGCCGAAGAGGTCGCGGCCGTGGAAGATCGTCACGTCGTCGGTGTCGCGGCCGTGCAGGCGGTTCACCGTCTCGTCGATCTGGCGCACCTCGAGGATGCCCATGTAGCGCGCGACGTGCGTGAGCGCGCCGTTGTCGGGCGTGACCACGTAGTAGAAGCCGTCACCGTCGCCCTTCACCTTCGCGACGCAGGCCCGGCGCGAGGTGCCGACGCCCGGGTCCACGACGGACACGTAGACCGTGCCCTCGGGCCAGAAGCGCAGGCTCTGGTAGAGCCGGTAGCTGGCGCTCCAGGTGTCGAACTGCGGCAGCTGGTGGGTGCCGTCGAAGATCTCCAGCGTGCGGTCGACGGTCTTCACGACGCCGTACATCGAAGAGACGGCGCCCTCCAGGTAGGTAAAATCGGTCTGGAAGACCAGGATGGGTTTTTCGTAATCGATCATGTTCACCTCAGATGAAAGGATTCCAGTAGCGGCTGTGGTTGACGAACACGCTGACCGCGATGCTGCCGAGGAGGATCGCCAGGCAGACCGCCAGCGCGGCCCAGTCCTTCCGGGCCATCGGCTTCGCGCTGTACCAGGTGCGCTTCTTCTCCTTGCCGAAGCCGCGGAGGTCCATCGTGTTCGCGATGATGTCGACGCGCTCCAGCGTCGAGAAGACCAGCGGGATGCAGATGCTCAGCACGTTCTTCACGCGCCGGCCGACCTTCTCCTTCTTGGAAAGGTCGAGGCCGCGGCTCTGCTGCGCCAGCGAGATGTCCTCGTAGGAGCGCATGATGTCCGGGAAGTAGCGGAGCGTCAGCGACAGGGCGAACGAGGCCTTGTAGGGGATGCCGGCGCGGCTCAGGGAGGCCGCCAGCTCGCTCGGGTGGGTCGACAGGAAGAAGACGATGCCCAGCGGGATCACCGACGCGTACTTGAGCGTCTTCGTGCACTGGTAGAAAAGCTGCTCCTCGGTCACCTCGTAGCGGCCGAATATCGGGAAGAGCACGTGCTCGGTGCCGTAGAGCTCCACCGCGTATTTCGGGTCGAAGAGGAAGGTCAGGAACGCGTTCAGCACCAGGAAGATCGCGACGTAGATCAGCATCGTCTTGATCTGCGCGAAGGTGATCTGGCTGATCTTCAGCATGACCAGGCTGAACAGGAGGATCGAGAGGATCACGCGGAGGTCGAACGAGAACATCACGGCCATCGTGGTCATCAGGAAGCAGAGGAGCTTCGTGAAGCCGCTCAGGTCGTAGATCAGGTTCCGGCGGGAAACGTAGTCGAAAAGCTTCTGCTTCATCGCGCGTCCCTCCTCTCCTGATCGATGCAGTTCTGCACGAACTGCTGGCGGTCGCCGATGCCGCAGAGGCCCGCGAGCTCGTAGAGGGAGGTGATGCGGAGCGACGCCTTTTCGGTGATCGCCGGGTCCGTGAGGGCGCGGACGGCGGTCCCGTCGTGGATCACGCGGCCGTCGTGGATCACGATGACGTGCGGCGTGTACTCCAGCATCAGGTGCATGTCGTGCGTGATCATGATGATGGTCACGCCGGTCTTGTTGAGCTCCCGCAGGAACTCCATGATGGCGGTGTAGTGGCGGTAGTCCTGGCCGGCGGTCGGCTCGTCGAGGATGATGAGCTTCGGGTCCATCGCGAGGATCGAGGCGATGGTGACCCGCTTCTTCTGGCCGAAGCTCAGGGCGGAAAGCGGCCACTTGCGGAAGGGACGGAGGCCGCAGACCGTGAGGGCCTTGTCGACCCGCTCGGAGATCTCCTCCTCGGGCATCCCGCTGTAGCGGAGGCCGAGGGCGACCTCGTCGTAGATCATCGGCTTGCAGATCATTTGGTTGGGATTCTGCATCACGTAGCCGATCGAGCGGCTGCGCTCCTTGATCGTGGTGCCCTCCATGGGCTCGCCGGAGAGGTAAAGCGCGCCGTCCACGTCGCCGACCAGGCCGCAGATGACCTTGGCCAGCGTGGACTTGCCGGCGCCGTTCGTGCCGACGATGGAGACCATCTCGCCCTCCTCGACGGTGAAGGAGACGTCCTTCAGGATCTGCCGCTCCTTCGTGTAGGAGAAGTTCACGTGCGAGACCTCGAGGATCGGCGGGCGCTTTTCGCGCTCGGGAGCGGGCGTCTGGGCGGCGTTCCAGCGGCGGACGGCGTCGCGGACCGCGGGGATGTCCAGGGTGTCGAGGCGGCCGGCCCGCAGTTCCTTCGTGACGGGCATGCCCGCGTAGTGCAGGGCGTTCACGTAGAGGGGCTCGCGGATGCCGAGCTCCGGCAGGATCCCGGCGGCCATCAGGCTGTCCGGATCCAGGTCGGCGACGATCTCGCCCTCGCTCATGACGATGACCCGGTCGACGGGCTTCCAGAGCACGTCCTCGAGACGGTGCTCGATGATCACGCAGGTCTTCTGATACTGCCGCTGGATGCGGTCGATCAGCTCGATGGCGGTGCGGCCGGTGGCGGGGTCCAGGTTCGCGAGGGGCTCGTCGAAGAGGAGGATGCCGACGTCGTGGACCATCACGCCCGCGAACGAGACGCGCTGCTTCTGGCCGCCCGAAAGCTCATAGGGGGAGCTCTGCAGGAAGGCGTCCATGTCGACGATCCGCGCGGTGTCGGCGACGATCTGCTTCATTTCGTCCTGCGGCGTGCACTCGTTCTCCAGCGCGAAGGCGATGTCCTCGCCGACGGTGAGGCCGATGAACTGGCCGTCCGGATCCTGCAGCACGGTGCCGACGTCCTGGCTCAGCCTGAAGAGGCTCTGCTCCTTCGTCTCGCGGCCGCAGACCTTCAGGCTGCCGGAGATCTCGCCCCGGTAGGAGAACGGGATCAGGCCGTTGATGCAGTTGCCCAGGGTGGACTTGCCCGAGCCGCTGGGCCCGACGATCAGCACCTTCTCGCCCTCGTAGATCGTGAGGTCGATGTGCTTCAGCGTCGGCTTTTTCTGGGAATAATACTGAAAGGAAAAATCCTTGAACTCGATGACTGCTTTCTTCTCCACGCTGCCTCCTTATCCGTGAACGCGCGAGGGCTTCTGCAGCGTGATCTGCCAGGCGATGCCGGTGCCCACGTTGTAGGCGCGGGCGAAGGAGCCCTGGTTGATCGCGACGGCCACGTTGTCCAGGCTGTTCACGTAGACGAGCGCCTCGCCGACGTAGGCCTCCGCGAAGGAGTGCGCGTACATCAGGTCGTTGCGGAAGCAGATGCGGCCGCGGTTCTCGATCGTGACGTCGACCTTCTCGCCCGGCGCGATACCCAGGCGCAGGAAGAGCTCGCGGGGGATGTTCGTCCAGAGGCTGCCGAAGCGGACGTCCAGGACGTCGACGGTGCCGGTGATCGCCTTGCCGTCGAAGCCGGGCTCGATGAGCGGCAGGCTGACGAGGCTGTCGACTTCCGCCTCGGGGCCGAGGTCCTCGAACGCGAGACGGCCGGCCGCCAGCTTCGCGCCGGTGAAGGCGTAGATGTCGCGGCCGTGGAAGGTGTACGACTCGCCCGAGCCGGGCAGCCGGTTCTTCTCCTCGTCGATCACGCGCAGCGCCTCGATCGCGCCCTGCTCGCGCAGATGCGTCAGCGTGCCGTTGTCCGGCGTGATCACGTACTGACCGTTCCGGCAGCGGACGGCGACCGAACGGCGCGCGCTTCCGACGCCGGGGTCGACCACGGACACGAAGACCGTCCCCGCGGGCCAGTAGTTCACGGTCTGGATGAGGCGGTAGCTCGCCTCCCAGATATCGTAGGGCTGGATCTCGTGCGTGAGATCGGAGATCTGGAGCTCCGGGCAGACGGAGTAGGCGACGCCGTACATGGCGCTCACGGCGCCGTCGGCGTGACCGAAATCGCTTTGCAGGACGAGACAGGACATGGGAAGCCTCCTTGACAAAATTACAGAATTATAAGTTCATTGTACACTTTCCGCGGGGAAAAAGGAACAGTAAATCCGCGATTTTGGGGTATATTCCGCGCGCCGGGCGCGGTATAATGAAAATATGAACGAGGCCGCTCAGAAGGCCCGAGTTCCGTCCCTGAGTTCCGTCCCCGAAAGGAGTTTCCATGCGCAAGAAAGACAAGCCCGCGTTCTGGACGCAGCACACCCACCTGTTCCGCGCCGACACCTACGAGTGCTCGCGCTGCCGCGCCGTGTGCAAAAAGCCCCTCGTCCGCTGTCCCTCCTGCGGCGCGGACATGACCCGGACGAAGTACGACCCCTCCTGGGTCGACGAGGCGGAGCTCCTGGACGAGGTGCTCCGATGAGCGCGGCCGATATCAACGTAGCCTTCCTCGAGGCCGAGTCCAAGCCGGAGAAAAAGTCCTCCATCGGCTGCTTCATCTGGTTCCCCTTGCTGGTGCTGATTTTCATCTGCGCCTATTGGATTGGATTGAAGCTGCTGTGATACCTTGACAGAACAGCCCGACCGCCGAAAAGCTGCAATCGACTGATAAAAATGAAAGGCAAGACATCATTGCGATGCCTTGCCTTTTTTGTGAAAAACCTGAACGAAAGGCGTTGACGCTATATCGGTCAATCGATAAAGTCTTTGCAAAAGCAGGTGAAACGACGATCCGGGATTTTCTTGCCATCCGCTCATATTTTTTTGGAGATTATTACGAATTCCGGCGCTCCGTTTTGCTGATTGATAAGGCAAAGCACAGCGCAAAAAATAACCAACTTAATCCTATTGCCAAAAGGCATACCAAGATATTGAACGAAATCGGGAACCCAACCGCTGCCTTCGTAACTACATTCAAAAGAATCAAGAACAAGGCAGAAAAATACAAGCTGACAACCGTCGATGCTGCAACTGTAATGCTCAATTCAACCACGAGGATCGACAGACGGTTTTTCTTTGTCATACCTATATCGTGAAGCATTTTTATGTAGCTTGCATTTCTGTCGCAATAGAAATTCAAAACATATAGCAAAGAGAAGGTTACAACAAAGCATATCGCGACCGCTACGATCATCAACAGTTTCCCGATATTCTCAATGACCCAGTAAATCAGAAGGTATTCCAGACCTTTTGGGGTCAGTTTCGCATAATCGTCCGAGTCAGCAAGAAGCTCTTCCAAATCATAAAAAAAGATTTTTTTTGCAAACTCGCAATTCTCAGCATAATCCGAATAATTGTCAAAATAATACCTGGCACTTCCAAACTGAATCTGAAACCCTGACAGGTCTTCCCTATTGAAATGAACATATATGTGTTCAAGATGGGTGTCCAAGGCGTCCTTGCTTTCTCTGACTGCAAACAGTTCGCTTTTAAAAACACCTGTCAGTATATAATCATCAATAACCGTTTCTTCTGTTCCGTCAATCAGCGACTTGATTGTGATTTTGCTTCCGATAATGCGATCATCGATCTCTTCAATCCCAAATATGGAAAGGATATAAGTATCCATCATTATCTCACCGGGATTGTCCGGATAACGACCAAGCAGATACGAATCTCCATAATGTCGTATCATTTTGTCGGTAAATAATTTTGAATTACCGTCAAAAAAACCTAATGAAATGTTTGAGGTCTTCCACTGAATGTTTTGATATATTTCATATGAATCCCAAAACGATCCATAGTGTGCCGCATGCTCTGTTCCGTCAAAAGAAATCGTTGTATCTTGTGCCGCCATATAAGGGCTATCATTCATTTGAACGGAGGCCAATAGCAGTAAATCGGTCGCTTTATAGCGATTTTTGCGTTCGCCGCTTTTGAGGAAGATATCACCCATGTCCGTCAGCGGCCTATCTTCAAACTCCGTATAATAATAGCAATCGGCCGCGTGGTTCATATTAAAATCATCTTGATAACAAAAATACGAATATGAGATAATCGCGAAACCGATCATCAGTATCATGATTACTGACATGGATACGATCATTTTCCGAACCATCGGTTTTCCGGCAGAGAGGTTGCGTAAAGCTACCACGATGATATCGCTAAACCGCATTAATCTGCCTCCACTGTTTTCTGAATGCTTTCCAAATAAGAAGCATGCTGATTGCCAGCACGCACAAAATCAGTTTCCAATCGATGGGGGGAAAGGCATCGCTGATATTGACTTCTCGGCTTAGATAGTCATTAAGAAGGGTGACAGCGTAACGATTGGCAAATATCGCAAGGAACAAAGCCGCGCAAGTTCTAACGGCAAACAAAGAACCGAAAACAGAACCGCACATCTGATTTGTGCCGCCTAATTGTTCCAACATACCGATATAATGTTGCCTTCTCATCAGTTTCATGGCAACGGAATTCGACACATTGCCGACCATGAGCAGAATCAGGACCGCGCTTACAGCGCCAAGCATTATCTGACAGAATGAGACGACCAATAGATCCTCATCCAAGTTCTCGTTCCAAATATCCTTGTGATGAAGGTTTGCCCAAATTTTGTCCCACCAGATATGATCCAAATCGTCTTTGTATCCGTATGCTGTTACGCGCTCGTCCGCAAATGTCACATCTCTGAAGCCCATTTTTTCAAGTTCATCGGAATCCGCTTTTGTATATCCGATTAACTCGAAATCGTAACCATCCACATATAACGTTTTGAGGTATCTACCAACCACATGGTCTATATTCAGTGTGACCGTAAATAAAAAGAACACCAGGATGAAAATGCAGCATTGCAGAATAACAGAGATAATCCACTCGCCTTTTTCATATTGGCATTCGTGCAAAACCAATACAGCCTTATCTCTTAATCTCATGGTTAATTATGGTCCCGTCCTGCAAGGTAATGATTTCATCCGTCAAGTCGGCATCATCAATATTATGGGTGACCAGGACAACTGTTTTTCCTTCGTCAACCAGCCCACGCAGCAGCCTCATGATCACTTGTCCGTTTTCCCAATCCAAATTGCCGCAGGGCTCATCCGCGAAGATGATGGCAGGGTCATTTACGATAGCTCTTGCCATGCAAACTCTTTGTTTTTCTCCGCCCGAAAGATTCCTGACATATGAATCTCTCTTATGAAGCAGTCCGACCCTTTTCAAAGCCCCTTCGATTTTATCTTTTCTCAGTTTGGGGTCCGTGTTGGCAATCATTAACACAATTTCGACATTTTGATAAACGGTATACATCTCTTCCAAGAAATAATCCTGAAATACAAATCCTATCGTCTTGCAGCGATACTCTGATTTCTGCTTTTCATTCAGAGCATAGATGTCCGTGTTATCAATTCTGACAGTGCCTTCGGTCGGCGTCAATAAACAGCCCATCAGTTTCAGAAGAGTAGATTTTCCACTGCCGGAACGACCGCAAATACTTACAAACCTTCCATCGTTTATTTGTAAATCAATTCCTTTGACAGGCCAGATTTCTCCGGATTCGTCTTTATACTGTTTTCCCAAGTCACTGAGCAAAATCATATGTCATCACTGCCTTTTAAATAAAATGGGTTCAGGATCGTTTAAAATAATCAGCGTTTTGTGAAATGAATCGTATTGCAATACCAAACCAAAGGGAAGACTCTTCCGGTTGCAGTAATAGGTATATTCAAAAGTTCCCGTTTTTATGGCTACTGCATTACTGCTATCAAACGGAGAAGCAGTAAACATGGCATTGAGATCAGATATGATTTCCAATTCGTCTTCTGGCATAGCATAATCCGGATTGATCTCAACCAGTCTTCTGAACTGTTCCATCTCGTTGTCTCGGAACAATGCATTCAAATCAATATTGTAAAGCTGAATTTTGTTATCCTTCACTTCAATATATGCATCCGGATAATTCTGGTTATTTTCAATACAATATCTTCCCGGAGTGATTTCTTTTCCGACGACATGGCTTATCAATACGGCAAAAACCAAAAGGGCAGCAGCTGCTAAACCGACACATACAATGATTGCTTTCTTCTTCATAATCAACCATTCTCCAATGTAATAATGATGCTTTCGACCCCCTCACTCTCCCCCTTCCTCCCTCCTCTGCCTCCTTATGCAAAGCAGGTAGAACGCGATGGCCAGGAGCTGCCCGGCCACGGAGACCGCGACCAGCAGGGCAGGCGAGCGGTCGTACAGGGCGCCCAGCAGCCAGCTGCCCAGGAACCAAGCGATGCCGAAGCCCGTCTCGAAGATGCCGAAGCCGGTGCTCCGCATGGATTTCGGGACGATCCGGCTGACCGCCGCCTTCATGATGCTCTCCTGCGCGCCCAGGCCGATGCCCCACAGAAGGATGCCCACGCCGATCAGGCGGGGGTCGCCCGTCAGGAAGACGAAGCAGGAAAAGAACGCGCTGAGCGCCGTCGAGACGGTCAGGGCGCGGAGGCCGATCCGGTCGAACAGCCAGCCGAAGAAGAGCGCCGCGAAGGCGTCCGCGGCCATCGCGCCCGCGTACAGGAGGCTCAGCGTCTCCTCCGGGAAGGCCTGCGTCTTCGCCGCGTGGAGCGTGATCAGCGGGAAGTCCGCGAAGCCGAAGGCGAACAGGCAGATCGCGATCATGTAGTAGACGAAGGACTTTCGGACGCGGAACTCTGTCTTCTCCTCCGCGGCCTTCTCGAACATTTCGGGGCGCGGGTAGCGGAGCCGCGAGAACAGCACGAGCCCGAGGGTGATCAGGGCCGGCACGCCGAGGATGGCGAAGCTCGTCCGGTAGGTGGTGAACAGGTCGCCGCTCTTTCCGGCCGCGGCGATCACGAAGAGGATGACGGGGCCGAGGAACGCGCCGAGCTGGTCCAGGAACTCGAGATAGGCGAAGCCCTTTCCGGTCCCGACCTCGCTCGCGGCGAAGCTCACGAGCGTGTTCTTCGCGGGCTTTTTGATCGCCTTTCCGACGCGCTCCGCGATGACGAGCGCGCAGGCGACGGCCCAGCCGTTTTGCGGGACCAGGGCGAGTGCCGGGATGGCCAGCACCTGCAGCGCGTAGCCCGCGATGACGAGCGCCCAGTATTTCTTCGTCCGGTCCGCCACGAAGCCCGAGAGCAGCCGCAGCGAATAGCCGCACAGCTCCCCGATGCCCGAGACGAAGCCGATGGTCGCGGCGGACGCCCCCGCGAGGTTCAGGTACTCGCCGAGGATGCTCCGCGCGCCCTCGTGCGTCATGTCAGAGAACAGGCTGACGATGCCCATCAGCGTGATGAACGCCAGCGCGCCGCCGGCCGGCTCTTTCCGTTCTTTCTTCATAATCCGATGCCTTTCCGCCGCCGGCGTGACCGCCCCGGCTGAATGAACCGTACCTCAGTATAGCACACCCGGCGCCGCGCCGTGCAACAGTTTTCCTCTTATTGTACCAAATGACGGAGACGTATTTACTTTTCGCAGAAGCTCGTTTTATAATGCGGACAATGCAACACCGTGTATCATAATTGAAGAAGGAGACGATATGGCTATGGAATTCACCACTATTGTCCATTTCCGGGAGCTGGGCGGCTGTAAAACCGCCGACGGCCGCGGCATCCGGCACGGACTGCTCTACCGCTCCGGCGAGCTCTGCTACGTCAGCGACGACGAGCACGCCGTTCTCGAAAGCCTCGGCATCGACACGGTTTTCGACCTGCGAAGCGCGAAGGATCACGCGAACAAGCCGGACCGCCCAGGCTCGTATCGGGTCGTCTGCTGCCCGCTGGCCGCTCCGGAGCGGGAATGCGTCGAGCGCTTCAGAAATCCGGCGGACTACTTCGACAAGATGCGCACCGCCGACGAGCACCTCTACAACTTCAGGTTCCACGCCTTCGCGAGCGACTATCTGGAGTTCGCCTACAACCGGAAGACCCTCTCGCAGATCTTCGCGGCGCTGGACCGGCACGAAACGCTGCTCGTCCACTGCTTCGGCGGAAAGGACCGGACCGGCATCGTCTCCATGCTGATCATGGCCGCGCTCGGCTGCGATTACGAGACCTGCAAGCAGAACTACATGCTGCACAACGAGATCACCCGCGAGGAGACCGCGATGTATCTGGACATGCTCCGGAAGCAGGGCCTGACCGACTGGGCGGAGAAGATCGCCCTTCTCGGCTTCAGGGCCTGGGAGGATCTGTTCGACGCCGCCTGGTACTCGGTCTTCGACCTCTACAACTCCGTCGAAGGCTATCTGGAGGATCAGTTCGGCGTGACCGCGGAGCAGATCGCGGACTGGAGAAGCTATTATCTCGAATAAGCAAGACAAAATACAGGAAAAGGAGAGAAAAATGAAGAAAGAAAAAACGAACGTTTGGAAAAACTATTTTCATTTGCTTTTCCAATCGAAGCTGCCCGTGGGACTTCTGATCACGGGCCTGGTGTTCGCCCTGACGGAAAGTCTGGCCACCCTGTTCTTCGACAAGAACATCGGCCGGATCATTCCCGAAGGGGATGACACGCTGATCGACTACTCCGGAATGAGCGTCGATGAGCTGGTCCGGATCTGCGGCCTCCTGCTGGCGCTCGGTCTCGCGGCCCTGCTGGCGAAGGTGATCGTCACCTACGTCAGCGGCCTGATCACCGCCAAGGTGAACCGCAACATCCAGAACTACGCGGTGAAGAAGGTGTTCCGCCTGAAGACCGCCCAGCTCGAGGAGACCGACTCCCGCGAGCTGATCACCCGCCTGACCGACGATACCGCGAAGAGCAGCGAGTTCGTCGTCGAGCTGTTCGTGAAGGAATTCGCCCGCATCGTCGTGGCCGTGGGCGCCATCGTGATGATTGCCCGCTTCGGCGTGCCCACCCTGGTCTGGAGCCAGATCTTCCAGATCCCGCTCATCTTCGCGGTAAGCCTTTTGGCCGGCTACATCACCTTCAAGAACCGCAACAAGGTCCAGAAGAAGCTGGCCGAGGTGACGGCGCGCATCGCCGAAAAGGTCGACAACATCGAAACCATCAAGTCCTTCCGCAACGAGGAGCTCGAGATCGAGCGCGGCAACGCCCTCCTGGACGAATATGACAAGGTGAAGAAGGAAGCGGCCCGGGTAAACAAGTTCAACACCCTGGTCGACCAGATCACCTGGATCCTCCCCCTGGCCGTCATCATCATTCCCGCCTCGCTCATCATGTTCAAGGGAGGGATCACTCCCGCCGTCTTCATGAGCTACTTCGCGCTGGCGAACTCCTGCAACACGGCCCTCAAGGATCAGGTCCCCGTCTGGATCAAGCTGAAGGAAGCCCAGGGCGCGTCCCTGCGCCTGTCCTCCGTGATCTGCACCGAGCTCGAGAACGAGTCGGCCGGCGAGACCGACATCGTCGAGGGCGACATCGTCTTCGACGGAGTTTCCGTCTCCTACGGCGAGAACAAGGCGTTGGACAACGTTTCCTTCACCGTGAAGAAGGGCGCGAAAACGGCCCTGGTCGGTCTGTCCGGCTCCGGCAAGTCCACGGTCCTGAACCTGATCGAGAAATTCTACGAGCCCGACTGCGGCACCATCACGCTCGGCGGCCGCGATATCCGCGGCTACGACTATCTGACCTACCGCAGCTGCTTCAGCTATCTGCCCCAGAACGCGCCCGCTTTCGAGGGCACGGTCCGGGAGGTCCTGGAATACTCCTCCGAGACCCCGCACTCCGACGGGGAGCTCCGCGACGCCCTGAAGCGCGCCTGCGTGCTCGACGACATCGAGGCGCTGGGCGGCCTGGACTACCAGGTCGGCTATAACGGCGAGAAGCTCTCCGGCGGTCAGCGCCAGAAGCTCGGCATCGCCCGCCTGCTCCTGTCCGACGCCGACTACGTGCTGCTGGACGAGGTGACCTCCGCGCTCGACGCCGAATCCACCAAGGCCGTCTCCGCGGAGCTCGACCGCTTCGCCGAGGGCAAAACCACCGTCATCGTTTCCCACGACATGGAGACCGTCGAAAACGCCGACTCCATCCTCGTCTTCGATCAGGGCCGCCTGGTCGCGCAGGGCACCCACAAGGAGCTCGTCCGCGGCTGCGACCTCTACAAAACTCTGGTAAAGGAGGCGAAGTAAGATGAAAAAGCAAAACCTGTTCATGGATTCCTCCGTCAGCGAAATCAAGACGAAGAACTCCCTCCGCAGCCTTTACAAGGGCGTCAAAATTCCGTGGGGCGGCATCATCCTGGGCTTTATCGTCACCATGCTGGCCATGCTTTTGCTGGCCACCCAGGCGGAAAACACCGCTCTGATGCAGACGGGTCAGCACAAGGATCTGAACCCGTTCTTCGCGTACGCCCTGCTCTACATCGTCGACTGCGCCGTCTTCTATCTCTCCGTCATCGGCGACAAGGCGCTCGTCACGCTGAACACCCGCGTCCGTAAGAAGATGTGGGCGAAGATCCTCCGGATCAGCGCGCGGGATCTGGAAAAGGAAAATCCCGCGAGCCTGCTTTCCCGTATCACCACCGACTCCGAGTACGCCTCCATGCCCTTCACGATCCTGTCTGTCGTGTTCTCGGTCATCACCTTCCTGTTCGGCCTGGCCGGCGAGCTCAAGAAGATGGACCTGAGCTCCTACGGCCCCATCGTCGGGATCGCGGTGCTGCTGGCGCTCATCGTGGCGGTCATCTCCGTCCGCATGGTCCTCGTCGTCTCCACGGCGAAGCAGAGCAAGATCGCGAACCTGACCAAGTACTACAGCGAGCAGCTCGGCAGCACCAAGTTCATCAAGGCCTCCCGCGGTGAGGAGCGCACGGTCGGCAAGGCTCTGGGCCTGATCGAGGAGCGCTACGGCGCCGAGAAAAATTACGCCGTCTACCAGCTGGTGAACGCGCTGACTGCCTCCATTCTGCAGCTCGCCCTGTTCGGCGCCACCTTCGCCGCCGCCATCGTCCTGCTGAAATCCGGCGCGCTGCGCGACCTGACCGACACCGCCCGCTTCTACGCCAGCTTCAGCCTCATCTGCGGCGGTCTGATGAACATCGTGGTGCTTCCGCAGGTCATCGCCGAGACCGTCGGCGGCACGAAGAAGATCGGCTACGTGAACAGCATGGTCAGCGAGAATCTGGAGGAGGGCGAGGAGTTCGCGAAGGGCGATATCGCCTTCAAGGGCGTCTCCTTCCTCTATGACGACAAGCGCACCATCGACAACGCCGACATGACCTTCGAGGCCGGCAAGATCACCGCTCTCGTCGGTCCCAACGGCAGCGGCAAGTCCACCGTCGTCAAGCTGTTCTCCCGCCTGTATCAGGCCGAGAGCGGCGGCATCGTGGCCGGCGGCCGCCCCGCCTCCGGCATCTCCCTGAAATCCTGGCGCGAGAACTTCTCCGTCGTGTCCCAGAACGCCTCCCTGTTCTCCGGCACCGTGAAGGACAACATCCTCTACGGCGCGAAGACCGAGGTGAGCGACGAGCAGCTTCAGCAGGCCATAGAGGTGGCCGGGCTCAGCGAGTTCGTCAGCGAGAAGGGTCTCGATTACGAGATCGGCGTGAAGGGCGGCAAGCTGTCCGGCGGCGAACAGCAGCGTCTGGCCATCGCCCGCGCGCTCATCGCCGACCGCGACTACCTGATCCTCGACGAGGCTACCGCCAATCTGGACACCAAGACCGAGGCCGAGGTCATCGGCAAACTGCTCGAAACCGTGAAGGGCAAGACCGTCATCGTGATCGCCCACACGGCGGACGTGGTCGCGCACGCCGACAACATCATCGTCCTTCGGGACGGCAAGGTGGAGGCCGCCGGTCCCCGCGAGCAGATCATGGCCGGAAATTCGTTCATGAAGGCAATGGAGGTGTAAGCAATGGTCCCGATCATGGCAGCGATCCTGCGCGCAAAATGGAGAAGGCACGCGCAAAAGCATCCCCAGGATAATTCCCAGGAAGAAATAGAGAGACAGCTCGACGGTCTCCGGAAATACCACAAAGAACGCAACACCGACGTCTTTTCCCGGAAGGACACGGGTTTCAAGGGCATCGATATCGAAAAGATCGAGCTCCCCGGCTCGCCCGCCTGGCTCCTCACCATGGACAAAAATCCGAAGGACAAGGTGGTGTTCTATATCCACGGCGGCGGCTTCGGCTTCGGCTGCGTCTGCGAGTGCTGGGAGTATGAGTCGTACGTCGTGAGAAATTTCGGCTACAACATGTGCGGCGTCGATTACCGTGAGATCCCCGAGCATAACATCCGGGACATCCTGGAGGACTGCCTGAACGCCTACAAGGCGATGCTCGAGCGCTATAAGCCTTCCGACATCTGCTTCATGGGCGACTCCGCGGGCGGCCATCTCGTGTTCGCGCTGAGCCATCTGCTGAAGGACGAGGGCC
Source organism: Bianqueaceae bacterium (assembly GCA_045641505.1). Classification (GTDB taxonomy): domain Bacteria; phylum Bacillota; class Clostridia; order Lachnospirales; family Bianqueaceae; genus JAZQNF01. The sequence continues at coordinate 74 of JAZUHB010000066.1, read as the reverse complement.
TTCCCCTGCCCGGCGGCATCGTAGCGCTCTCTCCCGTCATGCAGTTCGAGCGCTACGCCTACAGCTACTATGAG
>JAZUHB010000065.1:0-29484 GCA_045641505.1 Bianqueaceae bacterium | reverse complement strand
CTTGGAGGAGCTGGTGGAAGAGGTCTTCTTGCCGGAGGTCTTCGGCTTCTCCTCTTCTTCCTCTTCTTCCTCGTACTCGTCGGAAATGTCGGTGCTGAACAGGCCCATCAGACCGCTCAGGAGGCCGCCGCCCGCAGGTTTCTCGTCCTTCTCATCCTTCTCGTCATCGTCGTCGGAGCCGCCGAACAGGCCGCCCAGCAGACCGTTCAGCAGATCGGAGGCGCCGTCTGCCGCGGGAGCTTCTTCTTCCTCTTCCTTAGCCGCGCCGCCGCCCAGAAGGCCGGAGATCAGGCTGGAAGCGTCGAGACCGGTCGCCTGGGGCTTGGGCTGAGCGCCGCCCAGAAGGCTGCCGATCAGGGAGGTGGTGAGCGCCGCGCTGCCGCCGGCGTTCGCGTTGCCGCCGCCCAGCAGGCTGGTCAGCAGGGAGCTGGTCTGGTTGCCGGAAAGGCCGCCGACGAGCCCGGCGATAGAGGAAGCGCTGTTGCCGGTGATCTTGCCCAGCACGGCCTCGATGACCTTCGCCTTGACGCCGTCGATGACCGCGTCCAGGATGCCGCCGGCGAGAGAAGTCTTGGTCGCCTTCGCGGCGCGCTCCACGGTACCCTCGGTATCGGTGGCGATGCCGGAGAGCAGCTTCTCATCGCTCAGGATGGTGCCGGACAGGGTCTTGATAATCTTGTTGAGTTCAGTCTTGTTCATTGTAGAACCTCCACGTAATTTCATGTATACACTACATTGCTTATATTTTATCACAGGATTTTTGCGATTACAATCGGCAAGTTATTTCCCGGGAAATTTTCGGCGAATCCGGCGCCTGTGACGGGAAAAGAAATCAGAAGCCGCGGCGGAAGGAGCCGGGAACCCGCCGGACGGCTGCCGCTGCATTTCCGTAAAAAACCGCGCAAATCCGAAATTCTCTCTTGACTTTACTATGGTAAAGTGATAAAGTGATGAAGTCAACGGAGACAAGGGTCCGTGACGGCCCCGTCCGGGAGGAGGAAACAACATGAAAGACATTCGATCAGTATCCGTCGAGCGGCTCTTCCGCGCCATCCGCACGCTGAAGACCGACGATGAGTTTTACGCATTCTTCAAAGACATCTGTACCGTCAATGAGATCCTGGATATGGCTCAGCGGCTGGATACGGCCATTCTTCTTTCGGAGGGGAAAAACTATACCGAAATTTGTGAGGCCGTCAGCGTCTCGACCGCCACGATCTCCCGCGTAAGCCGTTGCCTGAATTACGGCGAGGGCGGCTACCAGAAGGTCATCGAAAATCTGAAAAACGAAACGGCAGACATCGCCCCGACACAGGAAAATGCCTGACCTCAGAAAAGAGAGGAAACTACTATGAAAAAGCTTGCTGCCATCTTGCTTATTGCTGTTATGACCCTGACACTGTTTACCGCCTGCGGCAAGAAACCTCAGCCCGGTCAAAAGACCTTCACCGTCGGCTTCGATGCCGAGTATCCTCCCTACGGGTATATGGATGAGAACGGCGAGTACGTCGGCTTCGACCTCGACCTTGCAGCCGCGCTCTGCGAGCTCGAGGGCTGGACGCTCGTCAAGACTCCCATCGATTGGGCCTCGAAGGACGCCACGCTGAACGCGGGCGATATCGACTGCATCTGGAACGGCTTCACCATGGACGGCCGTGAGAACGACTACGAATGGTCCAGGCCCTACATCGACAACTCCCAGGTCATCGTCGTCGCGAAGAACTCCGGCATCACCACGCCGGAGGATCTGGCGGGCAAGACCGTGGGCGTGCAGGCTGGTTCCGCCGCGCTGGCCGTTCTCGAGGATCCTGAACAGAAGAAGGATCTGGCCGACACCTTCGGCGCTCTGAATCAGTTCGCCGATTACAACACCGCTTTCACCGAACTTCTGGCCGGCGCGCTCGACGCCGTCGCCATCGACATCGGCGTCGCCCAATACCAGATCCAGTCCCGCGGCGATGGCTACACGATCCTCGCCGAATCGCTCAACCGCGAGAAATATGCGGTCGGCGCCAAAAAGGGCAACACCGAGCTCATCGGCATCATCGACAAGGATCTGAAGATTCTCTACGACAACGGCACGGTCAAGGCCCTGGCCGAAAAGTACGGAATCGACGTCTCGATGCTGATTGCACCGTAATCGCCCTCCCCGACGGAAAAACGGAAAACGCGCCGCAACACGCGCGTTTTCTTTCGTTTACAGAAAGGAAAAACCCATGGAAATTTTTCAGGCCCTTGCCGCTTGGTTCCGGGAACTGAACATGAGCCTCATTCTCAGTAAGCTCAGCGAGGGCTTCCTGCAAACCTTTCTGATCTTCGCGCTGACGGTCCTCTTCTCATTGCCGTTGGGCTGGTTGGTCTATTTCGGCAGGCAGTCCCGCTGCAAGCCTCTCGCGGCGATCGTCAAGGTCTACATCTCGGTCATGCGCGGCACCCCGCTGATGCTGCAGCTGCTTCTGTGGTATTTCGGACCGTATTACATCTGGGGCGCATCGCTGAAGGGTTATAAATTCACGGCAATCATCCTCGGCTTTGCCTTCAACTACGCCGCCTATTTCGCGGAGATCTACCGTTCCGGCATGGAAGCGATCGACGTCGGTCAGTATGAGGCCTCCGAGATCCTGGGCTACAGCAGAACGCAGACCTTCTTCCGCATTATCCTCCCGCAGGTGGCGCGAATCGTGCTGCCGTCTGTCGGCAATGAGATCATTACGCTCGTCAAGGATACCTCGCTCGTCTATTCCATCTCGTACATCGAGATGTTCGCTCTCGCGAAGCAGATGGCAGCGGCGGGGACGACCATCGTTCCCTTCGTAGTGGCCGGTCTCTTCTACTACATCTTTAACGCCCTCGTGGCCTGGAGCCTCGATTTGGCGGAAAGCAAAATGAATTATTACAGGTGAGTCATGAATATTCTGGAGATGAAGAACGTAAGCAAGAGCTTCGAAAAGAACTCGGGCGAAGGAATGACGGAGGTGCTGCGCGGCATCGATCTGAGCGTCGGCGAGGGCGAGGTCGTCTCCATCATCGGCCCTTCCGGCTCCGGCAAGACGACGCTGCTTCGGATTGCGACGCTGCTCGAGCGGATGGACAAGGGCACGATGAGCTACGTCGGCGAGCCTGTCGCGACGGCCGATGACGCGGGCAATTCGCGTTACGCGCACGACCTCTCCCGCGCGAAGCGCCGCTTCAGCCTGGTGTTCCAGAATTTCAACCTCTTCCCGCATATGACCGTCCTCGAAAACGTGACCGACGCGCCGGTCCGCGTGCTGAAAAAGTCCAGAGAGGAAGCCACCCGGCGGGCGATGGAGCTTCTCGGTAAGATGGAGCTCTCCGACCGTGCCGACGCCTACCCCTTCCAGCTCTCCGGCGGCCAGAAGCAGCGCGTGGCCATCGCGCGGGCGTTGGCGATGGAGCCGGAGATTCTGTTCTTCGATGAGCCGACCTCCGCGCTCGACCCCGAGCTGACCAAGGGCGTCCTCAAGGTCATCAAACAGCTCGCAGACGAAGGGATGACAATGGTCATCGTCACCCACGAGATGGCCTTCTGCAAGGCCGTCTCCGACCGGGTCCTGTTTCTGGACGGCGGCGTTGTCGTCGAGGAGGGAACGCCCGAGGAGGTCTTCGACTTCCCAAAGGCGGAACGGACGAAGCATTTTTTACAAACGTATGAAGAATGACGGAAGGCCGCCGTGCTTTCGAATGATTTCCGCTCCCCGGGCCAGGCGCCGCGCCGTTCGTCCTCATTTTTTCACATGAAGGGTTGACAACGAAAGACCCCTGTGCTAATATAATGTCCTGGTTGAGAAACCAAGATGCGGTTGTGGCGGAATTGGTATACGCGCTAGACTAAGGATCTAGTGTCCCATTAGCGACTTGCGGGTTCGAGTCCCGCTAACCGCATAAAAAAATCCGAAGCGAATGCTTCGGATTTTTTTGTGCGCTTTTCACGCGACTTGCGCAGCAAAAGGCGCGTGAAAAAGTCGTCGCGAACGAAGTGAACGGCGAGTCAGCGGGACTCGAACGCCGAGAGCGCGGAACCGCCTGCGGCTGTTTCGCGCCGAGGCCGGCAAGGAGCGGCGCAAGCCGCGACGCGAGAGGCGCCAAAGGCGCCGGAAAAGTCCCGCTAACCGCATAAAAAAATCCGAAGCGAATGCTTCGGATTTTTTTGTGCGCTTTTTCGTCCGACGGTTGCGCCAGCGGCGCAAGCCTCTTACGCATCACATATAATGCTTTTCATAATCCGGCAGCTGCTGCCACTCCGCGCTCTGCATGATCATCCCGACGATTCGGTTATACACAGCCATGAACTTCTCGCCCGCGATGCCGTCCGCCTTGCCCACAAGCGCAACGCCGTCGCAGGTAATGGTTTTAGTCTTCCCGTTATATGTCACGCTCAGAACAATGTTCATCGCCGGTCTCGTCTCCCCGTCGATCGGATTGTAGTTGTCCGGATACGTTTCGGGCTCCATATCGGAAATCAGCGCGAAGAGCTCCGCCTTCTGTTCATCCGTGAGGAAGAAGGTCGTCGTATAATCCTCGACCTTCGACGCGCTTTTCTGCTTGACGAGTTTCCCCGTCTCACTGTCATACGTGCTGTCTCCGCCGACGTCCCATTCCAGATAAAAACGGAAATCCTCAGGATAATCCGCCGGCTCTTCACGGTTCACGCACGCGGTCAGGGAAAATACGAGCATCAGGGCCAATGCAAGGGTCATCAAACGTTTCATAGCGGTTTCCTCCTTTTTCAACTTTCAACGGTTCGCGCGAACCCGCGCGCTTGTTACCTGATCTGCGGCCGCACCCAGTTAGCCGTTTTTCATTCCTCCGTCAGCTCCCAAAGCTCACGGATCACACGCTCCTCCGAGCCGTTCGGCTCGCAGAAGCTGCCCTCCGGCAGGAAGAGCACGCCGCGGATGCCCGCGTTCTTCGCGCAGTCCATGTCCAGGGTGCGGTCGCCCACGTAGAAGGTGCTCGCCGGATCCAGCCCGTACTTGCCGATCAGGTAGAGCAGCGCGTCCGGCGCGGGCTTCCGCGGGAAACCGTCCTCCATGCTCACGACCTCGCGGAAGAACGGCGCGAGGCCCGTGTTGTCGAGGACCGGCAGCGTGGTCCGGCCGCGGTGGGTGAAGACGAAATGCTCGCAGCCCTGCTCCGCGAGCCGCGCCAGCACCGGGACCGACTCGGGGAAGGGACGGATCTCCAGCTTCTTCCCGCCGCTGATCTCCTGATAGCGCGCCTTCATGTCCTCGAAGCGAAGCCCCGTCTCCTCCTCCATCTCATGCAGATAATCGCTCACGGAGGAGCGGATCGCATGGCCGTGGACCTCCTCGGGATCGAGCGCGATCCCCCGCTCCGCGAAGAGCTCGCAGAGGCTCGAGACGATGATCTCGTAGGAATCGAGCAGGGTCCCGTCCAGATCCCAGATGAATGCTTTTTTTGCCGTCATGCCTGCCTCTCAGAATTCCCACTCGGCGCCGTCGTAAGCGACCTCGAAGCCGTAGCCCGCGGCCGGCGCGACCATGTCGTCGTAGATCTCGCGGCCGGAGTGGGAGAAATGGGTGTAGATGCGCAGGGTCTCCGCGCCGCAGAGGCCCTCGCGCTCGAAGCGGTCGCAGATCGCGCGGCCCTCGAGCATGGACATGTGTCCGTAGTAATCGGAATCGCCCTGCTCCTTGGTGCAGTCGAGGCTCAGGCAGTCGATGTGCTTGCCCCGCGCGAGCAGGTACCGGTCGATCTCCTCCGGGAAGAAGCCGGTGTCGTTCCCATAGAACAGCGCGCGGCCGTCCTTCTCGATCAGGTAGACGTAGGCGACCTCCGGCCGGGCGTGCTGCGCGGGCAGCGGCGTCACGGTATAGCCCGCGATCGTGTATTCGCGGAAGGGCTCCAGCGGGATGAACTCGAAGTCGCGCTCGATGCGCTCGCGCTCCCAGCCCCGGGCGGTCACGGAGGCCCACATCCGGTCGATGACGCCCTGCTCCGCCCAGACGCGCATCCGCGGCACGGTGGCGCCCACGGCGATGCGCTCGTAGCGCAGCAGGAAGAACTCGAACGAGAAATGGTCCTCGTGGGAGTGAGTGATCAGCACGTCCTCGATGTCGTAGAGAGAACGGCCGATCCGGGTGAAATGCATGTAGGTGTCGCCGTTGAAATCGATGAGGAGCTTCCCGTCGATCAGGGCCTGGCTGCGGGTCATGATGTTGCGGCCCCCGGAGCGGAGCGCCCGCTCGCAGGCGCTGCAGTGGCAGAACATGCCGGGAATTCCCTCCGCGGCGGCGGTGCCGAGATATTGGATCTTCATGGAAAACCTCGTGTACTCGTTTCAGCCCCCGGAATACGCGAAAAATCGCGCAGGAACAGCACTCCGCGGGCTTTTATGATATTGTACACTCTTTTGCCCCGAAACGGCAATAGAAAGCCGAAAAAACGGCCAAAAAACGTCCCCGCGCCGGCCGCGGAAACGAAAAAAAGCCTTCCCGCAGGGGAAGGCTCTTTTCACAGGGGCGTAAAACTTACTTAAGGGTAACCTTGGCGCCGGCTTCTTCAAGCTGCTTCTTGATGTTCTCGGCCTCTTCCTTGCTGGCCTGCTCTTTGACCATCTTGGGGGCACCCTCGACCAGGTCCTTGGCTTCCTTCAGACCCAGACCGGTGATCTCGCGGACGACCTTGATGACCTTGATCTTCTCGGGGCCGAACTCGGTCAGCTCGACGTCGAACTCGGTCTTCTCCTCGACCTCAGCAGCGGGGCCGGCAGCAGCGGCAACCATGACACCGGCGGCGGCGGAAACACCGAAGGTCTCCTCGCAAGCGGTAACCAGGTCATTCAGTTCCAGAACGGAAAGCTCTTTCAGAGCGTCAATGATTTCCTGCACAGACAGTTTAGCCATTGTAGTAATCCTCCATTTAATGTTTTGTTTTGGGTTGTTTGGGGGAAACGCCGTATCGTGCGCTCCCTGAGTTCATGCCAGAGCGTTACGCCTCGGCGGGAGCTTCGGCCGCGGGAGCCTCTTCGGCGCCGCCGGCCTTCTTGGCGATCTCCTTGACCACACGGGCAAAGGAAGACATGGGGCTCTTCCAGCTGCCGAGCAGGCGGGAGAGCAGGACCTCGCGGGAAGGAATCTTCGCGATCTTCTCGATGGTCTTCTCATCGTAGTAAGTGCCGTCCACGACACCGCCCTTGAAGCTCATGGGATCGTACTTCTCGACGAACTTGCTTACTTCACGGGCAGCGGCGGTAGCGTCGTCATAGCTGATGACCACGGCGGTGGGTCCCTCCAGGTTAGGAGCGAGGGCCTCGAACGCGGTATCTTTGATAGCCAGGTTGATCATGGTGTTCTTGTAGACCTTGAAATCAACACCGGCCTCACGCAGAGTCTTACGCATCTCAGTATCCTGAGCCACGGTCAGACCGCGGGAGCTGACGAGGACCATGGAGCCGGCTTTCGCAAGCTTTTCCTTGATCTCATCGACGACGACCTTTTTCTCTTCGATCTTAGCCAAATCTTTACACCTCCTGTTAGAATGTAAGCCAGAAAAATAACCCTCTCCGTTTGGCCGGAGAGGGTTACGAGGATGATTGAAAAATCATTTCGGAAAGCCTTTCCGCATGTTTCCCCGGAAGGAAGCCCTCCCGCGGAAAAACGCGAAGCGTCTTTCCTGCGAAACCCGTGCGGCGGATTTCGCGTTGCCTCGGCAAGCCTGGTGTGGTTATATCCGTAAAGGATGCTTGCTGTCTCCGGTTATATCAAAAGCCTTGCGGCTTTCGACCTGAATGAGGATAGCACGCTTTCCGCCAAAAGGCAAGCATTATTTGCTTTCTCCGGGAAAAACGCGGCTATCCGGCGCGATCGGCTCGCCGACCGCCTTTTTTGCTTAGTCCTCAGCCTTCAGGGTGTTGATCTTCACGCCGGGGCCCATCGTGGAAGCGACGGTGACGGAGCGGAGATACTGGCCCTTGGCGGCCGCGGGCTTAGCCTTTATGATGGCACCAATCAGAGTACGGAAGTTCTCGGACAGCTTCTCGCCGCCGAAGGACACCTTACCGATGGGGCAGTGAATGATGTTGCTCTTGTCCAGACGGTACTCGACTTTACCGGCTTTGATCTCTTTGATCGCGCGGGTAACGTCAGCGGTAACGGTGCCGGACTTGGGGTTGGGCATGAGGCCCTTGGGGCCCAGCACACGGCCCAGACGGCCGACGACACCCATCATGTCGGGAGTGGCAACAACCACATCATACTCGAACCAGTTCTCGTTCTGGATCTTGGGAACGAGTTCCTCGGCGCCGACGAAATCAGCACCGGCTTCCTGCGCTTCCTTGGCCTTGTCGCCCTTGGCGAACACGAGGACGCGGACGCTCTTGCCGGTTCCGTTGGGCAGCACGATAGCGCCGCGGACCTGCTGGTCAGCGTGACGGCCATCGACGCCCAGTCTGATGTGAGCTTCAACAGTCTCATCGAACTTCGCGGGAGCGATCTTGACGACGACGTCCATCGCCTCCGCGGGGCTGTACAGGTTATGCTTATCAAAAGCCTTGACAGCGTCCTGATACTTCTTACCTTTCTTCATGTAAAACCTCCTTGTGGTAATAACGGGGAGTTCCCTCCCACAATGTAACGGGTGGATCCTGAGGCCAGCGGTGCCCGGATCCAATGCACATTGAATCATTATTCTTGTTTGGGAGTCCTGCTCCGGAAGAGCAGGCCGGCTCCCGACGGCTCATTTTGCACTTGAGCCGCATCCGTGGGAATTAGTCCGCGACGGTGACGCCCATGCTGCGGGCAGTGCCGGCGATCATGCTGCAGGCAGCATCGAGGCTGGCGGCGTTGAGGTCCTTCATCTTCACCTTGGCGATCTCTTCGACCTGCGCGCGGGTGATGCTGGCGACCTTCTTGGCTTTGGGGCTTCCGGAACCGGACTCGATGCCCGCGGCCTTCTTGATCAGAAGGGCAGCCGGAGGAGTCTTGGTGATAAAAGTGAAGCTCTTATCCTGGTAAACGGTGATAACCACAGGAATGATCATGCCGGCGTCATTAGCCGTTCTCGCATTGAATTCCTTGGTAAAGGCCTGGATGTTCACACCATGCTGACCCAGCGCGGGGCCGACAGGGGGAGCAGGCGTAGCCTTGGCTGCAGGGATCTGCAGTTTGATATAACCAACAACTTTCTTAGCCATAACTGACTATACACCTCCTGTTAGGATTTCAATTAATTTTCTTGATCTGTTCGAAGCTAAGGTCGACCGGGGTCTCGCGTCCGAAGATATTCAGCGTGACCGTGACGGAACCTGCCGCGCGATCGATGGCCGTGATGGTGCCGACGGAGCCCTCGAAGGGACCGCTCATGATCTGCACGGATTCGCCGACCTCGACGGTGATCATGTACTTGGTGGGCGAGATGCCCAGAGACTTGATCTCATCGGGGGTAAGGGCGACCGGCTTGGATCCGGGACCTACAAAGCCTGTCACGCCGCGGGTATTGCGCACGATGTACCAGGTATCATCGTTCATGACCATCTTGACCAGGACATAGCCGGGGAAGATCTTACGGGAAACAGTCACCTGCTGGCCCTTCTTCTCCTCGACGCACTCCTCCATGGGGACTGCGACTTCCTGCATCAGGTCTTCGAGACCGCGGTTACGAATGGTCTGCTCAAGGTCGGTTTTGACCTTGTTCTCATAACCGGAATAGGTATGGGCTACATACCACTTAGCTTCTTCTGCCATTGAACTTCATCCTCTTCTTATAGGAATAACTCTTCGAGTTTACGGAGCACCCAGTTGATGACCAGGTCGTAAACCGCGATGACGGCGGAAAGGATCGCGCAAACGACGATCACGATGCCGGTCTTCTGGAGGGTTTCCTTCCAGGTGGGCCAGGTGATCTTCTTGAATTCGCTCTTCAGTTCTTTAAAGCTGAACATAAGCGGTCCTCCTTGGTCTTATTTGGATTCCTTGTGAAGGGTGTGACGTTGACAGAAACGGCAATACTTCTTAGTTTCCATCCGGTCGGGGTGTTTTTTCTTGTCTTTCGTAGTGTTGTAATTCCGCTGTTTACACTCTGTGCATTCTAGTGTTACTCTGGTTCGCACGACTTCCACCTCCATTGGTTTGGTACTTAATTAGGTGGGCCAATTTTTGTGCAAAAAAAAAGGACCCAACCATTAGCCTTGTGATAGTACCACGGGGTGGGGGGTCCTGTCAAGAATATTTTGTAAAGATGGGAAGGAATTTCGCGGCGCGGGCGCTTTTGGCCGGGGACAGTTCTTCGCGCCGGCGGCGCGGGCGCTCATTCCGGCTGCCGCGCGAGAAGCTCCGCGAGAAGCTCCCGCGTGAGCCCCTTCATGTAGCGCTCGGGGTCGAGGTCCTCCGGCAGCACGGGCGCGGGCCGAAGCGTCATGCCCAGGAGCGCCTGCTCGAGGCCCTCCGCGGAGAAGGTGCCGAAGAAATCGCCCTCCAGGCGGAGCCGCGCGATCCTTCCGTCCCGCTCGTCGAAGCGGATGACCATCGTGCCGCCCTCCGTGCGGACGCGGCGGCTTTCGGAGAACTCGTCCGTCCCGCCGTAGATGTACTCCTCCCGGATGTTGCGGCGGTAATAATCCGTCCGCCGGATCACGTCCTCCGGCAGGTCCGCGGGCTCGAGACCGAGGCGCGCGACCATGAAGCGCTCCAGCTCCCGCATGAAGCCCGGTGTGTCGGTGTCCGTCCGGAGAAGCGGCCGGATGTTCGTGACGCGGCTCCGCACGGACGCGATCTTTTTGGCGCGCAGCTTCTCGTCGTCGGGCCGGAGCACCGAGCCGAGCACGCTCATGTCGCTGTCGAAGAGCAACGTCCCGTGGTGCAGGGTGCGGGTGGCCGTGGCCGTGGCCGCGTTGCCGGAGATCTTGGCCCAGTCGCCGTCCGGGAGCTGCGCCAGGAGGTCGTTACGGCCGGAGAGCTTCGCGGTCACGCCGAGCGAGGCGAGCGCCTCGATGACCGGCGCGGTGAAGTAGGCGAAGTCGAGCGCGTCCGCCTTTTCGCGGGACGTGATGTAAGAGAAATTGACGTTGCCGAGGTCGTGGTAGACCGCTCCGCCGCCGGTGATGCGGCGGATCAGCGTGGCGCCGGCGCGGGCCAGCGCGTCGAGATCCACCTCCGCGTAGGCGTTCTGGTTGCGGCCGATCACGACGACGGGCGCGTTCTGCCAAAGCATGAAGGCATCCTCGCCGGTGTCGCGGAGCAGCCATTCCTCGCAGGCCAGATTGTAGCCCGGCTCCAGCGAGCCGGTATGATAGAGCTTCATGGATAACCTCATTTCTTCGTGTTCATCCTGGAATTTTATCACCCGGACGGCGTCCTGGCAAGTTTTTCGTCCGAAAAACTGTACGGGGAAAAAGAAAAATAGTATAATGAAGACATTGTTTTCCGGCCCCGCGCGGTTCTTCCGGCGGAGCCTGCCTACGAAAGGATTTGCATGAAAAAGACCGATTCGAAAAATATGACCGCAGAGAACGTAACCGTCGGGACGGCGGAAAGCGCGCCGGCGGAATCTTCGCCGCGCGAAAGGAAGCTCGGCCGCAAGCTTCTGGCCGGCGGCCTCACCTTCGTGACCGCCGCGGCGCTCCTCCTCAGCGGCCTCTTCCAAAGCCCGACCGAGGCGGCCTACAAGAAGGAGCAGATCGCGCCGCCCGCCATCGTCGCGCTGGTTGACGAAACCTCCGCGGACGAGGACGAGCCGGACACGGAGCCGCAGGTGAAAACCGAGAAAAAACGCTCGCTGCGCCGCTTCTTCGACGAGCTGCTCCAGCGCGTTCCCGCCGTGCTGCGGACGCTCTTCGCGCTGCCGCTATGGCTCGCGGCGACGCTGCTGGCCCGGCTGGGCGGGCGGCTGCTTAGGAGCGTGCTTCCGCCCTTCCTGCTGCTTCTCGCCAAGTGGCTGCTGCTTGCGGCGATGCTTCTGGGCATCCTGTATCTCCTGATGAAGCTTCTCTTCCAGGATTTCCGCTTCCGGGAGCTCCTGAACGTCCGGACGCTCGGCACGCTTCTTCTGGGCTCCGCCGCGCTGGCGGCGCTCAGCCGTGCGCTGGAGGCGCTGCTCGACGGCTTCGCCCGCTTCGAGTTCCTCTTCGATCTGGCCGGAGGCCTGCTGCTCCTCTTCGCGGCGGCGCTCCCCATCCTGAGAAAAAGGAGGGTGAACGCGCGCCATGAACAGGCAGACTGATCCCGCGCGGGGCCCGCTCTTCGGCCCCCTGATCCTCGCCTCGGCCGTCTTCCTTTGGGGCTCCTCCTTCATCGTGCAGAGCGTCAGCGCGGAAAAGCTCGGTCCCTTCTCCTTCAACATGGCCCGGCAGCTGCTGGGCGCGGCCGCGCTGCTTCTGCTCTTCCTCGTGCTGGAGGGACGGAGGCGGAAGGGCCTCGGCCCGGACGGGCTGCGCGCCCGCCGCGACGCCACCAGCAAGGGCATCCTGCGGGGGCTCCTCCTCGGCCTCTTCCTTTGCCTCGCGAGCAACCTGCAGCAGGCGGCCTTCGACTACTCCACGGCCGGCAAGATCGCCTTCATCACCGCGGGCTACATGTTCATCGTGCCGGTCCTGGGGCTCTTCCTCGGGAAGCGGCTGCCCTGGCTCACCTGGGTCTGCGTGGCGGTCGGATTCCTCGGCATGTTTCTCCTTTGCGTCGATCCGGCGGAGCTGGGCGAGCTGAACCGGGGTGACCTGCTCACCCTCGGCTGCTCCGTCGCCTATGCGGTACACATCCTGCTGATCGAGCGCTTCTCGCAGGATTCCGACGGACTTCTTCTCTCCTGTGTGCAGTTCTTCTGCGCCGGCCTGATCTCGGCGGTGCTCGCCTTCGTCTTCGAGACGCCGGGCTCGGGCGCGCTGCGGGAGTGCTTCCTGCCCTGCCTGCCCTACATCCTCTACTCCGGCCTGCTGGTCTGCGCGGTGGCCTACACCTGCCAGATCATCGGCCAGAAATACACGGAAGCGACCGTCGCCTCCCTGATCATGTGCCTGGAGAGCGTGGTGGCCGCGCTGCTCTCCGCGATCCTTCTGAAGGAGCGGATGCTGCCCCGGGAGATTGCGGGCGCGGCGCTGATGCTCGCAGCGACCGCCGTGTCGCAAACACCGCATAAAAAAACTGCCTGAGAAATTCTCAGGCAGTTTTTTGTTTCAATCGAATCAGTACGCGGGATACCACTCATCCATGGGGATGCCGGCAGCGATCGCGTCGGCGATGTACTGCAGGGGCTCGGGATCACCGTCATCGTAGGCGATCTTCTCAAGGTCTCCGTCATAGGTGTCCTTCAGAGAGATCTCGTTGTTGCAGTGGCCGTCAGCGTCGGGAGTGAACAGCTCGATGCCGGAAACGGTGAGGGTCTCGCCGTTCTCGTAGACGATGTACATCTCATAGGTGTCGCTGTAGGGGCGCAGGAAGAAGCCGAACAGGTACATGCCACCCTTGCCGGGCTGCAGGGTCTCGATGTGGTTGCCCTCAGCGTCGACGACGTAGGCGATGATGTTGTTGTACTTCTCGTAGGAAGCGCCGGTCTCGTAGATATACATCTCGGCGATGGCAAGCTCGGTCTTGTTCTTGATCTCGAGACCCAGCTTCTCGTAACCGGGATAGTAGTTGTCGGCGGTCTTGCCGGCAGCCTTGACTTCGTCCATAGCGGGCTTGTCTTCTTCGTCAGCAGGTTCCTGCTCCCACTTCGCGGGATCGACGCCGCCCTTGAAGGACAGCTTGTCGTAATCGGAAATGGTCAGGCCTTCCCAGGTAGCATTGGTGCCGTCCTCGAACTCGACGCGGACATCGTAGGTCTTGCCGGCCTCGCGGATGATGTAAACCAGGACTTCGTACTTGTCGCCGTCGGCATCCTTATCGGGCCAGCCGGCTTCGACGATGCTGCCGCCGAACTCGGTGGAACCGGCGGGGTAGACATACACGGCGTTGATGGTGACACCGGTCTTGTTCTTGAGGTCAAGAGCCAGGCCGACGTTCTTGGTGGCCTCGGGCGCCTTCTCGACCACGGTCACGTTGGTGATGTGGGGGTTCACGCCGTTGTACCAGTACAGGAAGCCTTCCATGTCGATGACATCGCCGATGGTCAGGGCCTCGACAGCCTCATACACATCGGTGCCGTCGCCGCGCAGATAGCTCTCCACGGTGAAGGTGTAGGTCTTGCCGTCCTTGGAGACGTTGAAGTACAGGTCGCTGCCGGGGGTGCCGGAGCCATCCCAGTTGTACATGAACGCGGCGCCGTTGCCGGCATCCTCGACGGTCATGCCCTTGAAGGCAACGAAGGCGTTCTGATTCTTGATCAGATCGTCGGTGCCCAGCAGAGCGGTGACATCCTTCGCGGGAGCAATGTACTTGCCCTCGAGGATCTCATAGGTAGCGTCAGCGATCTCGACTTCGCCGGACCATTCGGTCTTGGTGCCGGTGACGCGGATCTTGGTGCCGGGAACGAGCTTCGCAGCATCTTCAGCAGTGGCGCAGGCCATGTTGTAGATGAAGTAAGCACCGTTCTCATCGGCGGCATAGACGGTCAGCTTGCCGTCCCACCAGGACTGATTGTCCTGAACGTAGCAGTCGACGACGACCGCGCTGTCGAGCTCGGCAGCGATGTACTCGTCATAGCTCATGGCCTTGACTTCGGGCTCTTTGGGCTGGCAGGCGCAAAGACCGAGGACCATCAGCGCTGCCATAAGCAGAGCAAGAAACTTTTTCATGTTGATTTCTCCTTTTTCACTGATAAAGTGTGGTGACTATATTATACCCGATTTTTCGGGAATTTCAACTGTTTTGACCATTCTCCTTCTTTTTCCGGATTACGCCGCGGAAATAGAAGAAGCCGATCAGCATCCAGGCGCCTGCGAGCGACCACAGAAGCGCCTGCGCCGTGCCGGGCAGCGGTCCCAGGTCGCCCTTCTCCAGGCGGTACAGGGACTTGATGTCGGAGAACAGCGTGCGCATGTAGCGGTCGTTCACGGTCTCCTTGCGGCGCATCGATTTGGTGACCTCCTCGATGAGCTGGCCGGCCGCGTCGCGCAGCGAGGCGGAGCCGTTGAAGACGGGGGTGACGAAGGTCCGCTCGGTGTTGTCCAGCAGGAGCTTCGCGGCCTTGATCTTCACGTCGTAGTGGGCGGCGTCCTTGCCCTCATCCGCGAGATAGGCCTGATACTCGGCGCTCTGCTGCGCCTTCCGCGTGACGGGGACGTAGCCCTCGGTCTCGGAGTAGGCGATCTGCACGCCGTCGGTCAGCAGGAACTGCGCGAAGAGCCAGGAGGCGAGCACCTCCTGCGGGTCCTTCTTGTTGAACACGCAGACGGAGGGGCCCTGCGAGATCATCCAGGGATTCTCCGGGTCGAACTGGGGGATGGTCATCACAGCCGTCTCGAAGTCGACGTACTGATCCCGGCTGATGTCGGAAAGGGGCGCGTCGCTGCCCATCCAGGTGGCTCCGGCGGTCGAGTCGATCGCGAAGATGCACTGGCCGGCGTTCAGGAAGTTCGCCGGATAGCTGGAGATCTTGAAGGTAGAGAACGCGCGGGTGCCGGCGTGCTCGGAGATCTCGAAGAGCAGGTCCTTCGCGGTCTGGCTGAAGAGCAGGATGTCGCCGTTCTCGGTGGAATAGGGCGCGTCCAGCTGCTTGAGCATCGAGATCATCATGTTGTCGGTGCTCTTGTAGATGAAGGGGATCAGGACCTCCTGGCCGTTCACGGCGAACTTGCCGGAGACGTCCTTCGCCATCGCAGCCTCGGAGACCTCCCAGACGAAATCCCAGGTGAGGGTCTCCGGCAGCTCGTAGCCGAGCTTCTCCACGAATGTCTTGTTGACGTAGCAGGCCTCGGTGGAGCGCATGTAGGGAAGCGCGTAGTAGTGGCCGGAGATGAGGCACTCCGCGAGGAACTCGGGCACCATCTCATCGACGCGGACCGAGTCGAAGCGGACCTCGCTGCCGCCCAGGCCGTAGCGGGGATCCGCCATCAGCGCGTCCAGCTGCGCCATCGTGTCCGCGCCGGTCAGGTAGGTCGCGATATGGTCCGGATAGGTGATGCAGACGTTCGGCGTGGTGTCGGTGGCGATGTTGGTGATGACGTCGTTGTAGATGCGGGCGTAGTCCGTGTACAGCTTGATCTTCACCGTCACGTTGGGGTAGAGGGCGTGGAAGTCCTCCGCCGCCTTGTTGTAGATATCCACCTGGGCCTTGTTCGTATCGTTCTTGGCCCAGAAGACGATCTCGTAATCACGGGAGGTGTCGAACTCCGCCGGCACCTCGAAGCCGGGAGCGTCCTCGCCGGAGGCCCGGCCGGGCACGCCGTCCGCCGCGGCGGGCAGCAGGCTCCCGAGCACCAGAAGCACCGCCAGAAGCAGGCTCGCAAGCTTTTTCATCCCTTGGTACCTCCTCTCGAAACACCGGCCATGATCTTCTTGCGGAAGATCAGGAAGAGGACGAGCAGCGGCACGGAGATCACCACGACCGCGGCCATCATCGCCGGGATGTTCTCGCGGCCGAAGCCGTTCTCGCGGATCTCCTGGATTCCGTTGGAGACCAGGAAGTAGGCCTGCTCATCCGTGATCAGGCGCGGCCAGACGTAGCTGTTCCAGCACTCGATCACCTTCAGGATCACGATGGTGACCAGCGTGGGCGCGGAGATCGGCAGCATGACGGTCATCAGGTACTTGAAATCCGAGGTGCCGTCCACCTTGGCGGCCTTGTAGAGCTCCTCCGGAATCGCCTCGAAGTTGTCCTTCAGCAGGTAGATGTAGAAGACCGAGGTGACGGAGGGCAGGATCAGGCCGGCGAAGGTGTTGCGGAGCCCCAGCTTCGTGATCGTGACGAAATTGGTGATGATGACCAGCTCGTTGGGGATCATCATCAGCGACAGGAACAGCGTGAAAACCAGGCCCTTGCCCTTGAAATCCAGGCGCGCGAACGCGAAGGCCGCCAGGATGATCACGACCATCATCACGGCGGTGGTGACCAGGGTAAAGATCAGGGTGTTGGAGAAATAGCGGCCCAGCGGCACCTGCGTGAAGGCATCGATGTAGTTCTGCAGGGTGGGCGCGAGGGTAAAGAACGCGGGCACCCGCTCGCTCGAGTAGGCGGAGTAGCTCTTCACGGAGGTGAGGATCATCCAGTAGAAGGGGAAGAGGACCATCAGCGCCCAGAGGGCCAGACAGAAATAGGTAAAGACGTTCCGGAGCGTGTTCCGCACGCGGGCGCTTCGTTCGATCTTCTCATAATCGTTCGTATCCATGGCGCCTCCTTACTCCGAGATGCTGAGTTTCTTGCTCGCCATCAGGTTGACCGTGGTGATGGTCAGGACGATGGCAAAGAGGATCAGCGCGGCCGCGGACGCGTAGGACGGGTAGCCGCCGCTGTTGCCGTAGAGCATGTCGTAGACGTAGCCGACGATGGTGTTCATGCCCGCCACGTTCAGGTTCGTGCCGAAGATGGCGACCTCGTCGCTGTAGGCCTTGAACGCGCCGATGAAGCCGGTGATGACCAGGTAGAAGATCGTCGGGGCGACCATCGGCAGGGTGATGGTGCGGAAGATCTTCGCCTTGGAGGAGCCGTCGATGCGGGCGGCCTTGTAGTAGTCCTCGTTCACCGAGGCGAGGGCGCTGGTCAGGATCAGGATCTTGAAGGGCAGCACCACCCAGACGGTGTAGAAGCTCATCACGAACATCTTCGCCCAGTACGGGCCGTCGATGAAGTCGACCGCGCTGCCGCCGAACCATTCGATGATCAGGTTCACCATGCCGTCGGTGTAGGCGGTCTGCTTGAAGAGGATCATGAACACGAGGCCGACGGCCAGGGTGTTGGTCACGTAGGGCAGGAAGTAGATCGTCTGGAACAGCTCCTTCAGCTTCGGGATCTGGGAAATGCCCAGCGAGATCAGCAGCGCCAGCCCCGTGGAGATGGGCACGGTGATGATCACGAGGATGAAGGTGTTCTTCACGGCCTGCAGGAAGTAGGGATCGTGGAGCACGTAGGAATAATTGTAGAGGCCGATGCCGTCGTAGGTCTGGGACGCGAAATTATAGCTTTCCTTCAGCGAGTAGCAGAATACGTCGATGAGAGGATAGACCATGAAGACGCCCAGGAAGAGCACGGCCGGCAGCAGGTACAGCCAGGCTTTCAGGTTCTTGTTTTTCATCGTTTACGCCTCCGCGGGGTCGAGCCGGATCTCGGTTTCCTTGTCGAAGATGTGGACCTTGCCGCTCTTCAGCGAGAAGCGGACCTTGCCGTCCTTCGCGGTGATCTCGCTGCCGGTGCTGACGATGGCGCGGGCCTCGGTGCCCTGGAAGGCGGGATGGGTGCAGATCACGCTGGTATCGCGGCCCATCTCCTCCACCTTGCGGAGACCGCAGCAGAGGGGACCTTCGGCATCGGGGAGGAAGCCCTCGGGGCGGATGCCGACCCAGACCGCCCGGTCGGAGATGCCGCGGGCGTCCATCACGCAGTCCTCGCCGATATAAAGCTTTCCGCCCTCGACGCGGCCCTCGAACACGTTGATGGCCGGGGTGCCGAGGAACTTGGCGACGAACAGGTTCACGGGCTTGTTGTAGACCGCCTGGGGCGCACCAATCTGCTGGAGGACGCCGGCGCTCATCACGACGATCTCGTCGCAGATGCTCATGGCCTCCTCCTGGTCATGGGTGACGAACACGGTGGTGATCTGCGTCTCCTGCTGGATGCGGCGGATCTCCTCACGGGTCTGCAGGCGGAGCCGCGCGTCCAGGTTGGACAGGGGCTCGTCGAGCAGCAGGATGCGGGGGCGCTTCACCAGCGCGCGGGCGATGGCGACGCGCTGCTGCTGACCGCCGGACATCTGGCTGGGCTTGCGCTCCAGGAGATTCTGGATCTGCACCAGCTCCGCGGCCTCCTTCACCTTCTCCTCCATCTGCTCCTTCGTGAGCTTCGCGTCGCCCTTCAGGTTGGTCAGGGGGTACATGATGTTCTTGCGGACGGTCATGTGGGGATAGAGGGCGTAGTTCTGGAACACGAGACCGATGCCGCGGTTCTCCGCGGGCAGCTCGGTCACGTCGTCGTCGCCGAAATAGATCCGGCCCTCCGTCGGCGCTTCCAGACCGCTGATCAGGTTCAGCGTCGTGCTCTTTCCGCAGCCGGAGGGGCCCAGGAGGCCCACCAGCTTGCCGTCGGGGATCTCGAAATCGAAATCGCTGACCGCGATGACCTCGCCGCCGATCTTCTTGTCCCGGTTGGGATATTTCTTCGTCAGATGCTCCAGTACGACCTTCATTGCTTTTTCCTCCGATAGTTTTTACGCCCCCATTCTACTCCAAAAAGAAAAAACTGTAAACACGAAAGAAGAAGGAAGGGCGGATCCCCGCGGGACGCGGGGCGCGATCGCGGGGCGCGACCGCAGGACCATTCTTTCCGATTGCCTTTTCGGCCGAAAGCGGGTACACTGTAGACAAATGAGAAGGAGGCGACTCTCATGTGTGATACCCTCGGGTTCCGTCAGCGCGGAATCTCCTATTTCGCGAAGAACAGCGACCGCAGCCCCAACGAGCCCCAGATCCTGGAGTTCTTCCCGGCGGCGCGCACGAAGGACACGGTGCTGCACTGCACCTACATCGACATCCCGCAGGTCCCCGAGACCCACGCGGTGCTCCTCTCCCGCCCCGTCTGGATGTGGGGCGCCGAGATGGGCGTGAACGACTGCGGCGTCGTGATCGGCAACGAGGCGGTCTGGACCCGCGGCCGCTACAACAAGGAAAACGTGCTGACCGGCATGGACATGGTGCGGCTCGCGCTGGAGCGGAGCGGCAGCGCCGAGGAAGCCCGCGAGACGATTATCGCCCTGCTTACGCAGTACGGCCAGGGCGGCAACTGCGGCTTCGACCACGATTTCTTCTACGACAATTCCTTCCTGATCATGGACCGCGCGCACATCTTCATCCTGGAGACCGCGGGCAAGGAATGGGTCTGGAAGGAGACCGAGCGGGGCTCCATCACGAACCGGCTGACCGTCGGCAAGGACGGCGACCGCTACAGCCGCGGGACGCCCTACCTCTTCGCCTCCCACCACTCCGACCCGCTGTACAACGCGGCCTCCGCCGGCAAGAGCCGCCTGGCGCAGACCGCCTGCTCGCTCCGGGACGCGGGCGGCGTCTCCGACCTGTTCCGGGCGCTCCGGCAGCACGCGCCGGGCGCCGATCCCTTCTGCGCCGGCAGCGTCGGCTCGGTCTGCATGCACTTCGGCGGCCTGGTCGGCGACCACACCACCGCCTCGATGGTGGTGGAGCTCCAACCGGAGCGGATCCTGATCTGGGCCACCGGCAGCAGCTGCCCCTGTATCTCCCTGTTCAAGCCCTGGCTCTTCGGAAGCGAGACCTGCGCTCCCTTCTTCACCGAGGAGCAGGAATCCGACGCCCAGGCCTACTGGCGGGCGCATGAGCAGTTCAACCGCGGCTTCATCGGCAGGCGGGTGCCCGACGACTACTACGCCGAGCGGGACGCCCTGGAGGCGCTCTTCCTGCAGAACTCCGCCCTGGCCGAGGGAACGGAGGGCTTCGCGGAGCTCAGCCGTGCCTGCGCCGAGGCCGAGCAGTCCTTCTACGACGGACGCAGGGCTGCCTTCAGCCGCTTCACACCCGAGAGCGGACCCGCCGGCGCCGCGTTCCTTGCGCGCTGGGAGAAGAAAAACAAACTGTTCGAGGAATAAGAAGAAGAAGAGGAAAATCCCGGCGGAAGCCGGGATTTTTTACATGGGAAAAACAGACCGCCGAGGTTCAGCGGCGCGGGAACAGGGACGAAAGAAGGCGGCCGCGCTGGTCGCGGCGAGGCTCCTCCTCCGCGGAAGCCGGGCACACGCTCTCCTCGAAGGAAATGACGGCGTCACGAACGCCCGCCGTTCCCCGGAACGCGCTTGCCAGCCGGACGGCATGGAGGATCGCCTCATCCGTCATGGGTTCACCGGAGACCGCCTGCGCCGTCTTGCCGGCTGCCCAGGAAAACAGAGCCCCGGTCGGGGCATCCTGACCGCCCTCCGGAATCAGCAGAAAGAGGAGGCAGTGCCGCGCCGGATTCCAGAAAACACTTTCCGGGTCCCAGGCGATATGCGAGGGATCGAACAGGTATTCGTTCAAAAGATCCGCCGCGTCCGGCAGCTTTCCGATCGCGCGGCGGAAGGACGGAAGATCCTTCTCGAACAAGCCGTCCAGACTGACCAGACCCCGCAGATCGTAGCAGAGCTCGGTCCCGGCGGCGGTCTTTCGCAGCGTCATCGGAGGAAAGAGGAAAGAAGCCTTTCCCGCCGCGAGTGTAAGCTCAAACGATGCGCCTTCCGTTTCTCCGCACCCCACGGTGCGCTGTGTTTCTGCCTTTACCATATCGCGGCCTCCCCAATCGCGCCGAACATCATCCCGGAAAACAGGAAGGGAAGGAACGGAATCTCGCGGCCGCGCTCCTTCGTGCCCACGAACAGGCACAGAGCGGTCACCCCGAGACATACGGCGCACGCGAGCAGGCCGGGGAAAAAGGCCGCCGACGGCAGCGCCAAAGCCGTTCCGAGCAGCAGCCAGGCGTCGGCCCGGCCCAGCTGCGACGAGATCTTTCCGGAGCAATAGCACAAAATGACGAGGATCAGCGATCCGCCGATGGCAAACGCACGGGAAAGATCGATCCCCGGCACGAGGCCGGCCGCAGAGAGCGCGACCGCCGCCACCGTCATACCCCGGGGGACACTTTTTTCCAAATGATCGACAACCGCCAGCATCGCCAGCAGACACAGAAAATAACACTCCGCCGTAAGTCCGATTTCACTCATTTCCGGTAAACCATTCTTCCTTTCCGACGCAAAGCTTGCAGGGCTCCAGCCCCAATTCACGGGCCTCCGATAGCGTCATTTCCGCGAGCTCCGGGTACAGGTGGCTGCAATGCTTCGTATGAAAGCACTCTCCTCCCTTGCTGACGTACACGGTCCCGCTTTCCCAGCCCTTGCACTGACTGCAGGGCTCATAGCCCTGGGCCAGGGCCTCCGACAGACTGAGCTCCGTCACGTTCTTGTCGATGATGTAGCAATCCAAGGTGTGAAATTTTTCGCCGTCCCCGATGCGGTAAACCTTCGGCTCACTGTCTCCGGCCGACTCCGGTCCGCCATCACCCCAGAATGCGTGCGTAACGGTCCGCAGCCGGACCGGCGCGGCTTCGAAAAGGCCCTCCGTGCCGAAGAACTCCGGCTTGTAAGAGACCATCAGCCGGATCAGACCTTCATGACCCTGCTGCGCGTAGAAGACCTTCGTTCCCCACAGGCTGATGCCGCCGATGCCGTCGGCGACACCCCAGGAGGAGAGATCCGTATCGGCCAGATCCTTCGTCATGAAGCTTTTGGCCAGCGCGCAGCCCAGCTGGTCGACGAGCGCCTCGTAGCCTCTCGCCTTCAGCCAGAGATCCAGCTCCGTCAGATCCGTCTGCTCGCCCGCCGCAGCGCTCAGTTGATCCAGGTCGGCCATTTCATATAGGTAGGAATAGTCGGCCAAGCGGTCTGCCGCGTCATAGGCGGTGGCCCGAAGCAGAAACCAGCCCGCGCAGCATTTGGCGATTCCCGCCAGAATGGCCAGCGCGACCGCTGCCAAAGGAAAAACTAGGGCCGCCTCGACGGTAAACGACGCCCGGCACTCAGTACGTGCATTCATAGTGGAAACCAAAGCGCTGCCATCCGTTTCTCAGACTCCCCGAGGCATCGATGCCGGTAAGGTACTCGGACAGCGGGAGCTTTCCGCCGTCCTCGAGGTACAGAAGGTCCTGGATCCGGGCCACCGTACGGTCGGTCGGGCAAAGAAAGAGCAGCAATTTCAGATAATCGCCGTAATCCAGGCCCAGCATGGCATCCTCATATTCCGTCCCTGCCACATCGGAAAAGATCTGCGTTTTCCAGTTGGCGGGGCTCTTTACGAGCGGTACCTTCTGTCCCTTCATCAGCGCGTCCCAGTCCTCGCCGGCCTCGATCCAGGACCAGACCGTCACCAGCAGCGCCACCGAGGCCAACTCGCCCCAGGGGCCGCCGATTGCTTCGCCGACTGTATCTCCCGCCGCGCGGATCAGCTCCATCTTGGCGTTGTCACGCACCAGAGAGATCATGTTCCCCATGCAGCGCAGCGCGATGACTCTGCGGCGGACAGCCTTCGCGTTCCTGAACTCATTGCCGGAGCCCTTGATGAGATACTCGACCTCGTTGGTGAAAAAGCCGGGCGTTTTCTCTCCGCCTCTCAGGTTCGTTGCCGCCGCGGGCTCGTCTGCCTTCGCGGCCGCCGCCTCCCGCAGATTCGAGAACATCCCTTCCGCGTAGACGACCACGTCCGCCTTCGTCAGGAGATTTTCGCCCGCTTCCCGGACCCTCTCCCAGAGCCAGTCCAGGAAAGCCGGGTCCGATTCCGGCTCCTGCTCCTCCTCTCCGTACTGACGGTTCAGGGACGGAAGCGTCTGGTATAGCCCTTCCTTGGAATCCAGCTTGTTTTCATTCGGCGCCAGCTCCTTCAGCTCGTCATTCCGCTCCCGGAGGCCCTCGAAAACCGCTTTCCAGTCCAGGGAGGGCGGATCCTCTGCCGCGCTTTCAGCCGGCTCATCCAGCGCCTGATGCACCTCCTCCGAGCCCTTTGCCAGCTCACTGAAGGCCTCATACGCGTCCTCGGCGGCCTGCGTGATCAAACGAAGCTCCATGAAATTCCGGATCTGCTCCTTGACCGCGCGGATCTCCGCCAGACTCCCTTTCGCGGAAAGCTCGGCCCTCTCGAGCGCGCAGCCGCTCAGTCCCGCCGCCGGATCGCAGTCAAAGTTTTCCCGCAGGAAAAACTCGAGTGAATCCTCGGCCTTTCCTGATGACCGGACTGCGTAAAAGCCGTACTTTTTCTCCACATCCCGGTCGAACTCGGCCAGGACGCTGCGGCAGGCGCTCTCCACGATCCGTTCCGAAAGCGTCCCGGTAATCAGATGATCCGCCAGTCCGGTCAGGGTGACGAAGAAGACAGCCAGCGGAAAAAGGAGCATGGCAAAAAGAAGGGTGACGCTCCCTCGCGGATTTTCTTTCTTCGTCATTGGCTCATTTCCTTTGCCAGTTCCAGGATTACTTTCTCATAACGGTCCCACAGATCAGCCACGAAGGGGATCTTCTCCCCGGTCTCCTCCACCACGCACAGCGTATCGCGGACTCTTCGCGGCCTTCGGTACCAGCCGCGCGCCTTCGAGCTGACCTGCTGCGCGAACAGAAACGAATACTCGCCCTCCGCCGAGATACGGATCTCGTCCTCGAGGTAGGAGGGCTGCACGGTCACCCCGGCCTTCGTTTTCCGAAGCAGGCTTTCGCCGAGCGTTTTCTCCAGCTCACGCTCGACCGCTCCGGCGGCCTCCTCCGCGTCCGCGCCCGCTTCCCGCAGCGAGCGGTACCGCATCATGCTCTGCTCACACAGAGTCTTCGTCCAGAGCGACAGGGAGAGATAGAGCCCGATCTGCAGGAAACTGACAATCAGCACCGCCGTCATGGGGAAAATCAGCGCCGCCTCGACCGTCAGCGATCCGCGGCGCGTCTTCATCTGGCCAGCTTGCCGGGGTCGAAGACACTGCCCTGGGACGAGATTTTCCCCAGGATCCCCGATACGAAATCGATGATGGTATTCTTGAACATGATGACCAGCGCGATCAGGATCACGATGATCAGCACGATTTCCACCGTGCTCATTCCTTTTCTTCCAGTCAGTTTTTTCATGCCGTTACGCTCCTTTGATTTGCATGATAGCCGGCGCCATGACGATGACCAGGACCACGATCAGCATCAGCATCAGTGGGATCACCAGGCGTACGTCTGCCTTTTCCGCGCTTTCCCTGGCGCGCCGGCTCTCCCTCTCCCAGGCCTCGTCGTTCATCCGGCGAAGATCCGCCACGATTCGCTCGTTTCCATAGCGATTGCTGCGGACCAGAAGCTCCGCCATTTTCCCGGCCTGCGGCACCGTTGTTTGCGCCGCGAACTCGTTCAGACAGTCGGCCGTCGGGAAGCCGTTCGTCAGCTTCTGCGCGGTCCGGTGAAACTGCTCCCGCAGAAGATTGCTTTTCTCCTTCCGCTTCCGGTACAGTCCGTCGCAGCGGATCCACGCGTTCGGCACGCTGAGTCCGGCATTCAGCAGCACGAGCAGCTCGCTGCATAGCTCCGGGCAGGCACGCTCCGCCCGGTTTTTCTCCCGTTCCGCGCGGCCGCGAAGCAGCGCTTCGTCGAATATTTTGTACAAAAACAGCAGAAGCAGGAGCAGGAGAAAACCCGCTCCCGGGTCCGGCTTCGTGGACGGGAGCTGCCAGCGGACCGCCAAGCCTCCGGCCGTTTCAGCCGGAAGCCTCACCTGAGTTTCTTCCGTAAAGGAACCCGCCAGAATCTGCTCCCGGAGCAGCTGCCACTGGGTCGAGAGCGCAAGCTCCGCCGCGGGCACGAAATACAGCGTCACGTCCACAGAGGATTTCAGATCCTCGACCCACACCAGCACGCGAAACACGGCCTGATATTCTTCCGCGGGCCATCCCTCGTAAAACCGAGCCTCATCATCTAGCACGAGCGGATCGAGGCTGTAATAATCGAAGGTCGCGTGGCCCCAGCTTGCCGGAAAGTCCGGCGCCGCGGACAAGGGGCCCAGCTCCTCGAAGTACTCCGCAATAAAATCGTCTGCCTCGGCAAGCCACTGCACCTTCTCCTCCAGTGTCGGCTCGAGGGCGGGCAGATCGACCGTCACGGAATGAGGCTCTTCCTCTCCCTCGATCAGGGCCTCCACCGAGATGCTTCCGCTCTCCTCCTCGCGGGGCAGATCGCCCGAAATCGGGCTCTCCTCTTTCCCGCAGAAGCCGAGCGCGAACAGAGTGAAGCATCCGATTACAAGCAGAAGCAGCAAATGCCCGAACAGCTTCGTCCGATACCGCAGGAGCTGCTCCGGCAAATCCTTCTCGCCGTAAAGCTCGCGGAGAGTCCTTGCTTTTTTTTCCTTTTCCTTCTCGCTCCAGGGCAGCTTTTCCGCCAGAAAGCGGCCGGCCGGCTCGAAAAACGGCACCCGTTCTCCGCGGCGTCCGTCCGTCCGCTTCAGCCGCATAAGCAGCAGGAAGGACAGGGCTGCCGCGCCCGCCGCCAGAAACAGCCACTTCATCTTTTCCTCCTATTCTTCCGGGCGCGAGAGCCGCGCCGACAACCAGACCGAGGTCAGCATCACCGCAAGGCAGACCGTCATCAGAATCCGCCCCGTCATTCCGCTGTACAGCGGATTCAGGTAGCTTTCCGAGATCAGCGCCAGCATGCCGAACACGAGAAAGGGCATCAGACTGACGATCCTCTGCTCGGTTCTTTTGCGGGACAGGAGCGCCCTGCGGTCGGCGCGGGCTGCCTGCCTTCCCTTCAGAAGCTCCACCGTTTCCGTAACAGCGGAAGAAAGATTGCCGCCGCTTCCCCGGCAGATCCCGATTACGGCGCTCAGGCTCAGCAGCTCCTCCAGGCCGGTCCGCTCCGCCAGCTCGGCAAAGGCCTGCTCCGGCGGCACACGTCCCTCGACCAGGCCCTGCAGCCGTTTCCATTCCGGACCCAGCAGGCGCAGCTTGCCCGCCTCCCTGCCGGTTTCGCAAAGGGCGTTTTCGAAGGAATATCCGCTGCGAAGCGTCACCGACAGGGCACCGAGCGCCTCGCATAGCTCGCTCTCCAGTGCGTCCCGCCGTTTCACGGCCAGTTCCTTTCTTTCAAATAACGGGAAAAGGACCGCCAGAACGGCCGCGACGGCTGCCGCGGCCAAGACGGACCGGTAGAACAGCCAGCCGAGCAGCAGACCGCCCGCGGCGCCCGCCGCTCCGAACTTCAGCCAATCCCGCCAGGTCAAACGGTAGTTCATCGCCATTCCTTCTTTCTGTACAGCTCCGCGGAAGTGCGGACCAGCTCGCCCTCCTGCAGCTCGAAAAGGTTTTCCAGCCCGATTACGCCGTCGGAAAGCTCCGTCAGCTGCGCGATCTCCTCCACGCGCCGTTCCCCGTTCCGCCGGCGCCGCAGGAAGACCATCAGGTCGATGGCGCTGCAGATCTGCTGGCGGACCGCCGTCAGAGGAATATCCGTGCCCATCAGGACCATCGTCTCGGTGCGGCTCAGCATGTCCCGGCAGGAGTTCCCGTGCCCGGTCGACAGCGAGCCGTCATGACCGCTGTTCATCGCCTGAAGCATGTCGATCGTTTCGTCGCCGCGGATCTCCCCGACGATGATGCGGTCGGGCCGCATCCGGAGCGACGCGCGGATCAGCTCCCGGATCGGGACCGCCGCCGCGCCTTCTCTGCCGCCGGGCCGGGCCTCCAGTGTCACGAGGTTCGCACAGCCGCTGAGCCGAAGCTCCGCCGTGTCCTCGATTGTGACGACTCTCTCGCCGGCCGGGATGAAATCCGACAGGACGTTCAGCAGCGTCGTCTTGCCCGACGAGGTACCTCCGCAGACGAATACGTTGTAGCGCTGCTCCACGGCAAAGCGGAGAAACTCCGCCGCCTCCGCGGTCAGGGTCCCACCTGCTACGAGCTCGGCAGCCGTCAACGGTCTGCTGCGGAAGCGCCGCACCGTGAGCACCGGCCCCTTTACGGCCACCGGCGGAAACACGGCATTCACCCGCGAACCATCCGGAAGCCTTGCGTCCACGATGGGTGAAAGCTCGTTCACGCTCCGGTTGACGGTCCCGACGATCTGCTGGACCACCTCCCGCAGGCGTTCCTCCGATTCAAAGCGCTCGTCCAGCCGCCGGAGGACGCCCTTCTTTTCATAGAAGATATCTTCGGGGCCGTTCACCATGATGTCGGTGACCTCCTCGTCCTCCGCCAGCGGCTGCAGGATATCCAGTCCCCGCAGGGAGTCGAAGATTCTCTTCCCGAGGCGCGCCCGCTCCCGTACATCGATGTACTGTTCCTTCTGCTCCGCGGCCAGCGTCCGGTAAATCAGACCGCGCATTTCGCTGTCGTCGCCGACGCCCTCCGGAACCTGTTCCTGCACCGCGCGGCGAAGGCGCAGATATTCCCTGCTCACGCGTCCGCATCCCCGATAGCCAGCTCACGGACCTTCTTATAATAGGCGGTCCCGGGGTCCGGCTTCAGCAGTGCGTCCTTCCGCAGGAAGATAGCCTTTTCCTCCGGAAGGAACTGCCCCTTCCGGCCGCGCCCGACCGTCATGACCTTCATCCGTCCCCGGAGCGCGTTGCCCTCCTCGGGCACCAGTTCGAGGGAGGAAAGATAATTCTCAGTTTTCTTCTCATCGACCGGATTCTGCCGTTTGAGCAGATAGATCCGGTCGGAAAGCTCCAATATCTTTTCGCTGAGGCTTCCGCCGCAGCGGCCCGGATCGCATACGATCCAGGCAAAACGTTTCCGCAGTTTCCCGAACAAAAGAGCCAGCTCCCTGTTCGACAGAAGCTCCAGATCCCGCAGCGAGGTCAGCGGCCGGATGAACCAGACGCCGCTCTCCTGGCGGCTGAGGACCCGGTCCAGTTCCGCCTCCCAGGCCGCTCCCGTCCCCTCCTCCGTCAGCAGGCTGTAAAGCAGGTCCGACAGATTGTACGGCGCGCTGCTCCGGAAGAACAGCTGCCAGGGGAAGGAAGGCTCCGGCGCGAGAAAGAGCACCCGGCCCTCGCAGTTTTCCTGCAGGCACTGGGCCAGCGTCATCGCAAAGCTGCTGACGCCGCAGCCGCCGACGGGCGAGCAGACCGTAAAGACTCCGCCCGCTCCCGCGCTTCCGAAGACGCTCTCCCGCGCGCGGCAGAGATCCGGCTGCTCCTCCGCGGAAGCCGCTTCCCTCGACGGATCGGCTCCCCCGCGCAGGCGCAGCAGCTGCCGGGCGATCTCATGTCCGGACTGATAGACGTTGATCCCGCCGCCGTTCTCGCCCGGCGTGAGTCGCACGGTCTCCCCGAAGCGGGCCGGCTCCTCCTCATCGCGGTCGGTCAGCAGCAGACTGCCCTCATCCGGGACGAAGCCCTCCGCCATTTCGAGACTGCGGTGGACCTCCATCCGCTGTCCGTAATGATAGGTAAGAAACTGATACAGCTTTTCTTCATAAGCCCGGTCCCGGGTGCTGAGCCAGACCTGGCGCCGGCCGAAATCATCGTGTTCCATGTGTTCCTTTCCGGAAAGCCGCGCCGGCCGTTTGCTTTTTCAGGGGGAGGAAGGTGGTCCGGAAAATCAAGGGGGAAGAGCCCGGACCGTGGGCCGGCGCGGCCCCTCCGCAGACTTCATGTTCTCTCTTCCTCACTATTCATTATCGTCCGTTTTCCTCCGCCGTTCCGCTTCCGCGGACGATCCGCGGAAAAATCGCCCCCGTTTTTCCATACAAAAAGATCCCGCTCATTCCTGAACGGGATCTTCTTGTTTAGGGGGAGATATCAGTAATAGTCGTAGGGTTCAGAGGGTAGGATCAGCGCGGCGATCACATAAAGAGCTACGCCGATGCCGCTGAGCGCCAGCAGCGCCCAGACCAGGCGGACGATGTTCGAATCG